>JAYWEV010000092.1:0-15354 GCA_043779145.1 Aestuariivirga sp. | reverse complement strand
CTTTGTCATTTGGATCTTGTGGCCACAACAAAAAGTTCTGGCGTGGGCCTGGGGATTGACTTGGTGCGCAATTTCTATTGCAGGGAGCATTTTGAGTTTCACCCTGCGCTAGAAGTTCAAATACTCATTTATCATAAGGGTTCTTGCCGCCGCGCAGCGAGAACCGAATGGGCACACCTTCGAGACCGAAATCTTTGCGCAAACCATTCATTAAATAGCGCACATAAGTTTGCGGCAATTTATCAAGCTGATTTCCGAACACTGCAAATGTTGGTGGTCTTGCATTGGCTTGGGTTGCGTAACGAATCTTGATGCGGCGGCCTGATGGGGCCGGCGGTGCATTCTTCTGCACTGCATTTTCAAGCCAACGATTAATCTTCGATGTTGAGACGCGAATGTTCCACTTGCGGTCCATCTCGATGACAGCATTCATCATCTTCTCAATACCGCGGCCTTGGCGTGAAGATAATGTGACGATGGGAAAGCCCCTGATATCTGGAAGAATATCTTCCATGATAGAATCGACTTTTTTCATTGCCGCCAGTTTGTCTTCAACCAAATCCCATTTGCTCAAAACCAAAACAATCGAACGGCCTTCGCGGGCCACGAGATCGCACAGCGTTAGATCCTGTTTCTCAATGCTCATCGAAGCATCAACCAAAACCACCACGCAATCAGCATAGCGAATGGCGCGCATTGCATCGGTGACGGAAAGCTTCTCCAGCTTTTCCTTTACTTTGCCTTTGCGGCGAATGCCTGCCGTATCCCAAAGCTTGATCTCGCGCGTGCCCCATTTCCAATCGCTGGAAATTGCATCGCGCGTGATACCAGCTTCAGGCCCAGTGAGCATTCGGTCTTCACCAAGCAGCGTGTTCACAAGTGTCGACTTGCCTGCATTGGGCTGGCCGATAATGGCAAGGCGCAAGCGCCGCTCTGGCCGGTCTGGCCCTTCATATTCAGGATCGTATTCAGCGGGCACAAATTCAGCGTCTTCATCATCAGCTGCTTTGTTTGCTTCTTCATCAGCATCAATGTAAGGTCGGATCACATCATAGATATGTTCCATACCTTCGCCGTGTTCACCAGAGATTGGCAGTGGCTGGCCAAAGCCCAATGAATAAGCCTCGCCCACGCCTTGCGCGATGCGCAATACCTCTGCCTTGTTTGCGAGCACAGTGACGGGCTTGCCCAGCTTGCGAATGCGTTCTGCGAACTGTTCATCAATCGGTGTGACACCTGCGCGGGCGTCAATCACAAAGAAAATATGATCGGAAAGTTTTGCGGCTTCTTCTGCTTGCAGGCTCATGCGCGCTTCAAGTGAGCCCTTCTTGGCATCATCTAAACCTGCTGTATCAAACACACGAAACTCTAAATCACCAAGCCGGCCCAGACCCTCACGGCGGTCGCGTGTTACACCGGGTTGATCATCAACCAGCGCAATCTTCTGACCGACAAGCCGATTGAACAGTGTGGATTTACCAACATTAGGACGCCCGAGAATGGCTATGGTCACCGTCATTGCAAAGTCTTTGTTGTAGGCGGGCAAAGTTGTTTTTTAGGATTGCACGGAACCACCGGCTCATCGGTTGGCACGTCCGCAGAAGCTTGGCCCTGCCCCGCTACGATCGGATCCTTCGCTGTCTTTTGATCATCTGGAATAATCTCTTCGCGCTGACCTGGCAAAACCGTGTCGTTGCTCTGGCCTGTCACTTTTTTCAAAGTCGAACAACCGGCGAGCGCCACGCCTAAACATATGATGAGTGCGAGCTGCTTCACTTCTTCACCACATTAGGCGCAATCAGTTGAATCATAATCTGTGCCCGCTGCTTCATTGAAGGCGTGGCTTCAGCATCATTATAAACCGCCTGCATATAACGATCGGCCATCGTATAATCCTTCACGCGCCAAGCACTAAGACCGAAAATCTCTCGCGCCTCTTGCCGCCAGACAGCGCCATCTTTGTCAAATTTACCAAGCCGCGTGAGCAATTGGTCTGGTGTTGATGTATCCACCAACAAGTAGCCAGCCTTGATCCTCGCCATATCGGCGAGTGCTGGATCGCTGTCGGCCTTCGCGACAAAAGCATCATAGGCAGCAACAGCTTTTTCAATATCGCCCTTTGAGGCCAACAAAGCCGCACCTTGCAAAGCCGCCAATTGGCCAAAACCCGGATGGTTAACCGCTGCGAGTGCAGAGAGCGCATCATCCGTCTTGCCGTCGGCTGCTTTCTTGAGCGCTGCAAAATAAACCGCACCTGCATCTTCAGCCTGCTTCACTTGGTAATATTGCCAGCCCTGATAAGCAGCCACTGCAGCGATGAGCAAAACGCCCACGCCAGTGAAATATTTTCCGTAACGATCCCAGATTTTTTTATATTCGTCTTGGCGAACTTCCTCGTCCACCTCGCGGAATATCGACTCGTCAGTATTCGACACTTATCAGCGCTCCGTAATTCAGAGCCCGCAAGTAAAGCAGGCAGAGGGCCAAATCAAGGCAATTCAAGTGGCGTCCAAAACTGAGAAAGCAGCGATTAACCCTGCATCGGCCCGTTCGGCAATCAAACTCTGCAACACCCAAAGCCCAGGATTATCAGCCACAAATGCCAGTTTGGCAGTTGAAAGCCCGGGCACAACGGCGGTATCCGTCCAGTTGGAATCACTGAACGCAGCGCCATCACTTTCGATCAGTTTCCAAACATGGCCGTGAATATGAACAGGCTGGGGGAAGCTGGTTTTGTTGGAAAACTCCAATATGATTGTCTCAGCCTTTTTGGCTTCAAACAGGGGTGGCCCGCCAACGCCTGCTATGCCGTTAAATGCCCATGCCAACCCCTTCTCTAAAAGCCCGCGCATATCCAGCGTGGCATCACCCACTTTGGCCGATTGCAAACCACCCTTTGCACCGCCTTCAATTTCGATGGGGATGCGGCGCGCACTGTTTAAATCGCCGAGCTCGAGTAAAGGATTGGGGGGCAGCTTGAAGCTGTCAGCAACTTGATCAGAAATATTGACCCCGCTCACTTGAAGAAAAGCAACGTCGGTAACGTCATCAAGAACGTCGAGTGCTATGGCAACTTCAGGTGACATTTCGGTCAGCAGCAAATCGGCGCGTTGGCCTGGCACCAATTTCAATCCGTCTTCGGTGATTGGCTTTGGTGTTATCGGCTGTCCGTCCAAAGCCATAATTAAAGGCGTCGCGCCTTTGAAAATGATAGCCATCACGCGCGCGTTGGCGGCATTGAGCAAACGCAACCTCAGTGGCTTATCAAGAGTGACTTTGATCTTCGATTTGAATGCGCCGTTCACCGTGAACCAATTGCCCAGTCGGCCTTCTCCTATGGCTGGTTCGAGATCTCCGAATTTACCTTGAGGCCGCCCCTTATCATCCAGCATCCAGTCATCAAAAATCAGCGGCACATCATTGAAAACTGGAACAACTGGCGTTGCCTCTTCCACAACCAGCATCCCATAAAGCCCCATGTCGCGCTGCTCTGAGGCGTGCTGCAACGGCCCCAACCAAAATGTGCCTGCATCTGGTGGCGTGAAAGCAAATGCCACGGCATTGGCATCTCCCGGCAAGACATTGAGCGTCATTTGCGCCGAGGGCCCGCGTACGCCAAACCAATGCAGCCAAATATCCTGGTCTAAATGGTTTATGATGCGGCCTTTGAATTCCTGCCCCTGCTTGGCGCGCAGCACTGCAATAGGTTGATCTCTCATAAACCGCCAAACTGGGGTCTTGCCTGCGCCCTTGCCTAATATTGGCATTGTGGATTTTTCGGCAGTTAAAACAACGCCGCCCGCAACCTGCGCCACAGCAAAGCGCGGCAGGCCCAAAGCCATTGCACCAGCAATCACATCGCGACGATTAAGTTTCATGATGCGCAACGATGGCGGGAATCTATGTCAAAAAAGAGTCGGAGTTATTGAGAGAAAGTGAACAATCAATCCTTCACTTCATAAACATTTTCAGCGCCTGGAAATGCCCGCGAACGCACATCTTCAGCATAGGCTTTAATCGCCCCTTCAATGGCCACGCCGACTTTGCCAAATTCTTTCACGAAGCGTGCAACTTTGGGCGAAAGACCCAACATATCTTCCATCACCAAAATCTGGCCATCACACGCGGCCGATGCCCCAATGCCGATGGTTGGAATTGAAATTGCTTTCGTAATCTTAGCAGCCAGCGGTTCGGCCACAGCTTCAAGCACCACAGCAAAAGCACCCGCTTCGGTCACTGCGCGTGCGTCTTCTTCAATAATTGGCCAGCCTGCCCGCTCGCGCCCCTGAGCTTTAAAGCCCCCCAGCACATTGATCGACTGTGGCGTGAGGCCAATATGCGCCATCACCGGAATGCCGCGCTCAGATAAAAACTTAATCGTCTCAGCCATGCGTGCACCACCTTCAAGCTTAATGGCACCGCATTCAGTTTCCTTGATCACCCGCGCCGCATTGCGAAACGCTTGCGCGGGGCTTTCCTCGTAAGAACCAAATGGCATATCAACGACCACAAGCGCATGCTTTGCACCGCGGGTTACAGCACGGCCATGCATGATCATTAATTCAAGTGGCACCGGCAGCGTTGTTTCAAACCCGTGCATCACCATGCCGAGCGAGTCGCCCACCAGCAGAAAATCCACATACTTATCAGCTATGGCAGCCGTATGCGCGTGATAGGAGGTGAGCGAAACAATCGGCTCGCCGTTTTTGCGCGCGCGAATATCGGGTGCTGTGATACGTTTTAGGGCGGTGTGTTGTGACATTCATGCATCATACTCTGCACAGGCGTTGCGAGCAACCTCGAGGCGGTCTAGTGATTAACCATGGCCACCATTACCCTTCTCGACGACCGCACCCGCCCCAAAGCGCCCAAGCTTGAAGGGGCAACCGAGCAACATGAACTGCCCGGCAAACACTTGAAAATGATCCATCGTTATCATTTAATGCAATTGTCACAGGTGCGAAGGGCGCTGGATGAAATAGCAGTAGGTGTACCTAAACAAGCTGAACTCACCCAAACAATCACAGATTTGCACATGCGGAAAACCATGCGGATGTTTGGAAACCTTTGTGGCCAAGAGTGCGAAATGCTAAATGCCCACCACAATATTGAAAGCCAAATGTTGTTTCCGGTGCTCCATGAACGCGGTAATGACGGCATTAAGAAAGTTGTAGAACGTCTGATGGCCGAACACGAAATCATCCATCATTTGCTGCAAGAGTTGGAATTGGCCAACATTGCAAACAGTCAAAATTCAACGACTGAAAGTTTCAGTGCGCTTAAGGAAACTTTTCTAGCGCTCGAAAAAATCATTCATTCGCATTTTAAATATGAGGAAACAGAGCTTGAGGTTGCCGTAGGCTTTTATGGCGTTGAGTTCTAATGAGCTTATTCAACCACCCTCACACCGAGAACATAAGGGTGAAACACGAAAAGCATGAGCACATAAACTGCTAGACCTGCGAGGACTGCAACGATATCTGATTTGGCGGTCGGTTCAAATATAGGTCTGTTTCCACGCGCCATGTTGTTTACGATGTCTAGTACAGCAACAACCAAAAATGTCAGATAGATCAATACGACTGCGATTTTACCATTGGCAATCAAATGGCCGATCGACCAAAGGCAAACTCCAACTGAAAACGGATTTTGCAGCCAATATTTGAGATAACTTTTACCATATGCCGCTGCCATGAAAATGAAACCGACTAACACCAAAAACATTGTCATGTGCCGCGCATTGGCGGCAGGCATGTAAAACATCTCACCATTGTCGCGCGTTAATCCATAGCCCCAGAACATCATTCCAAGGCCGACCACAGATATGATCGAATAAACGCCTTTATAACGCGCTTCACCCGCCCATGCTGCAAGTCGGTTGCGCATAGGTGCAAGCACCACCGAAAACAAATGGCTGCCACCAAACAAAAATATGCCTATTATCAGAATTGTCATTTTAGCGCTCCACAACTGCGGTTCAAGATATACAAAACACTTCTTGCACAATCTATGCGCATAACTTAACCCGTGCTAGTGTTTGACGATTAAGAAGCGGAACAATCGAGAGGCTAACAATGAAACCAACACTCATTCTCGTCGGCGCAGATAAAGGCGGCGTCGGAAAAACCACAATTTCCCGCGCGTTGCTGGATTATTTTGCACGTAAAAACGTTTTAACGCGGGCTTTCGATACTGAAAACCCGCGCGGCTCTCTGCGCCGCTTTTATCCAACTATAACTGAAGTCATCGATCTGGGACATGTTGCCGATCAGATGAAGGTGTTGGACACAATGGAATCAGCTAACGTGCCTGTTACTTTGGTTGATTTTAAAGCCGGCAATTTGTCATTTGCATTAGACCTGTTTGAGCGCATCGGCGTTCTTGAAGCGGCGCGCAACGGCGTGTTTAATTTAGGGCTTATGCATGTGGTCGGGCCTTCTATCGCCTCGCTTGATGAAATTGGCGAGATTGCCAAGTATCTTCAAGGCATCTCTTATGTTGTGGCGCGCAACTCCATCAACGAAACCAATTTCTTTGAATGGGACGAGGCCACACACCGCAAATATTTCTCGGCTATTCCAAAGGCGCAAGAAATCAACCTCCCGAAACTTAATGAAATGGCTTACGAGCAAGTGGATGTTGCAGGCGTGACGTTAAAGGATTTTATTGAAAACAAAGCTGCTGACGGCAGCGCTGGAAAATTCTCATTTGTTCTTCGCGGTTATGTGCGCAAATGGTGTTCGGAGATTGATTCTGAATTTGCACGCGTGCAAATGTTAGCAGACATCATTTCTGGCGGCCGCGCGCCCGGCCAAAATTAAAGGGGTTTAAAACCCGTGGCCTACACCCCCACGGTCTACATCACCGCATCCGACCAGCACCGCAACGGCAAGACTTTGCTGGCGCGGCTGTTGGCGGATTATTTGCTGCTTGATGGGCGCGATCCGTTTATGATCGACACCGATGCGCCAGACGGACCATTGCGTAACTTTTTCCCTGGCAGAACCGCCTTGGCTGATTTTGCAGCCATGCCCGGCCAAATGAAATTGTTTGATACCATCATCGCCTCTCCGGGCCGTGATTATGTGATCGATCTTCCAGCCAGACATACCGATGGATTTTTTCGCGCTGTTGAGGAGCTGAGTTTTTTTGAGGAACTCAAAAAACTGGGCTTCCGGATTATTATTTTCTACATTGTTGATCGCCACGCCGCTTCACTCCGCGCCGCAAAAATCATTCAGAAATTTCCAAACATTGATCTATTTGTTCCAGTTGAAAACCAACATGTTGGTTCCTTTTGGCCAAAGAGCGAAGGTGACCTCATCATCCCCGCCCTGCCGCAAGCCTTGGCCATCGCCATTGCTGACAGACGCTTTTCACTCCGCGCCTTCGTGTTGGGCGACACCCAACACATCGCAGAACAATATCAACCGATCTTGAGTAATTTTTTATTCGAGGTTTTGAACAATCTAGGCAACCTTGAGCCGCTGGTATCGCTGCAAAATTTGAAGCACTGAAGTTTAAATTATTCCCACTCGATCATCAACGAGCCACGTAATATATTGAATTAAAAAACTTATTCAATTGTGTGTCCGCAAATACCGTCAAATGTACCGTCAGAAAATTTCCCGACGTTTTCACACGCAATGTTGCATTGGCCAAACGCATTCAATTATTATCGCCAATAACCTTGCTTTCAGTGGTGACCTTGAACTCAATTTGCATGAATTCAAGTTACCAATAGGCAATTCGCATCTTGGAATGTAGAAACAGCATTCCGGCAATTGCGACCATGCACCATGATTCCTGACATCACCGACTCTCTAATCGACGAGATGATCCAGACCACGAACATGGTTCGTGCAGGGCAGAGTTATTGGCAGCAGGGTCGCGTCACCAAACTCAAGATCGATCTGGAAATGAGCATAATTTCCGCCCGGGTAAAGGGCAGTGAGCGGGACCCCTATGTTGTTATGATCTCTTTCGACATTGATGACATCGACGCGGGGTATATAGCCGAATGCTCTTGCCCGGTAGGCATGGGCTGCAAGCATTGTGCAGCGGTGTTATATGGGGCCCGCAGTAAACAGATGTCAGGCACACTACCTGCCGCAAGCAACCGTGTTACCCTTCCCAAACCACCCCCGCCCGCAAAGCCAGCATCCTTGCCACAGCCCCTGTTTTTCTGGCTGGCAGAGGCGCAGGTGCAAGGGCCGGCAATGCAGACAGGCGGACCTAAGATTGTTTATGTGGTAACACCGCGCCCATTGCATCCCGTCAAGTTGCCAAAGGGTCAATCCGCCCCCTTGTCACCACCGATGATGCCGCATGAAATGTCGGTTCAAGTCTGGCTCAAGCAGCCCTCAGGCGATGGCAAACCAATCTGGCGCGAGCCCAACCGCTACGATCGATCTTGGATCTATGCGGTGCCCACGCCAATAGATGCGTGGTTGGTGAAGCAGATAACAGACTACCAGAGTGACGTTTCGGGAGGCACGCTGAAGAGCATTAGCGGGGCCAACTGGCTGGATCAAGCCATCGCCACCGGGCGCCTGCGCTGGCGCAATCCTGACGGGCCTGTGCTCCACACGGCAGATAGCAAGTCCGCCGCCTTTTCCTGGGTGACGATGGCTGCCGGCGAACAACGGCTGACATTGTCCGAAGTCCCTCCCGGATTGACCCTCGTAGCACTCGCTCCACCGCTTTTGATCGATGGGGAAGGAGGCGCGGTGCACCGGGTGGAAACCAACGTTGAGAGCATTTTGGCAGAACGTTTGCTCCGCCTTCCGCCCGTGCCGCCCCACGCCGTTTCGGCACTCGCTGAACAGTGGGGTAAAGTTGTAGGCCACGCGGTGCCGCCGCCCATACTTCTCAATTTGACCAACCTGGGGATGATCGCGCCGACCCCTGTTCTCACCTTCAGGGAGGAGGTTGTGGAGGTCTTGCTTCCCCGGCGTACGACATATTACTCGCGAGACATTGTGAAAACCCCAACGGCGTCGGCGCGCCTGAGTTTTGATTACGACGGCACCACAGTCACGCACACCACCGAAGCCACCCTGCTCCTGCGGGCCACCAACGACGCCACCATTCAGATTCAGCGCGATCTGGCGGCGGAGAAGCGGGCCTTTGGGCGCATGGCACAGCTTGGATTGCGGCCCATCAGAACCTTTCCCGAAGCCAAGGCGAAAACTGCACAGGCTTGGGATTTGACGATGCAAATCGGGGCAACGCCGTCCCATTTCGCAGATGTTTTGCAGAACCACGTGCCACATTTGCAAGCCGATGGCTGGCGCATCACTTATGCCCCACGCTGGTCACTGGTCTTTATCGAAATTGAGCCGGACAGTTTGAGCTTTGATGTTGAACCCTCAGGCATTGACTGGTTTGACATCCGTCTGGGTGCCCGGATCGACGGCAAGCCGATTGACATTCTGCCCCTGCTCCGCCGCATGCTGCAGCAACATGGCGACGCGCTGCTCGAACACTCCGCCGAAACGCTGTCGATTGAAATCGCGCAAGGCAAGCTTGCGCAAGTGCCGATGGAGAAGATCAAGCCGGTCCTGCAGATGCTTTTGCAGTTCGCGTCACGCGATCAACATGGCACCGAAAAACTGCGATTGCCCTCCCGTGACTTGGCGGCATTGGCGGATTTTGAAAGCGGCACCAACGCCCATATTCCCTGGACCGGGGCCGAACCCTTGCGCAAGCTGGCCAAGGCCCTCACGCAACTGCAATTGCAGCCCTGCAAGACACCTGACAGTTTCAAGGCCTCGCTCCGCGCCTATCAACAACAGGGGCTGGATTGGCTGCAAGCACTGCACGGTGCTGGCTTTGGCGGTGTGCTGGCTGATGATATGGGGCTGGGCAAAACCGTGCAGGCCCTTGCCCACATCACAACGCTGAAAGCCGCAAAGTCGCTTTTGCACCCGGTGCTGATTGTCTGCCCCACATCGGTATTGCCCAATTGGCAGGCGGAACTGACGCAGTTTGCGCCGACGTTGACGGTGCTGCTCTGGCACGGTGCCAGCCGCAAAACCCTCGGGCCCCAAATCGGCGCGCAGGATGTAATACTTACAAGCTATCCTCTGCTGGTCCGCGACATCGAAACGCTCAAGGAAAAGAAGTTCAGCCTCATCATCCATGATGAAGCGCAAATGCTGAAGAACCCAAAAACAGCCGGTTTCAAAGCCGCCAAACAATTAAAGGCCGCGCAAACTCTGGCAATGACCGGAACGCCAGTTGAAAACCAGCTAACCGATGCCTGGAGCCTGATGGAACTGGTCACACCGGGTCTGCTTGGCAATCTGGACCAGTTCAACCGCACTGTCGCCAGACCAATCGCGCGAGACAATGACGCTGAGGCCAAGCGGTTCCTCGCCCGTCGCCTGCGGCCATTCATGTTACGCCGCACCAAGGACCAAGTGGCAAGTGACCTGCCCGCAAAGTCCGAAATACCGGAGTGGATTGATCTCAGCGATGCGCAACAGGCGCTCTATGAATCGATGCGGCTTCTGATGCAGAAACGGGTGCGAGAAGAGATTGCACGCGTCGGCTTGATGCGGTCCCATATCATCTTCCTCGATGCGTTGTTGAAGCTGCGCCAGATTTGTTGCGATCCGCGCCTGCTGGCAGGACAAGACACAAACGCGGAAACTTCGGCGAAACTCTCCCGTCTGCTGGAAATGCTGCCCGAATTGCTGGCCGAGGGACGCAAGGTGATCCTGTTCAGCCAATTCACTTCGATGCTCGATCTGATCAAGCCTGAACTGAACCAGCGTGGCATCACCTTTAGTGAAATACGCGGCGCCACCAAAGACCGGCTAGCCCCGGTCCAGTCTTTCCAGTCTGGTGCTGTGCCCTTGATACTGGTCAGCCTAAAAGCAGGCGGCACGGGCCTGAACCTCACCACCGCTGATACGGTGATCCTTTATGACCCATGGTGGAACCCCGCCGTCGAAGCTCAAGCCATCGACCGCGCCCACCGCATCGGCCAAACCAAACCCGTCTTCGTCCACCGCCTGATCGCACGCGGAACAATTGAGGAAAAAATTCTAGCCCTGCAAGACAAGAAACGCTCTCTGGCCGCTACACTGTGGGGCGAAGAAGAGGGCGGTGCAGCATCAGCCAAATTGACGGAAGAGGATGTGCAGTTCTTGCTGGAGTGAAAGACAAACAGTTTCTGATATTATTCCCCTCACTCCCACTCAATCGTCAACGGCTCAGATATGGCTATGACACTGTTCGATACTTTTTCGTCAGTTGATAGCATTACCGTCAAAAATGACGTCAAGACTATTCGCTTTGAGGGTTCGCGCCCATCATGGGTTATGGATGGCTCCCAGTTTTCTGGAAGTTCCGGCGGTCTAACTGTTTCCAAATCGAGCCGGACAAATGACTTGATGATTGAGGTTGGCCTCAAGAAAATCGCTGCAAGAACTGTCACCGAACTCTGGGATGCAATCGCAAAAGTCCTGCCGAAAATCTCGAAAACCGATTGTAGAAACTTCTTCATCAATGCCGGATACAAACCAACATGATCGGAAAACGCTCTAAGAGCTGAAACTGATCATAATTCAGTTTTTGATCTCTCCACCTTGCCCCAGCCAGTCTGCGCATTCAGCGCCAAGTTCTGCGCGTGATTTTGTATCATAAGCCGCAACCTCTTCTGCAGACAGCGCATCGCGCCAGCGGCCATTGGAGCCCTTGTTGATGAATGTTGTGGCACCGCCCTTCCACATCATTCCGCCACGCGGTGCAACCTCAGATGCATGGGCTTTCATGTATTCAAAGCTGCAATGCTCCACAATGCGCGGCAAAATTTCGGGCGCAATCGCAATATCCAGAAATTTGGCGACACGTTTGATGCTGCCTTCCAGGTCCGTTTTCATGTCGTTAAAATGCAGCAGCAAGACATTGGGCAAATTGCGGATGGCCCACCACGAACTGATATGGTGCCAATAAGGCCAGATCGGAAAGCCGTTTCCGTTGAACCATTCCTTGTAAAAAACATGTGGATCAGGCGAGCCGCGTTCCAAGGGTGCCCCGCCATGGACTGCGCCCGTGTTATAGAGTTCAAAATATTCGTCTGTCGCATTGTAGTGGTGATTGTGAAAACTCCAGACCGCGTCGCGGCCATCACGTCCAATATAAATATATTTTGCTTTTGGCGAGAACACTAAGGCATCAATCGGCAGATGGGTTTTCACAAAGCGGCGGTGGGTCTGGTGATCAAGTGCTGCAAGAGCAGGGGGCGGCAAGATCCGAAGATCCACCCAAGGCGACATTTGATGAACATTCAATCCCTCTTCACCGGCAAAAATCAACTGGGAGACGATTTGCTGCGTCCATGTCGTTCCGGATTTTGCGTAGGTAGCGATGACAATATCATCATCCCGAAACTTGAAGTCGTTCCACACCGTGGATTTCATATGGTGGTTGTGAAGTTCCCGAGTTTTCTCTGGCCATGTTGCTTTTGGATCAGCTGGCTTCGGGGCCTTCTGTGCAATATCGCTTTCCATGATCTGCGCGCTCCGTTGGCGCAAACGCGCCGTTGGTAACGCCCCCATTCAAGCACTTTGCGCCTAAAGTATCGCGAATTCAAGCGTGGATAAATCAGCCGTTTTGTGCTTTATCATTCTGCCGGATCACGTCTCAGTGCGAACGTAACTGCGCGTCATCCTGCACCGCCTTGTGCCCCGTGATGTCTTCGATGAACAAGCGAAAATAGACCGGCTCCATGGGCCGCTGCTCGCCGTGAATGACCGTTTTCACATAGCCAGGCTCCCACCATAAATTCCGTTTCTGCAGCAGCTTAAAGGCAAGATCACGATGTATCTGACCATCGGGCGTGTCGACCAGCTCTTCATATTTTGCATTGACGATGACACTTGTCCAATGCACAGGACTGACAATATCATCCACTTCAACACAGACAAGCGGATTGGCGCGCATCCAGTTTATTTTCTGACCAACAGTGCCAAAACTGTACAGGAAATTTTCGTAATAAACAAAATTGAAGGGTGTGATGTAAGGCTGTGAATTGCTGGCACAAGCCAGCCTGCCAAAACGATGGCCACTTAAAAAGATCAAACTGGCAATTTTCGTAAGTTCTTCGATGTGCACAGCTCACCTCTTTACAATGTGTCGGACTGAAAGGTGCCAACCACTCTTATAAATGGGAAGGCAGGAAGCAGATTGCAACAAAATCCATCATCGATCGAAGGTCAAGAATTAATATCAAAACCGGGTTAAGGTGATGTGGTGGGCGGCGCTCGCTAACGGTGACAGATGGCAGTGATGTGATGCTATGCCTCTTCATAATCCATCATTGTGTGGATAAAGCGAGATAAGGGGACGCTTCCCTTTAGCTGTTACCTTAGAGCGTTTTTCAAACTGAATGAGTCTGGTGGGGTTCCCGAATCGGTGATTTGATGATTCAGGCTGTTTGCCGGACATGGAGGCTGGTGGACATGGCAAAATCGCTACAAGAACTGTCACCTAACTCTGGGATGCAATCGCAAAAGTCCTGCCGAAAATCTCGAAAAACGATTGCAGAAACTTCTTCATCAATGCCCGATACAAACCAACATGATCGGAAAACGACCTAATATGAATTTGACGAGCGATCAATTCGCCTCTCAGTGCTTTTAGCTATGGTTTGATATTCTTGAGACCCGATTTGGAAAGCGTGAAGCCTTTGCCATGCGAATTCAAGCACGTCAGGCCGGTGGTTTCGGAGGTGCACCTAAAATCACCATAGATGTGGGATTGGCCATATTCCAAAATCGTCGAAGAGCCGCAGCCGGCGACCTCGCCGGGGTGTTTATAAACTTTCATCTTGCCCAATGCCGTAAGTGTTATATTCCAATATTTCGGTTGGACACGCGAGCAGTTGAGTTCGTCAGAGCCGTCCAGTGTGCTATGGACTGATGTGCCGGAAGCGGGAACGAAATGGCAGCACATATTGTGGGATGGCGTGTCAAACTCTTCTGTGCCATCGGCAGCAAAAGCAAAATTGGCCAATAGCGGCAGTACGAACAGTGCGAGAGAGGCGAGTTTCATTTGTGTCTCCTTTATCGTCATGTAGAATACACGACATGAATGCAGTTTGAACAGCGTGTAGCGCCGGTATAATGTCCGTCGTCAGATAAATATGGACTTTGTGCAGCCTGATTGAACGGAGGATCTGGCGCATTCTAGTTTCCATTTTAAGCAGCTTGCCTGCTGTGATGCCTTCTGCGTTGTTGCTAAAACTCTGATTGATTGAAAGCGGCCTGATTGCGACATCAAGCTTGGCCTTTGAAATGTCGACTCCACAAATGATCTTTTCCACGGTAACCTGCCTTGTTCTTGCGTTGAGCGAACCAGCGACTATTCGGCTGTGCGTGAGAACTCCGATGGTCCCAAGCTCTCTTGCAGTTGTAGCCGGAGGGAGGCTGGGCTGGTGGTCAGGTCAAGGGACTTCAACAACCGATAAACCGAGGATTCCGAGACAAAATAACGCTTTGTGTCAGTAAAGCGCACCGCAAGTTCTCTTGGCGACAGTGTGGGCTCGTCAAGTGCAAGATCAACAATCTCCGTCTGACCTTGTCGGGAACACGGTTCCACACTTGGCCTGGCAGTGGCAGATGATCTTCAAGAGCATCAATCCCGCCCAGTCGGTGAAGATCGTGCTAGCGATAGAACGTGGCCCTTGGGATACCGAGTTTGTTCAGTGTTTGCCGCACTGGCAAGTGCGACTTTGCTACAATGCGGATGATCTCAAGTTTTTCAAACACAGGGTGCCTCATTCTGGGTCACCCCCATCTGCTATCATGCTTTTTTTAAGCACACGGTTTTCCAAGGCGAGGTCAGCCACCAGTTCCTTCATGTCACGCACTTCGCGGCGAAGCTCTTTCACCTCACCCGTGCTGGCAGATCGTTCGGTATCGCCTGCCAAACGCCGCTTCCCTGCTTCGAGAAACTCCTTCGACCAGCTGTAATACAGGCTCTCGGCAATGCCCTCACGCCGACAAAGCTCAGCGATGCTATATTCGCCGCGGAGGCCATCCAGCACGATCCTGATTTTTTCTTCAGCCGAATATTGCTTCCGTGTCGCCCTGCGGATGTCTTTCACAACCTGTTCGGTCGAGCCCACTTGTGTTGTCGGTTTCTGTCTCATCATCGTTCTCCATACGATTACGATGAACCAGAAATCCTCCGTTCTTCAAGTCATGCATTCTGTCCAATTGAGGCTGAACCCGGACAATAGAAAGGAAAAAGAGAAACTGCCTACCGTTGTAACGACTGCGATTGCGCCAGTCACCTTTCGCGTTCGTTCTGCAATCACATTCCCGGGTTAGGACCAATGTA
>JAYWEV010000091.1:0-15364 GCA_043779145.1 Aestuariivirga sp. | reverse complement strand
TAAAGCCTGGTGGCTCGTTGCCCCAGTATTCATTATGGTTGCCTTTAACGCGCTCGTTCCATTGATGACCGTGGTCAATTACTCTGTTCAAGAGACTTTTGGCGACAATGTATTCACTTGGGCGGGCGTGCACTGGTTTCAGGACGTACTACATTCTGAACGCTTCCATTCCGCCTTGCTGCGTCAGCTTCTATTTTCCGGCATCGTGCTCGCTATTGAAATTCCGCTTGGGCTCGGCGTTGCCCTCACCATGCCGCGCAAAGGTCCTTGGGTGTCTGTGTGTCTGGTGTTGATGTCATTGCCGCTGCTCATTCCTTGGAACGTCGTCGGCTCAATGTGGAACATCATGGCGCTTCCAGATATTGGTTTGCTCGCTAAAGTGATTAATGGCCTTGGCATAGATTATAACTACACCCGCCAACCCGTGGCCGCATGGTTCACCATTGTGTTGATGGATGTGTGGCATTGGACATCGCTTGTGGCACTCCTCTGCTATGCGGGCTTGGTGTCGATTCCTGATGCTTATTATCAAGCAGCCAAAGTGGACGGCGCAAAAACCTGGGCAGTCTTCCGTTTCATTCAATTACCAAAACTCAAACACGTGCTTACAATTGCTGTGCTGCTGCGTTTTATGGATAGCTTTATGATTTACACAGAGGTGTCTGTGCTTACTGGAGGTGGCCCAGGAAGCGCCACAACTTTCCTGTCAATTGATCTCGTGAAGATTGCGCTGGGTCAGTTTGATTTGGGGCCAGCAGCGGCAATGTCTCTGATTTATTTCATGATAATTCTGTTCCTGTCGTGGCTGTTTTACACCCTCATGATGAAGAACGAGGACGCATAAGATGAAAACCCTCACACGCTATGTGCCTGTGCTTTACGTGACATTTTTGATGATCCCAATTTATTGGCTCCTCAACATGTCATTTAAAACCACGAATGAAATTTTGGGCGGCTTTACGCTTTATCCTCATAATTTCACGCTCGCCAGCTATCGCACAATCCTAACTGATCCATCGTGGTATTCAGGCTACATCAATTCAATTGAATATGTAGTCATCAACACCATCATATCGGTGGCCGTCGCATTGCCCGCAGCTTATGCATTTTCGCGCTATCGGTTTTTAGGCGATAAACACTTGTTCTTCTGGCTTCTCTCAAACCGCATGGCTCCACCTGCAGTGTTTGCCCTGCCAGTTTTCCAACTCTATTCGCAAATCGGACTATTCGACACGTCATGGGCCGTGGCACTTTCCCACACCCTTTTCAACATTCCATTAGCAGTGTGGATTTTGGAAGGCTTTATGTCTGGCATACCGAAAGAGTTAGATGAGACGGCTTATGTTGATGGCTATTCTTTCCCGCGCTTCTTCTTTCGCATTTTTATCCCCACAATCGCCGCTGGCATAGGCGTGGCCTGCTTCTTCTGCTTCATGTTCTCATGGGTGGAATTATTGCTCGCCAAAACGCTCACATCAGTGGCCGCCAGACCCATCGCTGCGATCATGACCAAAACCGCCAGCGCATCCGGTTATCAACTTGGACTACTGGCTGCTGCAGGCTCGCTCACGCTGATCCCAGGCGCTGTCGTGATTTATTTCGTACGCAACTATATCGCCAAGGGCTTTGCCCTGGGCCGCGTATAAGGAGGCGCAGAAATGCAGAATACATCGATCTTCGATCTCTCATGGATGGTTTGGACATGGCCGACCGGTATTTTCTTCATCGCCATATTCGCCTCAATCGCCACCATGGGTGCTTTGGAATATCGCTCACCCGGCGGCGCTCCACGCCATGGAGCATTTGGTCTAGATACAACCCGCGGAGACCGTCTTTTCATTAGTGTTCTCGGCAGTTGTTTCATTATGTTGGCTTGGGTCGGCTGGGCGAGTGACGAAATTTGGGGCGGGCTAGTAGTTTGTGCGCTTTGGGCGATTGCGATTTTTAGATGGGTTTAAATTCGATAAAATGCGTGGCGTTGGCGTTTTGTGCTTTGCTCACATTTAGTTCGGCGCAGGCAACACCCGCTGATGATCTGGTCAAGCAAGGTGAAACAGCATTAACAGCTAAAGACATAGCAGGGGCAATGAAAGCCTTCGACGCCGCATTAGATGCCGATCCCAACAATGCCAAAGCGGCCTATGATCGTGGCCGCATCAATCTTGTGCTCCATAAAAATGCGCTAGCCGTGGCAAATTTCACCAGCGCTGTTTTGTCTGACCCCACACTCGGCGTGGCCTATTCAGCACGTGGTGAAGCCAAGATTATTTTGAAAGATGAGAAGGGGGGATTTGCTGATTTTGATGCAGGTATCGCGGCCTCCCCCAAAGAGCCAGAAGTTTACATTCTCCGTGCAACATATCTTATGCGCATGGGCAATGCCGCAGCCGCAAAATCCGATCTCGTATCCGCTAAGTCATTTGCAATAGGTGACATGGCTAAGATGTTGGATGCGATGATTGCTAGGATTGAGTAGAGCATTCGGCAGTCGTTGAATTCAAGTATCTGTTTTAATTATATAATACCGTCACCCCGGCGAAGGCCGGGGCCGGGCTAACAACTAGCTGTACTCTTAAAAAGACCAGTCCCGGCCTTCGCCAGTATGACGATGTGGGTGAGTGTTAATCCCCAATGTCTACCGATTCTGAATAACTAAACGAGCGGCAATAGAATCGCGCGGTTTTGGGCATGCACCATCCTGCGTAATTTTTGCAGCTGCATTTCTTCATCTTTGATGAAGCCCATGAACATCATATTGAGATTGTTGAAAATCACTTTGCCAATTACTTTCGCTTGCACATCTCTGCGCAACAACGCTAGCGCTTGTAACACGTCAATCACGGCACAAGTCTGGTTGACCAATGCATTATCCAACGCCGAATATGCAATTCCAAAGGGGCTGGATGGTTGTTGTGTCGAAATTGAAATCGCCACCCGCCACATTTCCTTGCTCAGATACACCAGCGAATGTTTATAATAAATATCAACCAAAGCATTCATTGCTTTAACGGCATCGCGCGGTGGATGCTCGAGCAACACTTCCCCAGCCTGCAACACCTCGTTTACTTCCATTGAAACAATGGCAACCAGCAAGTCGCCCTTGTTCTTGTAATAGTTATAGATGGTTCCAGTGGACACCTCCGAAGCCTCGGCAATAGCTTCGATCTTTGCTGCCTCATAGCCTGACTTTCGGAAAAGCTCTGAGGCCGCTTCTAAGATACGGTTGTTACGGGCAAATTTCTGCTTGGCGCGAAGTCCGGTCATTATTGCCGCATAACAGAATTTTGGAATTGACTCAAATATTGAATTGGTTCAGATTTCAGAAAAATTAAACAAGGGTCGAAAAAAATGAAATCACAATCATTACTATCGAAATTTTCAGGCGCATCTTTCGCTGCGATGTTGGTATTGACCGCATTGCCAATAACACATGCCGCCGCTGCTGATTTGAACGCGCTTGTGTGGTGCGATCATTCTGATCCAAATTTGCTGAAACCTTTTGAAGATGCCAACGGCATCAAAGTGAACGTCAAAGAATTCGAAGGCACAGGCGCTGGCCTTGCACTCGTTGATCAATCCAAACCCGGCGATTGGGATGTGATGGTGATCGACTCGGTTGACATCCACCGTGGCGTTGAGAAGAAACTGTTTGAGCCATTGCCAGAAGATAAACTGCCGTTGGCAGATTTGTTTCCAGAAGTGAAAATGGATTCGAGCACGGTTTTTGATGGTAAACGTTACGGCATCACTGAAAAGTTTGGCTACAACACCATTGGTTTCAACAAGACCAAGGTTGATCCAGCTGATATGAATTCACTCGCTGCTTTAACCAGCGACAAATATAAAGGCCGCATCGCGATTTATGATTACTACCTGCCAGTGATCGGCATGGCCGCAATGTCTATCGGCAAGAAAACATCGGAATTGACCGAAGCGGATTTGCCAGCCATCAAAGAAGTGTTGGCCAAAATGAAAGCCAATGCCAAAGCCGTAACAGACGTGGCCTCAAGCCAGACAGCCTTGGCCACTGGCGAAGCTGATATTCTTGTGGGCGGTGGCGAATGGGTGACTGCGGGGATCGCTAAGGATAAGCCTGAGCTCGATTTCTCTATTCCAAAAGAAGGTGCGGTTCTTTGGTCGCAATCCTTGGCCATGTTCAAAGACAGCGCCAATAAGGAAATGGCATTGAAGTTTATTCAATACATCATGAGCCCTGAAGGCCAAGCGCGTCTGGCGACTTCAAGCTGCTATTGGGGCATGCCGTCAAACACCAAGGCTGCACTGAACGATGATCAAAAGAAAATTCTGCGTTTTGCTGAACAGCCAGAGTTCTTGAAGCGTGCGCAAGCCTATCCAGCACCAAACGAAGCGCTGGATAAAAAGATGCAAGATCTTTGGACTGAAATGATTCAGGCCAAATAGGAAACCGCGTGATACTCCCCCAGCATCGCGCGGCGTGGGCCAGCGTCAGTCCCGCCTTGGGATGGACGCTGGCCTTCTTTGTCTTGCCCTTCGCGGCAATGTTGGCGATCAGCTTTTATCCACAAGACGGCAGTGGCCCTTCACTTGCATCCTATGCTCAGTTCTTCAACAGCCCCAGTTATTACTATGCGCTATTTAACTCACTCGAAGTCACCGGCCTCGTCACCGTCATTTCTATTTTACTGGCCTATCCCTTCGCTTGGATATTAGCTGACGTGGTTCCTGAACGATGGCAGCGGCTAGCCCTCACTCTGGCCGTTTTGCCGTTCTGGACATCATACGTCGTGCGTTCATACAGTTGGCTCTTGGTGCTTTCCGAAAAAGGCCTTGTGAATACCACCTTGGTCGATCTTGGCATCTTGTCGGCACCGATCCAATTGGCCAATACGCGTGGCGCAACGGTGATTGGCTTTATACATTTCTTCGTGATGCTCCTTACACTGACGATCTATGCAAACCTAAAGCAGCTCAGCCCAAACTACCGCAAAGCCGCTGCGGATTTGGGGGCAGGGCCCATTCGCAGCTTTATCCATGTGGTTCTGCCGCTCACTTTGCCGGGCATTATGGTCGGCGCGTTTCTGACTTTCGTATTGGCAATCGGTGATTACATCACCCCCCAAATTCTGGGTGGAAATAACGAATTGCTGATGCCACAATTGATCATGATGCAAATCGGCAGGCGCGGCGATTTTTCATCAGCCTCAGCACTTTCTATTATCTTGATGCTGGTCGTCACGGTCGCCTATCTTTTCTGTGCCCGTTGGCTGAAGATTGAGCGCACATGATGCTGCGCATCTCATCCACCATATATGCGGCACTCATTTACGGTTTCATCTTCTTGCCCGTGTTTGTGCTTGTGCTATTCTCATTCCAATCCTCACTCTTTCCCATCCCACCCTTCAATGGGCCTTCGCTGCGGTGGTATGCAGCCGTTTTGGCCGATAAGCGCTTGGTTGCAGGATTGGGCAACTCCATCCTTGTCGCGCTTTCGACATCAGCCTTGGCCACATTAATTGGTTTCTTATCGGCATGGGGCTTTGCGCGTTTCCATCTGCCGAAATCAGCTTTGATGCGCGGTCTCATCACAGCACCATTAACTATCAGCTACCTCATCATAGGCATGGGCCTGCTCGTGTTCTTCAACCGCATCGGCATTCCAAAATCATTGCTCGCCGTGGGCATTGGCCATGTGGTGATCAACATGCCTTTGTGCTTCGCCATCATCTATAGCCAAATGGGCGACCACCAAGCCAACATGGAACGCGCCGCGCGTGATCTGGGTGCACCGGAATGGAAAGTGCTTTCGCTTATAACAGCGCCCCTCTTATGGCCAGCAATTTTTGCCAGCTTCTTTTTATCAATGACATTTTCATGGGATGAATTTGTGATTTCATTTCTTCTCACAAGGTTCGACACCACATTGCCCGTCGAAATCTGGAACCTGCTGCGCGCAGGCCTTAACCCAAAAACCAATGCGGTAGGTTCCCTTGTGTTTGGTGTGTCAGTCCTCATGGCCATATTGTTTGAAGTCTTCGCGTTTAGGAAACGACCTGCATGAAAGATCTCGTCACAATACAAAATCTATCGCGAGACTTTGCTCAAACAAAAGCGCTGAATGACGTGTCGCTGGCCATCAAGCCTGGAAGTTACACGGTTCTGCTCGGTCCATCAGGCTCTGGCAAAACTACCTTGCTCTCCATTCTGGGTGGCTTTCTGCAACCAAGTGCAGGCCGCGTGTTAATCAACGGCGAAGATTGCACAAACATCCCACCAGCCAAACGCCCCACTGCCACGGTGTTCCAAGACTATGCATTGTTCCCGCATATGACGGTGGCCAATAACGTAGGTTTCGGCCTGCGCATGCGTGGTGTTGATTATGCAACAAGAACAGCGCGCGCCGAAGAAATGTTAGCCATGGTCGGCCTCGCGCAATCAACAAACAAAAAGCCACATCAACTCTCCGGCGGCCAACGCCAGCGCGTGGCTTTGGCGCGAGCCCTTATCGTTGAACCTGCGGTGTTGCTACTCGACGAACCACTGGGTGCCTTGGATTTGAAACTTCGCCGCCAAATGCAGGATGAATTGAAGGCCATCCAAAAACGTGTGGGCACAGCATTCATTCACGTCACCCACGATCAAGAAGAAGCCATGGCGCTGGCCGATCATGTTGTTGTCATGAACAATGGTCAAATCGAAGATGAAGGCACGCCAGAAAAAGTTTATGCGCAGCCTGCCTCACGCTTCTCGGCAACCTTCATGGGCGAGAGCACGATCATCAACGATCACGCCATCAGGCCCGAACATATCGTAATCTCAAAATCAAATGGCCGATTGGGTTCCGCAAAAATAACCGATATCGTTTATCAAGGAAGCTATAAGCGCGTGCTGGCAAAATCAGACAACACCCAGTTCATTATCCGCGTTGCAGCCGAAGCCGATCTCGCAATAGGCCAAACTGTGCAGCTTAATTGCGAAGCAAACCAAATGGTAAAACTCGCGCGATGATCAAAGCCGAAGACTGGTATGAAACCATCCGCATGAGTGATGACATCACGCTCATCCACGAACCTTGGATCAAGCCCTTCTTCCGCTGCAACATGTGGCATGTGCGCGGCCGTGATCGTAATTTGTTATTCGATTCCGGCCTAGGGCATTTCAGCCTACGCAACCATGTGAAATTGGTCGGCGAAAGCGAACTCACCTGCGTTGCCAGTCACACCCATTTCGATCACATCGGCTGCCACCATGAATTTGGTAAATGCGCTGTCCATGCCGCAGAAGCTGAAATCTTAGTGAACCCACGCAATGAACTCACAGCCGCTGATCGTTACTCCACAGAAGACATGTTTGATTCCATCCCCGAAGGTTGGAATACAAAAACCTACCGCGTAAAACCAGCAGAGCTCGGCCGTACTTTGCAACATGGCGATGTGATTGATCTCGGCAACCGCGCCTTCGAAGTGATCCACACACCCGGCCATTCGCCTGGTGGCATTGGCTTATTCGAACACAAAACCGGAATTTTTCTATCCGGTGATGTAATCTATGATGGCCCTCTGATTGATGACGCCTATCATTCAGACATAAAGGATTATGTGGGAACGCTCGAAAGCCTTCGCACCCTACCAGTCAGCATCATCCATGGCGGACACTTCCCAAGTTTTGGTAAGACTCGCTTTCAACAATTGATCGATGAATACGTTGAAGGCAAACGCAAAGAAGGCTGCCACCTAGCAAAGCCTTAAACAGGCCTCCTAAAAACCCGCGTTGCAAATGCCGTAAGTGCGAGGGCGGGCAATATCATGAAAATCGTTGCCGCCGATAAATGCGCCCATTCCTCAGCGCCGCCACCCACCTGCGCTTCTTTCATGGAAAGTTGCCCCACCATCCAAGGCGGCAATGTTTGTGCTTGATCAGACGTGAGATAAACCGCAAACACATACTCATTCCAGCACATCAAAAATATGATGACACCTGTTGCAATTAAGCTGGCCCTGATCATCGGCTGCAATATCCCAAAGCAAATATTGAAGTGCGATGCGCCATCGAGCTGTGCTGCTTCTTCCTGCTCAGTGGCTTTGGTGCCGATAGCAGGGTGCAGCAGCCAGATAGCGATGGGTAGATTGACGGCCACATAAACTGCGATCAGAGCAAAAACGTTATCGAGCATATGGGTTGCATAAGCCATGAGATAAAGCGGCAGAGCAACAATGACCGGTGGAAGGATACGTGTTGCGAGAACGATGCTGATGATATTGAAACCCATAAGGGAATTTGGGAGTCGAAAGCGCGATAGACCGTAGAGCAACATCGTGGCCGACAGCAGCGTAAGCAAAGTAGCAGCACTTGCAATGATCAAGGAATTGAAAAACTTCGGCACCAAGTTTTCCGCATGATCAAATAAAATAAAACGCCACGCATCAAGCGACGGCGAAAAATCGACAAAAGGCAGATATTTCGGCAATCCTTCAATGTCGGGCACATCTTTAATCGAAGTCACAGCCAACCAATAGATCGGAAAGATGCAAATCAAAGCCCAAACCCAAAGCAGGCCATAGATAACAATCTTGGACCATTTTGGCTGTTTTCGTTGCACTTCAATCGACGACAAACCGTTATTTCCCATTATTTGCGAGAGCCTAGAGCAGGCACGCTGGAATTGTAACCCCCAAGCCCCAAGGGACTTTTTTTTGGTACCTAAACAATTTTCAAAAGACACATTGCCAAACTGATATTTCAGTGCCTATTCTAGTCAATCCGGTAGCTGGCGCTCGGGACAGATTTGGATATATCAGCCAGACGCATAAAAACAAAAACAACGGCGATACCCATCAAGGGTTCGCCATAGAGGGAGGAAGACGAATGAAATTAAGTAAACTCTTTACCAGCATACTCGTGGGCGGAACGGCGATTGCCGGACTTAGCGTCACAGCACATGCAGGCGAATTTGACGGTGTGACGGTCAACATCTTGACCCGGCCAGGCCCAGTGATTGCTCAGCCATTGAAGGATCGTGGCGTTGATTTTGAAAAAGCCACAGGTGCAAAGATCGTCGTAACCGAAGTGCCATTTGCGGAAATTTTCCCAAAAGTTCAAAATGATTGGACAACGGGCACCAACTCGATTGACGCTGCCGTGTTCGCAGCCGGCTGGGGTGTAGAACTTGATTCCGCCGGCCTGCTCGAAGACCTCGATCCATATGTTGCCAAAGATACCAAGATCGACACTGCAGATATCGCACCTTATTTCCGCGATTTCGGCATGAAGATCGGCGGCAAGTTTAAGCTTATTCAGCTCGATGGCGACTTCCAGATGGTTTACTACCGCAAGGACGTTTTGGAAAAGGCTGGATTGCAACCACCAAAAACATGGGAAGATTATATTGCTGTTGCCAAGGCCATTAACGGCCAAGACATGAACGGCGACGGAAAGCCAGATTACGGTTCTTGCATCTTCAAGAAGCGTAATGCTCAGTCTTACTTCGCCATCCAAACCATCGCTGCACCCATCGTGCAAACTATGGGCACTGCCCAGGGCTTCCATTTTGATAACGCAACGATGAAGCCTATGATCAACAACGAAGGCTGGAAGAAAGCTTTCGAACTTTACAAAGAAACCTCAAAATATGGCCCACCTGAAGAATTGAACATGGACATCGGTGACACCCGTGGTCTGTTCAAGGCTGGCCGTTGCGGCTTGCTGATTGAATGGGGCGATCCAGGCACATTGCAGCTTGATCCCGATGCAGCCAAAGTGAAGAATTTGATATTCGCTGTTGGTGCCGTTGGTTCTAAAGAAGTGCTTGATCGGAAAACCGGCAAGCTCGTTCCAGTATCCAAGGAAAGTGCTCCGCTTGCGGTTGACGGCATTAACTACGCTCCATTTTCGGCCTTCGGTGGTTGGGCTGGCGCAATCAATGCCAAGGCTGATCAGAAGAAAAAGGATGCTGCTTATGCATTCCTATCTTACATGAACCAGTCTGCTCAATCGAGCGTAGACGTGACTGTAGGTGCCACAGGCTATAATCCTTACCGCCTGTCACAGCTCAAGGACACTGCATTCTGGACCAAAGCTGGCATGACTGAAGATTTGGCCAAAAACTATATGGGCGCAATCAACGGTGCCATCAACAACCCTAACATGGCCTCGGATATGAAAATCCCAGGTGCGCAACAATATACCTCAGTTGTTTTAGATACTGAACTTGCACGCTATATGGCTGGCGAAATCACTGTCGATGAAGCCCTGAAGAATATTGAAGCAGGCTGGGAAAAAGTTACCGAAGACTTCGGTCGTGATAAGCAAATCGCGTCGCAAGCTTTGGCGCTTGGCCCAAGCAAGTAATAAATAATCGAAGCTAAAGCAGGGCGGCGAAAGCCGTCCTGTTTCTCCTTTTACCAAATAAGCCGTCCCGCCCCGCGAAGGCGGGAATCCAACGTCGATAAATCGCAGTGCTGTTCAAAAGTTGGATTCCCACTATGCGGGGATGACGGGAGTTAAAAGAGACAACGTGACAATTTCAAAGGTAGAATACACCGAATCCTGGCCTGAATGGTTTGATCGCCACTCGCGCACATTTTTTATTGCGCCTGCCGTTTCTCTAATTTTGATCTTCGCAATCTTCCCAACATTTTATTCCATCCTATTTGCATTGAGCCGCGTGAAATTCTCAGGAACCGGTTTGAAATTCAGGTTCGTCGGGCTCGATAATTTTCTCAATGAGTTCACAGGCCCTGAGCGTGTGCATTTCCTTGGTCGTATAGAAACTATTAGTGTTTTTGGCTGGATGTTTATTCTCGTCGTATTGGCAGCTGTTATCAATTGGCTTTATAACTCTTACAAATCAAGCTCGTCGTGGATTGGTATGATCGGCCGCCTGATTTCCGCTTCGATGGCGCTTTTCATAGCTTGGCTTATGGCTGGCACGTTACTTTCAGGAAACCAATGGGGCACATTGCTGACTACGTTGTTTTACGTGATCGTCGGCTGCTCTTTGCAATTCTTAATTGGCACTGCACTCGCTTTTCTCTGTTCCCAACCCATCAAAGGAAAAATTTTTTTCCGCGTGTTGTTTTTCATTCCATTGATGATCACACCCTTGGGTGTTGGCTATGCGTTCAAAATGGTGCTCGATATAACCAAAGGCCCGTTTCAACCGTTCTGGGAATTCATTGGTCTGAAAGATTGGGCGTGGTCAACCGATGCGTGGGCCTCGCGCTGGTTTGTGATTGTTGGCGACAGCTGGCAATGGATCCCCTTTGTTTTTATCATCATGCTGGCGGCCCTTGAAAACGTATCGCGCGATCATGTTGAGGCAGCCCAAGTCGATGGGGCTTCCAGTGTTCAAATTTTCCGAGAAATAATCTGGCCCCAGATTGTTCCAGTCGCCGTCACCGTCATCCTCATTCGCATGATTGAAGCATTTAAAATTGTCGATCTTCCAAACATAATGACATCAGGCGGGCCCGGCATCGCTACAGAATCAATCTCACTGCATTCTTATTTCGTCTGGCGTTCAAACGATATGGGCTCATCGGCCGCCGTGGCCTATCTGCTGCTGATCTTGACCGTCGTGGTCTGCTCGTCCTTCTTCAATTATGTGGTGCTCAAGCAATTGCGGAAGGCCAAAGCATGAGCGATACACCATTCAAGTTCGAAAAAACCAAACGCAGTCTTTTTGAGCGCTTGTTTGAACCGCCTGCCATCGGCAAAATGTCACCGGTGTCTAAAGTCGTGGCTTATTCCATGCTCATCTTCTGGTCAGCCTTTGTGATATTCCCGATCTATTGGGTTGTGATCACAGCATTCAAGGATGCCGACACTGTGAACAGCGGTCCTTATTTCATCCCCTTTGTTGATTTTCATCCAACGCTTGATGCATGGCACACAATGGTGAACGCTGATCCATTTTGCGATGGTTATGCGATTGTCCGTCAGCTTTTTCTGCTGGTTTATAATTCAGCAATCTATCTCTTATCGCCGTTCGTAAAAATTGCGCCGATGGAACCACAAATCTGCAAAATCTATCAGACGTTCACCAACTCAATTGTTATTGGCATAAGCTCAACCTTCCTCTGCGTCACCATTGGCAGCATGGCCGCCTATGCGCTGGCCCGCATCCAATATAAGCCAAAGTTCGGCAACATCATCATGTTCGTCGTGCTTTGCATCATAGTCATCGTCACGACAATTTATGCTGGTATTCCTTGGTATATTTCCTCGGCGGTAGCATTAGTCCTGTTCTTTTTGTTGGTCCGCAGTTTAGGGAAACATTTCACAGCAACAGTCGGCAACAACGATATTCTGTTTTGGATGATCTCTCAGCGCATTCTGCCGCCCATTGTGGTCATCATTCCGGTTTACATGATGTACCAAGCCGTGGGCCTTCTTGACACCCATCTGGCTTTAATCATAATTTATGCCGTGGCGAACCTGCCCATTGTTGTTTGGTTGATGCATGACTTCTTCGCAGGGCTTCCTATCGAACTTGAGGAATCCGCCCAACTCGACGGCTCAACACGGTTTGGAATTTTCTGGGATATTGTTTTGCCGCTCACCCGCCCCGGCCTTGCAGCAACAACTTTGCTGACGCTCATTCTGAATTGGAATGAATATCTTTTCGCCGTGTTCCTTTCCACCTCCAAAGCGCAAACCCTGCCCATTATGGTGGCGGCTAAAAACGCGGGCGAGCGCGGCACATTGTGGTGGGAGATGTGCGCTGTTATCGTGGTCATGATTATACCGGTGATCTTCATGGCCATTTTCCTCCAGCGATTTATTGCCAAGGGCGTATTGCTCGGCGCGGTTAAAGGATAGAGAGTTAGTTACATGGCAAGCGAAAAAAACGGCGTAACGGTCTCCTTCGATAAAATCAAAAAATCCTTTGGCGCTGTAAAAGTGCTCGAAGAATTGAATCTCGACGTAAAGCCCGGTGAGTTTCTCGTTCTGCTCGGCGCATCTGGTTCAGGCAAAACTACAGCACTGCGCATCCTCTCAGGTTTAGAGACCGCTACAGAAGGCCGCGTGCGAATTGGTGACCGAGATGTGACCGATGTTCTGCCCAAATACCGCGATATCTCAATGGTGTTCCAATCCTATGCGCTTTATCCGCACAAAACCGTAGGCGAAAATATTGGCTTCCCATTGAAAGTGCGCAAAGTAAATCCAGCAGAACGTGAAGTCGCCGTGCGCGAAGCGGCAGCACAAGTTCAGCTTGAAACACTATTGCATCGCTATCCGCGTGAACTTTCCGGTGGTCAAAAACAACGTGTTGCACTAGCCCGCGCCATCATCCGCAGGCCGTCCGTGTTCTTGATGGATGAGCCATTATCCAATCTTGATGCAAAGCTACGAGGCCACATGCGCGCCGAACTCAAATTCATGCAGCAATCATTGGGCATCACAACAATCTATGTCACCCACGATCAAGTTGAAGCCATGACTTTGGCGCACCGTGTAGCGATTTTGGAAAAAGGTGTGCTGCAACAACTTGCAACACCATCTGAAATTTACAACAATCCAGCCAATCTCTTTGTCGCGCAATTCATCGGCTCTCCGCCGATGAACATCGTGAAGGGCTCGCTTGATGGCGATACATTCATGGCCCAAGACGCTAAAATCAATACACCCGTCAAAGGTAAAGTGGCCTCGGCTGTTCTTGGCGTGCGCCCCGAAGATTGCAGCGTCGTTGCACCCGCCAAAGGTTCCATCAAAGGCACGGTCTACACCACTGAATTGATTGGTGATCACACCCTGGTAACGATCAAGGTCGACAAGGATTTCGTGGCCGTCAAAGCCGCCAAAGATTTCACAGCTAAACCAGGTGAGATCGCGGGCGTGGCTTTTGCCAAAGAAAATCTCTTTGTGTTTGATGCCGCTTCGGGAGCTAGGCTTCGGTAAGAATCAGTTCTTTAAATACGCGCGATTTTGTTTAAGCGCCTTTCTCATCCACGGCACATCGGGTGCATCCCAGTTTGGCTCTTGGCCGCACACAAGGTCAAAAAAGGCAATTGCTGATGCGGGGCTTTCCAAAGTGTTTTCTTTAAACGTATCCCAAAAAGCCGGATCATCCGATGGTCCGCCATATTCAGGTTCAGTCTCGCCCATTTCGCGTAAAATTGCGCCTGCAACCGAAAGGCAAAAACTGGTGTAAGCATAACCCTCAGGCCAGCGCGCTAACCCTTCGTCGGCCAAAGTTGTCAAAACGGCACCCTCGCCAGCAGGGCGCGGCAATGTTTGCAAAGGGGCTGCTGCCACCAATTCTTTAAGCATCAGGCCAGCAGCAAAAATAACAAAATCATGCCTATTCGTGTCGGCAAGATATTTCGTCTGGTCAAAGCGCTGCCGCCAGTTTGAGAACGCGGTTGCCAATGCCGCATGATCAACCACAGTTGAGAGCGACGAGTTCTTGAACAACAGATCCAGGTTGGTTTCAAACATCTGCAAAACGGTGCGGAAACGCCTGACCGCGTGGGTCAGATCGTCGATTTTGGCAGCGTCGGTTGTTAATGGTGTTTTCATGCGGCAACATCATCGCTTGACGAAGCGCCTCTGGCAAGGCTCAATTGGCCGCATGAGTATTGCTTTCAAAACTGCCGAACGATTATCCGATCATGCGTGGTGCATGGCGGCGGGCATACGCGACAGTTTGCGAACTGTACAGTTTTATGTCCGTGATTTGCGGAATGCAGACGGGCAGGGAACAGCGTTTCCAAGGCGGTCGACATTGCTGTCGCGCCTGGTCGCGGGGTTGGCGCGAGTTGTTGATGACATAATGACCAAAGGCGGCAATCTTTCGATCCGACTTTTGTTGCCCAATTGGCGCAAAATGCCATCGCCATTTACCGCTGGTTTTATGGACGAAGTGCAAAATGCCATCACCCTTAATAGACTGGTCGAAAACCCAATTTTTAACGCCTATTTTTTCCGGAGCTGCCAAAACATCCTCTCCCACTGGGCTGAACCACCCTATTTGGTTTTAGAGCACCGCATTGATGCGGCTCGGCGGGAGATGGCTTCAAAAGCAAGCGCGAAGGATAAATTGGAATTTTTAAGTGAAACGCTTTTAGCCTTGGTCGAAGCCGCACCTATCGCGCGTCATGGCATGTTGCGAAACAATGGGAAGCTTTTAGGTGATGGTGATCCCAATGTCGCGGTCTGTGCCACCGCTTGCTTGGCTTTGCTCTTGGCCGAGGAGGGCGGTGAGATCAAAGGAATCGGCGACGATGAGTTTTTCGCCATTGCCGGCGCGCTTCTGTTGCCGCGCTTAAATTCTATGCAAGCAGCGGTGAGCGAGCGCGACGTGAAGATGCTGGCGGGCGAACTTGCGGCCATTCGCGATCAATATTAGCAAATTGTTCCACTATTGGCCGCGCTCATTCTG
>JAYWEV010000090.1:0-15369 GCA_043779145.1 Aestuariivirga sp. | reverse complement strand
CGGTGAGCGAGCGCGACGTGAAGATGCTGGCGGGCGAACTTGCGGCCATTCGCGATCAATATTAGCAAATTGTTCCACTATTGGCCGCGCTCATTCTGTTACATATTGACTTATAAAGCAGCAAAAGTATAAATAAAAACCTAAGAGCGTGGCCTTATCCTCCTCGGTTCTCCTCCCGTGGCTACGCTCGTTTTTATTTGCAGGAAACGTTAAAGGCCCGATGAGCAGCTCCCCTAAAAAATCCACCACCGGAAAAAACCATCGACCGTTTTACGTCAATACTTCGCCGGATCAATTGAAAGAAGCGCTGCGCAAAATGCATCTTGTGCGCATGTTTGAGGAGATGGCTGAAGACTCTTATGTTCGCGGCCTCACCCACGGCACAATGCATCTTTCCATCGGCCAAGAAGCTTCAGCCGTGGGCATCACCATGGCGCTTCGCAAAACCGATTACATCACCTCGACCCACCGCGGCCATGGCCACTGCATCGGCAAGGGTGCGGAAGCCAAATACATGTTTGCGGAATTTTTCGGCAAGGAAGAAGGCTATTGCCGTGGGCGCGGCGGCTCTATGCACATCGCTGATCCGGAAACGGGTAATCTGGGTGCCAACGGCATCGTCGGCGGCGGCTTGCCTTTGGCCACGGGTGCTGCACTCGCAATAAAACAACAAAGGCGCGATGATGTTGCCGTTTGTTTCTTTGGCGATGGCGCATCAAATGAAGGCGCATTTCACGAGTCGCTCAATCTCGCAGCCGTTTGGAAACTGCCTGTCATTTATGTTTGCGAAAATAATAAATATGGCATGTCGGTTTCAACTGAGCGTTCGATGTCGATTGCAAATGTGGCTGACCGCGCACCAGGCTACAATATGCCCGGCGTGATCGTGGACGGTAACAACATCGCCGACGTGGCTGAAGCCATGGCTGTGGCCACTGAACGCGCAAGATGCGGCGATGGGCCAACATTGATTGAATGTAAGACCTACCGCACGCGCGGGCACTCGCGCAGCGACCGCAATAAGTATCGCACGAAGGAAGAAATTGAAGAGTGGAAAGCGCGGGATCCCATTCCGCATTTTGCAAGTGAGTTAATCGAAATGGGCATTTTCACAGCCACAGAACTTGAAGCAGTGGAAGCCAATGCCAAAGCTGAAATCGAAGATGGCTTTAACTTTGCGCGCGGTGGCACGGATCCAAAACCAGAAGATGTGACCCGCGATGTTTACGCAAGGGAGATCGCATAATGCGCGAACTTTCATTTGCACAAGCTTTGAATGAAGCTCTTTCAATCGCGATGGAAGCTGATGAACGCGTATTTATCATGGGCGAAGATATCGGCGTTTATGGCGGCGCTTTTGGCGTGACAGGCGATCTGGTTCATAAGTTTGGCGAAGGTCGCGTGATGGACACGCCGATTGCAGAGCTGGGTACAGCGGGCGCAGCAGTGGGTGCAGCCATTGCTGGCTCTAGGCCCATTCTTGAATTTCAGTTTTCTGATTTCGCTGGACTAGCGATGGAGCAGATCGTCAACCAGGCTGCCAAGATGCACTATATGCTCGGTGGCAAAGTGAATGTGCCTGTCGTGTTCCGCATGCCTTGCGGTTCAGGAACGGGCGCTGCCGCTCAACATTCGCAATCGCTCGAGGCATGGTTTGCCCACGTGCCCGGCTTGAAAGTGATCGAGCCTTCTACGCCAGCCGATGCCAAGGGCATGTTGCTGGCCGCAATTGAAGACCCCGATCCGGTTTTAATTTTCGAACATAAGCTGCTCTATAAAATGAAAGGCGATGTGCCCGAGGGCCATTATCTAACACCAATCGGCAAAGCCCATGTGGCCCGCGACGGACGCGATGTGACGGTGGTTGCCGCTGCAATCATGGTTCACAAAGCGCTCGAAGCGGCTGAGATTTTGAAGGCCGAAGGTATTGAGGTTGAAGTGGTTGATCTGCGTTCGATCCGCCCGATTGATACCGCGACGATTATCACTAGCGTAAAAAAAACTACTCGTCTCGCCTGCATTTATGAAGGCGTAAAGACGCTTGGCATCGGCGCAGAAATCAGTGCGCTGATTGCTGAGAGCGAAGCGTTTGATTATCTCGATGCGCCAATCCTGCGTATGGGTGGTGCTGAGAGCCCTATTCCTTATAGCCCGATTTTGGAAAGGGCCGCAGTGCCGCAAGTGGAAGGCATTGTGGAAGCTTTGCGCAATTTGGTGAAGGGCCGCATCTAATGGCCACTGAAGTTATATTGCCAAAAGTCGATATGGATATGAGCACGGGCATCATATCCAAATGGCATGTGAAGAACGGTGAAACCGTGAAGAAGGGCCAGGTGCTCTTTGAAATGGAAACCGATAAATCGGCAATTGAGATTGATGCGCCTGCTGATGGTGTAATCAATAATATTGAGGGCACCACAAGAGCGGCCATAGCCATTGGCGCTATTGTGGCGATGATCTATGCTCCGGGTGAAGCGGTGCAAGAGACGAAAGCTGCAGCCCCTATCATGCCAGCCGTGGACATTTCGGCACCTGTTACAACCCAAAAAATTGTAGTGATTGATCAGAGCTCATCTTCGGGCACGCGTGCCACACCGTTAGCGCGGCGCTTAGCCAGGCAAAAGAAGGTGGATTTGGCTTCGGTCAAAGGTTCTGGCCCACGTGGACGAATTACTGCGCAGGATGTTGAGGGCTATAAAGCCGTTGTTGCAGCAGCTGCAGCTCCAGATGCTTCGGCCACCATGGCGATGTATGAGGCTGGCACTTATGATGTAAAGCCACTCGACGGCATGCGCCGCACCATTGCACAGCGTCTCACACTTTCCTGCGATCACCGCGCTGTCGATGGCGCTATGGGAGCGCAATTGCTGCAAGCTTTTAAAGTCTACATCGAATATCCTGCTTTAATGTTGGCATAATTGTTCGCACCGCATATAGTTGTGGCATGTCAGATTCCAACAATAAAAATAATCCCTGCATAATTTGCGTGGCCATAACAGGCTCTTTGCCAACCAAAGAAAACAACCCCGCTGTTCCTATCACCATCGCAGAACAGATTGAGAGCACACAAGAAGCATTCGAAGCAGGCGCAACGATTGCGCATTGTCATGTGCGCGATGACGAGGGCAAACCAACATCTGATCCCGACCGCTTTGCTAAGCTTAAGGAAGGTTTAGAAAAACATTGTTCGGGTATGATAGTCCAACTTTCAACGGGTGGCAGATCAGGCGCTGGTCAGGTGCGCGGCGGCATGTTGCCGTTAAAGCCGGACATGGCTTCGCTTTCCGTTGGATCCAATAATTTCCCTACGCGTGTCTATGAAAACCCGCCAGATTTAGTCGATTGGCTGGCTTCCGAAATGCTGAAGTATAATGTTAAGCCAGAGGTGGAAGCCTTTGATTTATCTCATATAGTTCAGGCAACTCGCATGGCGGCCGACGGCCGACTTAAAGGCCCGCTCTATATTCAATTTGTGATGGGTGTTAAAAACGCCATGCCCGCTGATGAAAAGATTTTTGATTTTTATATCGAAACTTTAAAGCGCTTGGCCCCCGATGCGCAGTGGTGTGCGGCCGGAATTGGGCCAGCCCAGATCACCATTAATGATTGGGCAATAGCAAAAGGCGGCCATACGCGAACCGGCATGGAAGATAATGTGCGGCTTGACAAAAACACTCTTGCCGCATCTAACGCCGCGTTGGTAAAGCGGACTGTTGAAATTTGCGAACGGAACAATCGCCCCGTCGCAACTTGGCAGCAAGCCCGCAAAATTCTAGGCCTGCGCATAGTGTGAAGGAATTAAAATGAAGAAAATTTTTAAAAATGCTGATGCAGCCCTTGAAGGCGTTTTATTTGATGGCATGTTGATTGCGGCGGGTGGCTTTGGCCTCTGCGGCATTCCAGAGCTTTTAATCGCAGCCATTAAAAAAGCGGGCACTAAGGGCCTCACCGTTGCTTCAAATAACTGCGGCGTTGATGGCTTTGGACTTGGACAGTTGCTCGACACAAAACAAATCAAAAAAATGATGTCGTCTTATGTGGGGGAGAACGCGGAATTCATGCGCCAGTTTTTGTCAAAAGAGTTAGAAGTGGAATTCAACCCGCAAGGCACTTTGGCTGAACGTATGCGCGCAGGCGGTGCTGGCATTCCGGGCTTCTATACAAAGACGGGTGTGGGCACGATGATTGCCGAGGGGAAAGAGCACAAAGACTTCAACGGCGAAACTTATATTCTTGAACGCGGCATCGTGGCGGATATTTCAATCGTAAAAGCTTGGAAAGCCGACCCATCAGGCAATCTCGTTTTCCGCAAGACAGCTCGAAACTTTAATCCGCCTGCCGCAACATGCGGCAAAATCTGCGTGGCTGAAGTGGAAGAGATTGTGCCTCTAGGCTCGCTCGACCCCGACACCATCCACACACCTGGCATTTATGTGCATCGGATTATTCAGGGCGAGCATGAAAAACGTATTGAGCAGAGAACAACCCGTAAGAAGGAGGCTGCATGATGCCTTGGGATCGTAATCAGATGGCGGCACGCGCCGCGCAAGAATTGCAAGATGGTTGGTATGTGAATCTCGGTATTGGCATTCCCACACTTGTCGCCAATTATATTCCAAAAGGCGTGGAAGTTACGCTTCAATCGGAAAACGGAATGTTGGGCATGGGTCCATTTCCGTTTGAGGGTGAAGAGGATGCTGATCTCATCAATGCTGGAAAGCAGACCGTTACCGAACTGCCGCAAACTGCATTTTTCGATTCATCGCAAAGCTTCGCTATGATCCGCGGCGGCAAAATAGCTATGGCTATTTTGGGTGCCATGGAAGTGGCTGAAAATGGCGATTTGGCCAATTGGATGATTCCCGGAAAACTCGTCAAAGGCATGGGCGGCGCTATGGATTTGGTAGCTGGCGTTGGCCGCGTTGTCGTGGTGATGGATCACACCAACAAAGCGGGTGAAAGCAAGGTTTTGAAATCTTGCACATTGCCTTTAACTGGCAAAGCCGTGGTCGACCGCATCATTTCAAATCTCGCTGTTCTCGATGTCGTGCCGGGGGGCCTGAAAATTGTTGAACTGGCCGACGGCGTGACAGACGCGGAGTTGCGCGCCGCAACCGAGGCGACGATTGTAAATTAAACGCTAGGGCCGATTGCTGCTATTTCTAAGATAAAAAGATATCTATTTATTGTGTATCGTTTGACGGTTTCATTCAGGCGCGCCTAATCTCTAAGGAACAACATGAAGCTAACTGGCACCCAAATAATCCCAGCTTCGCGCGACCTTGTGTGGAAGGGCTTGAACGATCCCGTCATTTTGCGCGAATGCATTCCGGGCTGTAGCAACATTGAAGTTTTATCTCCGACTGAATTTAAGGCCACAGTCACCATTGCACTTGGCCCGGTAAAAGCCAATTTCAGCGGGCAGGTAACACTAAGCGACTTAAACCCACCCGATAGCTACCGCATCTCTGGCAAAGGCGAGGGCGGATTTGCAGGATTTGCAACGGGCGGGGCAGACATACGCTTGACCGCGTTAAGCGCCACCGAAACCCAAATGGACTATGATGTTGATGCGCAAATCGGCGGCAAATTGGCAATGATAGGTTCAAGATTGATTGGTTCCACCGCCTCTTCGTTGGCCGATAAATTCTTCACCAAATTTGCAAACCTCATCAAGGCAGAAGCTGCCCTACCGCCTGCAAATGCCTCAGTAAAATCCAAACCAAAACCGTCAGTTAAAAAACCTGCGGCTACAAATTCAGCCAAGAAAAAAGCAACAAAATAAAATGCCGACCAATCGCTATGCCACCAGATTAAATTCTTTTCGCGTCAATGCATCACAATATTGGCCGGGCAAAAACGGAAAGGTCACCACTCTTGATGTGTTGGAGCGGGCGGCCAAGGTTAAAGATTTGACAGCTGTGGATTTCAATTATCCTGATCATCTTGATGGTCATCAAGAAAGCGAAGTTAAGCAGAAACTGAATGATCTGGGAATCGTGCTGAATGGCTTTGCTATGCGCTATTATGGAAACCATGCTTATAAGATCGGTGCCTTTACAAACCCTGATGAAAAAGTGAGACGTGAAGCGATTGATCTTACAAAACGAGGCATCGATTCACTGGCTCGCATGGGCGGAAACCTGATGACCTTATGGATGGGGCAGGATGGTTTTGATTATTCCTTCCAAGCCAATTACCAACGCATATGGGATCACACCATTGATGCAATGCGCGAGATTGCTGATCATAACCCGGCAATCGACATTAGCATTGAGTATAAACCAAATGAGCCTCGCTCATTTAGCCTAATGCCAGACGTGGCAACAACACTGCTGGCGATTAAAGATATTGACCGAAGAAATACTGGCGTCACGCTCGATTTTGCGCATGTGCTTTATGCTGATGAAATGCCGGCCTTCGCTGTGATGCTTATTAACAAGCATTCACGCCTCCTCGGGGTTCACATCAACGACGGCTATGGCAAACGCGACGATGGGTTGATGGTGGGTTCCGTTCACCCGCAACAGACCATTGAACTGCTCTATGCTCTCGATCAAATTGGCTATGGAGCAGCGCTATATTTCGATACTTTTCCCGATATCACAGGTTTGGATCCCATCGCCGAATGTTCGACTAATATTTCCACAGTTGAAGCGATGAAGGCCATCGTTCAAAAACTGCGAAAAAATACCGCTCTGGCGCAAGCCATCCTCAATCAGGATGCTGTGATGAGCCAAGCGATTGTTCAAAAAACGATGTATGGTGTGTAATGCCCAATATGTTTGACATCATCGTGTGTGGCAGCCTGCATCTAGATATAGTGGTTGCGGCGCCGCATTTGCCACGTGTTGATGAGACAGTTCCAGGAACAAGTTGGAAAAAGTTCTGCGGCGGCAAAGGTGGCAATCAGGCGGTTATGGCAGCGCGGGCGGGTGCTAAATCTGCAATGATCGGACGCGTTGGCGACGATGATTTTGGCCAAACTCTTTTAAACAATCTCAAAACACATCATGTCAATACTGATAACGTTTCAGTGGATGCTACCCACGGCACAGGTGTGAGCGCCGCAATATTGCAGGATGATGGTGAATATGGTGCAGTCATTGTTTCGGGTTCGAATTTAGCGTTGAAACCTGAGGATGCCGCAATGGCTTGGAAAAATTTGGGAGGTGCAAAATATTTGATTTTGCAAAATGAAATTCCAGAACCGGTGAACATTGCCGTGGCACAAGCGGCTCGTAAATCTGGCGCGCGTGTGATTTTAAATGCAGCCCCTGCACGAGAAATGTCTGAACAACTCTTGCAGCTTGTGGATGTTTTGATCGTCAACCGCATTGAAGCAGAAATGCTTACTGGCTCTCATATCACTGACCAAGCCTCTGCTCTGGCGCTTTTGCCAAAACTGGCTCGGCCAAACCAAATGGTGGTGATTACCTTAGGCGGAAAGGGATTGGTTTTTCAAACAATTGATGAGCAATGCAATTTTATAGCACCTCATGCTGTTGTCGTTAAGTCTGCGCATGGGGCAGGGGATTGTTTTGTAGGTGCGCTAACGCAAAGCTTGGCTCATGGAAATGATTTGCCAGCTGCATGTTGCAAAGCAAATTTCGTCGCAGCACGATTTGTGAGTGGACAACTCGGTAACCATTACACCACCGATAGCTGAAATATTTGAAGGAGTTTTTTTGATGTTTGAACTCGTAACGACAAAACCATTTGAGGGGCAAAAGCCCGGCACATCAGGCTTGCGTAAAAAAGTTACGGCGTTTCAACAGCCGCATTACACTGAGAATTTCATTCAATCTATTTTTGATGCGTTGGATGGATATGCAGGCGCAACCTTAGTGATCGGTGGCGACGGTCGTTACTATAATGCCAATGTCGTGCAGACTGCCATGCGCATGGCTGCAGCCAATGGTTTTGGCAGAGTCATTGTGGGCCAGAATGGTTTGCTTTCAACACCAGCAGTTTCACATCTGATCCGTAATCGTCAAGCTTTCGGAGGTATTATTCTTTCAGCAAGTCATAATCCAGGCGGGCCTGACGGCGACTTTGGCATAAAATATAACGGCAGCAATGGTGGGCCTGCACCTGAAAAAATAACTGATGCAATATTCTCTAAAACAAAATCAATCTCTACATACAAGACATTGGATACTGATGAGCTTGATATCAATACAATCGGAATAGTTCAGTTGGCCAACACTGTGGTGGAAATTGTTGATCCCGTTTCCGACTACGCAGCGCTGATGCAGACTTTGTTCGATTTCGACGCCATAAAAGATTTGTTTAAATCGGGCTTCACGATGAAGTTTGACGGCATGAGCGCCATTACTGGGCCGTATGCGAAAAGAATTTTAGTAGACTTACTTGGAGCAAGCGCTGGAACCGTGATGAACGGCACACCGCTTCCTGACTTCGGTGGCCATCACCCCGATCCAAATCTGGTTCATGCGAAAGAACTGTGTGATTTGGTTCTCTCAAACAATGGTCCGCTGTTTGGCGCGGCATCCGACGGCGATGGCGATCGCAATCTCATTATTGGCCGAGGCCAGTATGTCACGCCTTCAGATTCGTTAGCGATCATTGCCGCCAATGCAAAACTTGCACCGGCTTACGCTTCTGGCATTGCAGGCATTGCCCGTTCGATGCCCACATCCTGCGCGGCTGATTTGGTGGCCAAGAAACTGGGAGTGCCGAGTTTCGAAACACCAACAGGGTGGAAATTCTTTGGCAATTTGATGGATGCTGGCAAAGCCACACTCTGTGGTGAAGAAAGTTTCGGCACAGGTTCAAACCATGTGCGCGAAAAGGATGGCGTGTGGGCTGTTTTAATGTGGCTGAATATTTTAGCCAAACGCCGTGAAAGTGTTGAGGCGATTGTAAAATCACACTGGCGCGAATATGGCCGCAACTATTATTCGCGCCATGATTATGAGGAGGTGGATTTAGATCGTGCCAACGCATTGATGGGCGACCTGCAAAAAAAGCTCGGTGGCCTTGTCGGTCAGAACGGAATTAAAATCGCTGATAATTTTTCATATCGAGATCCAGTCGACAATTCGTTCACAGAAAACCAAGGTATCAGGCTGATTTTCGAAAACGGATCGCGCATCATTTACCGTCTTTCGGGAACAGGAACCGTTGGCGCAACGCTGCGGGTTTATGTCGAGAGATATGAATCTGATAGCGCCAAGCAAAACATCGAAACCCAGGCCGCTTTGGCTCAATTGATTACAATGGCCAATTCATTTGCAGAAACTGAAGCCAAGACCGGCCGCGTTGCGCCTACGGTGATTACCTAAGCACTAGAATAAAAATTTGATCAGATACCCAAATCGTACGGAACTTTTTTGCAAGGCGGCAGTTTATAACCGAATGGGAAAATTCTTTGACAATCCGGAATTAGCCGGCAATGTTAGAAGTTGTATCAAAACACTAAAAATGAGTGTTTGACGGGTGGAAAAATCTAAAATGGCGGAGCTGTGGTGATCAAAAATAATAAGCGAAACGAAATGTCACTTGGTTTATCTTCCCACAACATTCTGCCTGATGCATTGGGAAAAAAACTTCGCGTTCTTTACAACGAGGTTGCAGAGCAGCCTGTTCCAGACCGATTTCTTCACCTTTTAAGCCAACTTGAAGCGGCAACATCCAAAAAAGACAAAACTTAAAGTTGACTATATTTCAAATTTTGGATTCGTATGAATGACCATTTCGGTTGATTTTAGGCAGAAACTGCTAGCAGCAATTCCAGGTCTTCGGGCCTTTGGAATGTCATTAACGGCGAGGGCTGATCGGGCAGACGATCTTGTTCAAGAGACGTTGATGAAAGCTTGGAAACATCATGATAGTTTTGACCCTGATACCAACATGCGCGCTTGGCTTTATACAATTTTGCGCAACGAGTTTTACACACAGTTGCGCAAACGCAAACGCGAAGTGGAAGATGCCGATGGTGTCTATTCTTCCCAAGTTGCCGTGGCCGGCGAACAAGAAGGCCACCTTGCCATGGAGGATCTGCGCGAAGCTTTAGCTAGACTTCCAGAGGATCAGCGTGAAGCTGTAACGCTCATTGGCGCTTCCGGATTTTCATACGAGGAAGCCGCTGCAATTTGTGGCGTGGCGGTTGGAACAATTAAGAGCCGGGTGAATCGCGCCAGAAAACGCTTGTCGTTCTTCATGTACGAAGAAGGTGTCAACAGAGCTAAGAAGCTGGACGAGCAAGCATTGTAATAATTGAAAGCGCTTGTGGCTGATATGTCATAAACATAGAATTGACGGAACTGTTTGCCCGGAAGATTGTTATGTATCTGCATAGTTGCATAATTCAAGAAAAAGAAAGGCAATACCATGGATCCTCAAGGAATTATTATTTGGTTAGTTATCGGGGCGATAGCTGGTTGGTTGGCTGGTCAAATCGTTAAGGGCGGCGGCTTCGGTTTGGTCGGTGATATTATTGTTGGTATCATCGGGTCAGTTATCGGCGGTTGGATTTTTGGCTCATATGTTGTGGGTGTGCCGGGATTTGGTGGTGCAATAATCGGTTCAACAATTGGCGCAGTGATCCTGCTTTTCATCCTCAAGATGATTCGCCGGGCTTAGTATATTTTAAATTGATAGATTAGAATGGCAGTCAAAAGACTGCCATTTTTTTGGCATCTGCGCGTCGGAACTCTCGGGCATATGAAACGTTAAAATGACGTCCACTTAAACAGATTTCAGGAGAGGAAAATGAGTGCTACATCCGATAAAATTGCTGGTGCAGGCAACAAGGCTGCAGGTTCTGTCAAGCAAGCTGTAGGTAAAGCTACGGGCAATAAAAACTTGGAAGCTGAAGGCGCCGGTCAAAAAGCTAGAGGCACTGTGCAAGAAAAAATAGGCGAGGCAAAAAGCAGTGTGAAAAATGCGGTCGACAAATTCTGATTAATAAAAAAGGGCCCGTTAAAATCAACGGGCCCTTTTCTCCACCATTTTGCGTTTAGCGTCTGGTAAAATAAGTTCCCAAAACCAAACCAGCCAATGCTGCAATACCCAGTGTGCGCAGCGGATGCTGACGCGCTTCATCTTCAACTGCTTTTTGCAAAGCGCTGGCTTGATCTTTGGCGCGTGTAGCTATCAAGTCCGTATCGACGCCAGCTGATTTCAGTGTATTATTTGCTCGCTGGGCATAAGAATTTGCTGTGTCGACTGCTGAATCCTTCATGTGTGAAGCCGTATCTTGAATGTTATGCGCGGCATCATTGAGCCTATGCTTGGCAGTATCAGCTGCATTTGATGCAGTTTCCGAAAGCGAGTCCGCCATATCACTAGCTGCAGATTTCACATTTTCGTATGCACTCTCAGCATTTTTAGAAACTTTGTTAATGTTGTTAGATACTGTCACTTTGTTCTCCTGTTATTAAATCGAAACCGTCGCTGTCGATTGAATGCTTGAAGCCGCAATAAGTTCCATGGAATTGTGTTCCGCAATGAACATGAGCCAAGGTTTTTAAATCGGAAAAAGGCAGTTCTTCTTGAGGAACCGCCTCAAATGAGCACCGAAAAAATTCACCCAAAAGCTAAAATTCAAACCATCAACGGCCCCAAAATAGCGCAATCAAAATGATGATTGGAATTGGAATGCCAATTAGCCATAACAATGCACTACGGCCCTTGATGAAATCCTCCTTGTTTTATTTTCGGTAACCTGAAATTGAAACGCCCCAGAACAAACTTCGTTCCAGTATTATCGGCTAATATTCGTCATCACCATCGCGCCGATTATTTGCACGCGTGGAATTTGTTCGCGCGCGCAAGGCATTGGCAATTGTTGACAATAACATCGTCTCCGCGGCTGCCACGGCAGTCTGCGTAATGCCCCTGACAATGCCGAGAGCGGCCGTCTCCGCAGAACTGGTGCGGTCGTTAATATGATTTTTGACCACACTCGCGGCCTCTTGTACGAGATTTGTTGAAACGCCAGAAGCGCGGTCCAAAACATCCGAAGATAAGCGTCCAAAATAATTCGAAATACCACGAGCCTTGACGCGCGTTGGCGCATTTCCTGGCTTGCCATAGGATACCTGGTCTGAATTGCGGTAGCTCCGCGCCGAAGCTGTCAACGCCATCAAAGCTGCAGTCGTTGCAGAAATCGACAACAAAGGATTTGCGCGAACAAATGCCTTTGCGGTGTCGATTGCAACATTGGTCTGCGCAATTATTGGCTGTGCCGCTTCGCCAACCAAATGTGATGGTTGAAGATTAGTTTTCAAGCCAGTGATGGTTTTGTTTATCGCCTGCCGACTGAGCTCAACTTCTTCCAAAAGAATTTCGCGTCGCACATCTCTTTCATTCAATGTTGTCTGAGACATTCAAATTACCCCTTCCTAAATTTTATGGGAGTAAGGATGCGTTCTTTCACCCTCTGCTGAGAAATTCTAAACAAAATGAATGCTATAATGCCCGTGGCTGCGGCAACAATGGCATATGAAAGACCCTCTGGAACACCCAGCGCGGTAATTCCTTTTGCAATAGCCACTAGCGCCATAAAGCCCGCGAGCAGACCTAAAACTGATCCGATCAGAACAAACATTATGACCGATTTGCCAGCCTCAAGCCGATCACTCGTTTCAAATTTCAATAAAGCGTATTCGCTTGAAACCATGTCTTTCACGTCTTGCTTAAGTCTGTAAAGCAAGTCGATCGTTGGAATATTGCTTGTCTGACGATCCATGCGGACATCCGATATTGTTGAAGCTATTGGAAGATGAAACGCGCGTTGCAATCTATTGTTCCTTAAAGCCGGAACTTATCTCGCTCAATGTCGTTAAAGTTCTGAAGAAATTTTTAAACGGAGTGTAAAGTGTAAAATGTTGAAGGCAGATAAAACTGTTGGTGAATCCGACACCGAAGTGTCAGCACTCCTCACTCCCACGTCTTTTTCAAAATCCGAAGCTCAAAGCATTGCGAAAGCCTTGAATGCTCTAACGGCGGATGCTTTTGCCCTCTATCTCAAAACAAAAAATTTCCACTGGCATGTGTCTGGCCCGCATTTTCGGGATTATCATCTGATGCTCGATGAACAGGCGGAGCAGATTTTCGCGAGTACGGATGTATTGGCAGAACGCGTTAGAAAAATCGGCCACCCGACACTCAAGTCAATTGGTCACATTTCGAAATTACAGACCATCGACGACAACAACGATGAGTTTGTTTCACCCCACAACATGTTGCGGGAGTTGGTGGAAGATAATCGCGTGATGGCCGAAGCGATGCGCAAGGCGCATAAACTTTGCGACGATAAGGATGACGTTGCAACAGCCAGTATCTTGGAGATTTTCATAGATGAAACCGAGCGCCGAGTTTGGTTCCTGTTCGAAGCATCACGCGGCGCAGACAGCGACGGGCACTGATCTTCGGTGGAACGAGTAATTTATAATTAATTCAGATAGTTACGATTAAGATGCGAACGTCGATATTTATTTTTCAATTGCGGGAACAAATGGCATAGCTTAACGTTTAAAGCTTAATGCAGATTTGTGGGGAATCGGCCCCTGTGAGGAAATAAATTTAATGAGTCTTTCGCAAGAAGTTGGGGCAAATCTGCCATATTTACGTAGATTTTCGCGAGCACTGACGGGCTCTCAGGTGAGCGGCGATAGTTATGTTGCCACGTTGTTGGAAACAATCATTGCCGATTCGAAACCATTTGAAGAGGCGATGAATTTGCGTATCGCGCTGTTTGGGGCTTTTTGCCAATTATGGTCGTCTGTGTCTTTGAACGGCCGCGGTGATGTGGCTCAAATTGGTTGGGAAAAGACAGTTCAAGCAAAACTATCGCAAATGCAGGGCCCATCAAGACAAGTTTTCTTGTTGCGTAATGTAGAAGGTTTTACCGGTGACGAAGTGGCTAAAATTTTGAACAAGGCCCCAGAAGAGGCTGAAGAGTTGTATCAAAAAGCAAGCAAGGAAATTTCAACAATTCTTAGCACCAGTGTGATGATTATCGAAGATGAGCCTTTGATAGCAATGGACATCGAAGACATTGTAACATCACTCGGCCACACATGCTGTGGCATAGCTAAAACCCGATCTGAAGCTGTTGCGATGGCCGCAGAATTAAAGCCAAAATTGATTTTATCTGACATTCAACTGGCTGATGGCAGTTCAGGAATTGACGCTGTTGGTGACATTTTGAAGAACACGGAAGTACCGATAATTTTCATCACGGCTTTCCCAGAGCGGTTACTAACAGGTGAGCGCAGCGAACCTGCATTTATGATTACTAAGCCGTTTTCACCTGGCATGGTAAAGGCGATCATAGCGCAGGCATTATTTTTTGATATAAAATCGCCTGGTGTGATCTAGAGAATAAGCTTCTTGAATTGATCGGTTTATTTTAATCGATCAGTTCAGAATCTGCTCTCGTCGTTTGGATGATTATTTTTAGCGGCGCTTCCAAATTCCACTGATAGCCTTGAGCCGATATCGTAGAATTTGTTTTCCCTTGAGTAACAGATTCAAGCATTCTTCCGGTCACAACACTTCCAAATCCGCTTTTGGAAACGGTTTGTTTTTGGAAATCAGGTCCGCCGCGTTCAAGCCAGGTCATATTGAAGTGCGCGCGATCTTCGCCTTTAACATTCCACTCAACAGAAACTGTCCCAGTTTCATTTGACAGTGAGCCATATTTCGCAGCATTGGTCGAGAGCTCGTGCAATGCCATACCAATACCTTGCGCTGCAGTTGGATTTAAAATCAGCGGTAAACCAGAAATTTGAATGCGCGTACCTATCAGATCGCTGAAATGATCAAGTTGAGATTCGACCAATGATTTAAGTGAAACGCCGCGCCATTCGTCTTTGACTAGCAGATCGTGGCTGGCAGAAAGCGCGTTAATTCTTTCTGAAAACTTTGACATGAAATCAACCGGATCTGTTGTGCGAACAGTGTGACGCCCCACCGCCAAAATGACACTCAACAAGTTTTTTGACCGATGATTGACCTCTCTCATTAAAAGACGGATCTGCAGTTCCTTCTTTTTCTGTTCCGTGATTTCAAAGAGAGTTGCAAATACGCGCCCCTTTTGGTCGTCAGAACCGGGTTCCGTCTCCCACCTACAGTCGAATATTCTCTCGATACCGTCTTCACCATTCAAACCGAATTCAACCCGCCCGGTTTCTTCTCCAGATTGTAAACGCTGCGTTGCGCGCATGAACCTGTCTCGGTCTTGCAACGCTACATTGGGTAAAAACCATTGAGCAACATCGGCACTATCGGTCGACCTTAGAGTCTCTCTGACTGAGCCTGACTCTTTTGGCTTTCCAAATCAGTTGATTTTTGATTCAACATGCCTGCCGAAGGAGGTCGGCGGGCATGGCACGA
>JAYWEV010000089.1:0-5815 GCA_043779145.1 Aestuariivirga sp. | reverse complement strand
ATGTACCCGCAAAGATTTGAATATCGCATTATAAACCTCGACATCTTTGGTCGCAGGTAGATGCACTTGAATGTTGTAGTGCAAGGTCGGGCCATTAGTTTGTGAAACTGCTTTTAATTTCATTTCTTCAGTTTGCTCTTGCTTGATTTCAATTGGCAATTGCGCCAGCCCCGCGTCGGTTGTGGAAAAATCTGCAAGCTGCATTAAGCCAAAAAAAGTCTTAGCCATTAGACTTGCAACGTTATCACTAGTGTTATGGTAACTTTTGAATTTACCTTCAATGGCCGCTTTGTCGTTGGAAGATGGATGTTCTTTGATTAAAAACAGATCAGCATATGTTTCGCGCAATGCCGTAGCCATAATTTGTTTAGAACGACTATGGTCTCGATAAGCTAAATATCGTTGCGTAGGTTGACCATCTGGAGACAGAAATCCAAGCTCCTTTAACAGTGGAACAAACGCGCGGTCATTAGTAGATTTAAAACCCCAGTCCTTGAGAAGTTGATTGCTCAGACGATCTGGCGCTTGGCCATCTCTGATACGCGTAAAGATATCCGGTATCCTTGTGACGGGTAAAACATATGAACCAGTTAGCGCCATGACTTCCCCTAATTTTTAAAACTCTAAACTTCTCACTCCCCCGCAAGCGGCAACATCTCAAACACTTTCGCTTCCTTCGCCGCCGCAGCAACGTCGCCTCGCCGCAGCGCCAATCTCACGCGATCAGTTTTGAATACATCTTCCTTTGCAACAATAGGAGACCATGGGGAATCATCATTGATGATTTCAACTTCAACTTCAGCTGCATATCGACCTTCGTGGATGAACTGTGTTTTGGTCTGGTTCATTTTGGTTTCCTTGTCAGAAAATCGAATGTCCATTTCGCGGAACTTGGACGATAGGCTGTAATCAAAAATGCTGGTTCCTGTTTTCCTTTTGGGACGCCCCACAATGCGTGAACAGGAAAACCATCGCCATCTTTTTGTAAAACTAGAATTGATGCGCCCTTATGATAGTCGGGATAAAACTCCACTACAACAGCGGCTGGAAGAGCTGAGATTATTTCTGTTGCCACTAAGCTATCATTGTTCAATTCAATATAAGCATGAGCGGTTACCTCAAACTTTCCTTGAGCAACAAGATATCTGATGTGGTTGAGGAATTCATCCATGACAATACACTATGCACCAAATTGTGTATGTCAACTCTTGCGTTCCCCATACGTTCCATGCTATCCCCTTCCCCATGGCCAAATCTGCTTCTAATTTCGTCTGTCAAACCTGCGCTGCGATAACCCATAAATGGTCGGGGCATTGTGATGCTTGTAACAGCTGGAACACCATTATCGAGGAGCGATCAGAGGCGCCGGCTTCGGGGGCTAAGGGGGCTTCGCTGCCCAAGGGCCGTTTGGCTAAACTTTATGAATTGAAGGGTGAAAGCCCTGCCCCACCGCGGATCGAATCTGGCTTGGCCGAACTTGACCGCGCCACGGGTGGCGGGTTTGTGCCGGGTTCTGCGGTGTTGATCGGTGGCGACCCCGGCATCGGCAAATCGACATTGTTACTGCAAGCGCTAGCCGCACTGGCCCGCAAAGGCGAGCGCGTGATTTATGTGACGGGCGAAGAAGCGATTGCGCAAGTGCGCATGCGGGCGGCGCGACTAGGGCTTGATGATGCGCCAGTTTTATTGGCGGCTGAAACCAATGTTTCCGACATTATTGCGACCTTGAATGATGGGCCTGTGCCAGCTGTCGTGGTGATCGACTCGGTGCAAACCCTTTGGTCGCCCGTCATTGAATCTGCACCGGGAACAGTTTCACAGCTGAAAGCAGGCTCCGAAGCCTTGGTGCGCTATGCAAAGACCAAGGGCACATGCGTGCTGCTGGTTGGCCATGTGACCAAGGATGGCCAGATTGCCGGGCCAAAGGTGATCGAGCATTTGGTCGATACCGTGCTTTATTTTGAAGGCGACCGTGGCCATCAATTCCGCATCTTACGCGCTGTTAAAAATCGCTTTGGCCCAACAGATGAAATCGGCGTTTTTGAAATGTCGGATGGCGGCCTCAAAGAAGTCACGAACCCTTCACGTCTTTTTATGGGTGGAAATGAACACCCAGCCCCTGGAACGGCGGTATTTGCTGGAATTGAGGGAACAAGACCCCTGCTGGTTGAAGTTCAAGCTCTCGTTGCCCCGTCACCTTTGGGCACCCCGCGCCGCACTGCCGTGGGTTGGGATACAACGCGCCTCAACATGATTCTCGCAGTGCTGGATGCCCGTGCTGGTGTTTCCCTCTCGAACCATGATGTTTATCTCAACGTGGCAGGTGGTCTGAGATTGAAAGAAACCGCCGTGGATTTGGCTGTGGCAGCGGCCCTGCTGTCTTCATTGTCCGATACAGTCATTCCGCATGGCACTGTTTTGTTCGGCGAAATAGCACTTTCGGGTGCCATTCGCCCAGTTGGCCAAACTGAAGCACGACTAAAAGAGGCCCAAAAACTGGGGCTTTCTGATGCTGTGATTGCTGATCAGGGCGAAAAACAATTAAAGGGCACGCTTGCCGTTAAACAAATGTCGACGGTGGCCGATCTCGTGGCATGGGTGGCCAGCCGCTCAAAGGGCCTAAGACGCATTGCCTAATGATACCCAAAGAATAACCTAGAACCTTGGCCAAGAGTTTAATATAGAGAGGACTTCGCGAACCGGAACAGATTCATGTCCTTTCAAATTCTTGACTTCATCCTCTTTGGCATCATGGCCATTTCTGGCTTATTGGCCCTTTCACGCGGCTTCACGCGAGAGGTGCTCTCACTTCTTGCATGGGGTGTGGGCGCAGTTGCGGCCTACTTCGCCATCAAACAACCCAAATTAATTGATTTAGTTATGCCCTATGTGGGCAAAGACATTATCGCTAAAATTGCAGTTGGGGCAGCGGCGTTCATCGTGGCTTTGATTATCGCTTCAATTATCGGCGTGAAGATTTCAGACCGCGTGGTTGATAGTCGTGTGGGGGCTTTCGATCGGACCTTGGGCCTACTCTATGGCTTGGCACGCGGACTTGTATTGGTTGCTATTGCCTATCTTTTTTATGGCTGGCTGACACCAAAAGAAAAACAAGAAGATTGGGTGCGCAAGGCCCAAACTTTGCCAGCGATTACCACTGTGGGGCAATTTATCCGCGGCTACATTCCTCAATCGGTGGTCGATACACTTGATCAAAGTGGCCAGATCAGCAACCCGCAAGGTGCCGCGACAAAGTCCGTTGACCCTGGAACCACGGTGACCGACGGTCAAGCCAAAGGTCTTGATAATTTAATTGAAGGCAACAGCGCGGACGGAAAAGTTGATCAACCCGCTTTTGGTCAGGATGGAACAAAAACACCATGATTGATGATCTCGATCTTGATGGCGATACACTGCGCGAAGAATGCGGCGTGTTTGGCATATTCGGACACCCTGATGCTGCGGCCTTAACCGCCCTCGGCCTTCACGCGCTGCAACATCGCGGCCAAGAAGCGGCAGGCATCGTGAGCTATGATGGCGAACGCTTCCACACCGAACGACGGATGGGATTGGTGGGTGATCATTTCTCATCCGACAAAATCATCAACCGCCTAAAGGGCACGCAGGCCATGGGCCATGTGCGCTATTCAACAACCGGCGAAACAATTCTGCGCAATGTGCAACCGCTCTTTGCTGAGCTCGCAGTGGGCGGTATTGCGGTTGCCCACAATGGCAACCTTACCAACGGCCTCACCCTACGCCGCGAACTGATTGCATCTGGTGCAATTTATCATTCCACCTCAGACACTGAAGCCATTCTCCACCTTGTAGCACGTTCAAAAAAGAACCGCATGATCGAGCGTTATATCGATGCATTGCGCAGCCTTGAAGGCGCGTATGCGCTGGTTTCTTTGACGAACAAAAAACTCATTGGCGCGCGCGATCCACTTGGAATTCGCCCACTGATGCTGGGCGAACTCAACGGCGCTTATATTCTGTGTTCTGAAACTGTTGCCCTCGATATCATCGGCGCAAAATTTGTGCGCGAAGTTGAGAATGGCGAAGTGATTGTGATTTCGGAAGATGGCATTGAATCACTGCATCCGTTTCCGCGCCAGAAGCCACGCCCATGTATTTTCGAATACATTTATTTTTCGCGTCCAGATTCAATTCTTGGTGGTCGTTCGGTTTATGAAGTGCGCAAGAACACTGGCAAGCAATTGGCGTTGGAAGCACCAGCCGATGCTGATGTGATTGTGCCCATTCCTGATTCTGGTGTGCCTGCTGCTATTGGCTATGCCCAAGCATTGAACATTCCCTTCGAGCTCGGCATCATCCGCAATCATTATGTTGGCCGCACGTTCATTGAACCCACGCAACACATTCGCTCACTGGGCGTGAAGTTGAAACACAACGCCAACCGCACCGTTATCGCGGGTAAGCGGGTTGTGTTAGTGGATGACTCCATCGTGCGCGGCACGACATCAATCAAGATTGTGAAGATGATGTATGAAGCTGGTGCCAAAGAAGTGCACATGCGCATTGCTTCTCCGCCGATAAAGTTCCCTGATTACTACGGCATTGATACGCCCGAACAAAAATCTCTGTTGGCCGCCAGCCACTCGCTGGAAGAAATGCGCAAATTTATCGGCGTTGATTCATTAGCTTTTGTTTCGGTTGATGGCATTTATAAAGCTGCAGGCTATGAAGGCCGCGATAACATTCAACCACAATTCACTGATCATTGCTTCACGGGTGATTATCCAACACATCTCACGGATTTGATTGGCGAGAGTGCCAAGCAGCAGCTCTCGCTATTGGCAGAAGCGGGCTGAAATGGCGAAAATGCTTGAAGGCAAAGTGGCCTTAATCACCGGTGCTTCGCGTGGTCTTGGTCGCGCCGTTGCACTAGCACTGGCCAAACAGGGCGCACACATCATTGCCACCGCGCGCACGCAGGGCGGACTTGAAGAACTAGATGACGAAATCAAAACAGCTGGTTCATCTGCCACGTTGGTACCGATGGACATCACGGACTATCCAGCCATTGATCGTCTGGGTGCAGCCATTTTTGAACGCTGGAAGAAACTTGATATTTTGATTGGCAATGCCGGTCTTCTGGGAAAACTCACACCCGTGCCCCACATTGAACCAAAATCATGGGATGAAGTGATGGCCGTGAATGTGACGGCCAACTACCGTTTGATCCGCTCAATGGATCCCTTGCTGCGCATGGCTCCCCATGGTCGCGCAATCTTTGTGACATCCGGCAATGCTTACAAATGCATTCCTTATTGGGGCGCCTACGCGGTTTCTAAAGCGGCTCTTGAAGCCATGGTCAAAACTTATGCGGCTGAAATGGATACGACTTCTGTTCGCGCCAACTTGTTCAGCCCCGGCCCCACGCGCACCAAAATGCGAGCCACAGCGATGCCCGGCGAAGACCCGATGACCTTACCTTCGGCCGACGAAGTGGCTGCACAAATTCTGCCTATGTGTGTGGAAGGGTTCACCGACAATGGCACCGTTTATAAATACGCTGCAAGTGGGTTGTTTAAGCAAAAGCTTTAAAGAAATTCGTATTCGCAACTAACGATTGGCTTAAAGTCGGATTCAGGAATCTAAAGTGGAACGCAAAAAAGTAAGCTTAGGTATAGTCGTTGTTATCGCGCTAGTATTGGGTTCGCGTGGTCTGTTCTCAATAGTCACAATGCACTATGAATCCACAGCAAAGTATTTTGGCCCCTATATGCTGGATGGAAACCCAGCGATTGCAATTGGAATAGCATATCTAGCTATGGGACTTGCATTCCTT
>JAYWEV010000088.1:0-36049 GCA_043779145.1 Aestuariivirga sp. | reverse complement strand
ATCGCGCCCAGTTGCTCACTTTAACTGCGCCTGAAATGACCGTTATGATTGGTGGATTGCGTGTGCTGGGCGCCAATTTTGGTCAAAGCCAGCATGGTGTGTTCACCAAGAAACCTGGGGCATTAACCACGGATTTCTTCACGAATTTGCTCGATATGGCAACGGAGTGGAAAGCTACATCCGATGCCAAAGATATTTTTGAAGGACGTGACCGCAAGTCTGGAAAAGTGAAATGGACTGCAACACGCGCAGATTTGATTTTCGGATCTAACTCGCAATTGCGGGCTATTGCGGAAGTTTACGCTCAAGATGATTCACAGAAGAAGTTCGTGAAGGATTTCGTTTCTGCTTGGACGAAAGTGATGAACGCCGATCGTTTTGATTTGGTCTAATCTAAAATAATAAGTGGGGGCGGCTCTGGTCGGGCCGCCCTTTTTATTGTTTGCGTTATGCCTCGTTTCTGAGCAAAGACTTGTGGATCAAAGCGCCCACAATGCCGCCAACAATCGGCGCAACCCAGAACAGCCAAAGCTGCTGAATGGCCCAACCACCCAAGAAAATCGCCACGGCTGTTGAACGCGCTGGATTGACTGATGTGTAGGTTACGGGAATTGAGATCAAGTGAATCAAAGTCAACGCCAAGCCAATTGCGATTGGTGCAAAGCTCGCTGGAACGCCTGCCCGTTGCTACCAAGATGATGATCAAGAAGAAAGCCGTCATCACCACTTCGGCAATCAATGCTGCCAACATTGAGTAACCGCCAGGTGAGTGCTCAGCATAGCCGTTCTATGCAAATCCACCAGCTGTCGAGAAATCGGCTTTGCCAGATGCAATAAGATAAAGCACGAGCGCACCGGCAACACCTCCAAGCACTTGCAAAACCACATATTTAGGAATTTTTCCCCACGAAAAGCGACCAGCTATTGCCAAGCCGACAGTCACCGCGGGATTGAAGTGGCCCCCGGAAATGCCACCCACCGCATAAGCCATGGTGAGCACAGTCAGGCCGAACGCAAGTGAAACACCCATCAAACCAATGCCACTCCCGGAAATGCTGCAGCCAAAACAGCGCTGCCGAAGCCCCCTAAAACAAGCCAAAACGTACCGAAAAACTCGGCTGAAAGTTTATTAAATTGTAACCCCCTATCGATTAACAGCGACGATTCGGTGGTTACACATAGTTAATCAGCGGTTTTTGAATTCGACAAGTGCTGCCATTGATATCAGGTTTTCTCAACCTTATATGAGTGTATCAATTGACTCGTGCATATTTACCCCCTATTTGCGCGAGTAATTAGAGCGCCCTCGGATTAGGCGAGTTAGCCACGGGCGTGTTTCGATTTTTTAATCGCCAAAACGGTGTTTCATTAATTCATGAATTTTTCTGACCTGGGCCTCAGCCCAAAAGTGCTCGAAGCCATTACTGCGGCTGGTTATACAACTCCCACCGCCATTCAGGCTGGTGCCATCCCTCATGCGCTCCAACGCAAAGACGTGCTTGGTTTGGCGCAAACGGGTTCTGGCAAAACTGCGGCATTTGTTCTTCCCATGCTGTCGATGTTGGAAAATGGCCGCGCCCGAGCGCGCATGCCTCGTACTCTGATATTGGAACCAACGCGCGAACTTGCAGCGCAAGTTCAAGAGGCGTTTGAGTCACTCGGCAAAAATCACAAGCTCAATGTCGCTCTGCTTATCGGGGGTGTTTCATTTGAGCCGCAGGCAGCAAAGATTGATCGCGGGGCTGATGTTGTTATTGCTACACCTGGTCGTCTGCTCGATTTCTTTGAGCGCGGCCGTTTGTTGATGACGGGCATCGAAATGCTGGTGATCGACGAAGCTGACCGGATGCTCGATATGGGCTTTGTTCCAGATATTGAACGAATCTGCAAATTGCTCCCATTCACAAGACAAACTCTTTTCTTCTCTGCAACAATGCCACCAGAGATTCAACGCATCACCGCGCAGTTCCTCCACAATCCTGTTCGCGTTGAAACCGCGTCGCGCAGTTCAACTGCGGATACAATTACCCAAATGCTGGTGAAGACACCACACGACGCTAAGATGAAGCGCGAAGCTTTGCGTCAATTGCTCCGCACGCAGACGAATGTGAAAAACGCGATTGTCTTTGCAAATCGTAAAACTACTGTGGCCCTTCTCGAAAAATCACTTAAAACTCATGGCTTCAATGCTGGCGCGCTCCATGGTGATATGGATCAATCTGCGCGCCTCAAAATGCTCACCGCGTTCCGCAACAATGAAGTAACCTACCTCATTGCTTCGGACGTAGCCGCACGTGGTTTGGATATTCCTGAAGTAAGCCATGTGTTTAATTTCGACGTTCCGATCCATGCTGAAGATTACGTTCACCGTATTGGCCGCACAGGGCGGGCTGGTCGTGAAGGACAGGCTTTCACGATGGTGACGAAGGAAGAAACCAAGTATCTCAAAGCCATTGAGACGTTAATTGCCAAAGAAATTCCTTGGTTTGAAACTGGCACTGCGGTTGAAGATGCGCCTGATTTCGTCGAAGCAAAACCAGCTTCCTCGCGTCGTCCAAGAAAGCCAGTGAAGCATGCTGCAGAACTTAAACCAAAGGCAGCTGTGAAATCTGAGGCTTCACCTCAGAAATATACTGAAACGGACCATCCTCCAAAAAGGGAAAAATCCGCAAAATATGAACAGCGGCATTCAAAGCCCAACCCAAATATCGCGGATGCGCCTGATGATGATAGCTTCCACACCGGAAACATGCCTGCATTTTTAATGCGACGTTAACGACAGCGTTTTGACTTTTCAAAGAAAAGTCAAAATCGCCCTAAGTTTCTATTTTCGATCAACTTTTCTGAGCTTTGACGATTCCGTCAACTTTTAGGCTAATTGAACCCGCATTTCAGATTCTGCTAATCATTCAATGCTAGGATATACAGCTATTGGAAGTGTTTGAAATGAACGCGGTTGGCGAAAATAGCAGGAGTAAAAGACGGTCTCGTGTGCTGAAGGGCGCTAAGCTCGTTGGCATGAGTAATTGGTCATTGGTCGACTGCACCGTACGCGACATATCAGAGACTGGTGCGCGTATCGTGTGTGGTGATCAATTTGCTGTTGCCAACGAATTTAGATTTCTCATCCCATCAGCCAATACAATACAAAAAGCCCGCGTGGTTTGGCGGCGCGGCGAACTTTTGGGAATTGAATTTATCGGCGAAAAGACTAAGGCACCTGCCCGGAAGTTTTAAATAAGCGCAGCGGCAGGCTTTATTTCAACACTCTCGCCACAGCCGCAGGCCGAAATCTGATTGGGATTATTGAACACAAATCCCGATTTCAAAGTGGACTCCTGATAGTCCATTTCCGTACCCAACAGGAACATGATGGCCTTGGGGTCGATCAAAATCTTCGCGCCCTTATCTTCCACCACTTCGTCGAACTTGCCCTGCTCTGCCGCCCATTCCATGGTATATTCCATGCCAGCACAGCCTCCATTTTTCACACCAACGCGAAGCCCCACACCCTCACCACGCGCCATGAGCTGAGAAATGCGCGTAGCGGCGGCATCAGTAACTTTCATCACTTGTGGGCGGGGCCTTGGAGCTATGCTGGTCATATTCGAATCCTACTCTCTAAGTGTTTACCACATATTCATGGCCATGCGGGCCTCTTCACTCATGCGGCTGTGATCCCATGGGGGGTCGAAGGTGATTTTAGCTTTCACGCTTGCCACACCACCCACGGTGGATACCGCGTTTTCTACCCAGCCGGGCATATCGCCCGCCACCGGGCATCCCGGCGCTGTGAGCGTCATGTCAATCGCCACGTTGCGATCATCATCTATATCGACTTTGTAGATCAATCCGAGTTCGTAAATGTCCACGGGGATTTCGGGGTCGTAAACTGTTTTAAGTGCCGCCACGATGTCATCAGTCATCCGCGCAAGCTCATCGGCGGGGATGGCGCTTAGGTCGGGAGCGTTGTCGATGGTTGCCACGTCACTCATAAAAATATCCTCTGTGCAGAGATAAGCGCTTCCGCCAATTTATCAACCTCTTGCATGGTGTTGTACATCCCAAAAGAAGCGCGGCATGTGGCGGTGACGCCAAAGCGTTGCAGCAGCGGCTGAGTGCAATGGGTTCCCGCGCGAATGGCCACGCCTTGCCTGTCGATCACCGTTGCCACATCATGAGCGTGAGCTCCATTCATCGTGAATGAAATGATCGGGCCTTTATGTTTTGCTTGACCAAAGATGCGCAAGCTATTGATTTCCTTCAATCTCTGCATGGCATAGTCATGCAAAGCTTTCTCATGGGCGGCGATGTTATTAAGGCCCACAGAGGTCATATAGTCCAGCGCCGCACCCAAACCAATGGCTTCAACAATGGCAGGCGTGCCAGCCTCAAACCGATGCGGCGGATCATTGTAAGTGACGTTTTCCATCGTTACTTCGTTAATCATCTCGCCACCGCCTTGATAAGGCGGCATTTTTTTGAGGTGCTCCATCTTGGCATAAAGAACGCCAATGCCGGTGGGGCCATAGGTTTTATGGCCAGTGAATACGACAAAATCTGCATCAAGCGCTTGCACATCCACATAGCCATGAACAGCCTGTTGGCTGGCATCGACGAGAACTGGAATACCCTGGGAATGTGCAATCTTAATAATCTCGGCTACAGGAACAACAGTGCCCAGCGCATTGCTCATCATGGTCACAGCTATCATCTTCGTCCGTGGGCTGATGAGTTTTTCAAACTCGTCTAAAAGAAAATTACCATCATCATCAATCGGTGCCCATTTGATCACGGCCCCATTGCGCTCGCGGTGAAAATGCCATGGCACGATGTTGGAGTGGTGTTCGAGGATTGAAAGAATAATCTCGTCCCCCTGACCGATCACCATGCCACCAAAGGATTGCGCCACAAGATTGATTGCTTCAGTCGCATTGCGGGTGAAGATCAGTTGGTCTTTTGATGGGGCATTGATGAAGCGGCCCACGCTCTCACGCGCATCCTCAAAACTCTGCGTGGCAGCGTTAGACAAATAGTGAAGACCACGGTGCACATTGGCATATTCTTCGGTCATCGACTTTATCATCGCATCGATCACGGCATTAGGCTTTTGCGCAGAAGCTGCGTTGTCGAGATACACCAAAGGCTTGCCATACACCTCGCGGGCGAGGATGGGAAAGTCGCTGCGGATTTTTTGGACGTCAAACACTCTTTCGCACCTGTAGCCAATTGGCCGCATAATCTACCATCGCATCGCGCAAGCCATCATGCACGATGTTATCAAACGCCTCGCCCACAAAGGCGGCGATCAATAATGATTTTGCTTCCGCTTCCGGAATGCCGCGTGAGCGAAGGTAAAATAGTTGATCCTGATTAATGTCGCCAGCCGTGGCACCATGGCCGCAGACCACGTCATCAGCGTAGATTTCGAGTTCAGGTTTGGCATCAAATTCGGCGGACTCTGACAGCAGCAAAGCGTGGCTGGATTGTTTGCCATCGGTTTTCTGTGCGTGTTTGCGCACCATGACCTTGCCTTGGAATATGCCACGCGCATGATCATCCATCACGCATTTAAACGTCTCGCGGCTGGTGCAATGAGGCACGGCATGGTCGACGACCAGTCGCGTATCGGCATGTTGTTTGTTGTTCAGCAAATATGCGCCCGCAATTTTAGCATCACCATTTTCACCCACAAATGTGTAAGTGCCATTCTGACGGTTGAGTGCCCCGCCAGACGTGAGCGTGAACTCATTCAGCTTGGCATCTTTGGCCATTGACATGACCACGTGCGAGAGGTGTGTGGCCGCATTAGATTCATGTTCCACCTTCACGCGGTCAAGCCTTGCGCCCACGCCAATCTCGAACTCCATGACCGAGCTTAAAACATAATCGCCCTCGCCCAGATAGGTCTCGATGATGGTGGCCGAAGCGCCATCAGCCACTTCAACGCAATTGCGCAAAGCCATGGAGCGCGCATCACCCTTGGTTGCGATGTGCATAATCTCGACCAACACATCTAGGTTTGATTCAAACCGCAAAGTAAGGCCTGCGGGTTCAATGGCACTGTTTAGATGGATCACGGGATCATCAATGGCCGATGAAGTGGGCACGCCCATTTCAAAGGTGAGGCCCGCGAAATTCGACCGCGCCTGATCCAAGCTGCCGTTCACAAATACAATGCGGTGCGTGTTAATTTTGGCAAAGGGCGATGAGGCGATAAGGCGGTCAATATCGGTTTTCGTGGCAACGGTGTTTTGATGCGCAGGGTACGGCTTATCAATGCGCGCGCGCAAATCTGTCCAGCGCCATTCTTCCATGCGGCGGTTGGGCAATGAAATGCCGAATGCTTCCTCCGCAGGGGTTTTGGTGAGGGCAATGTTCACGCCACCTTCTCCACAAACTCGGCATAGCCATTGGCTTCCAACTCATGTGCCAATTCTTTGCCGCCGGATTTTACAATTTTACCAGCCGACAACACATGCACAAAATCCGGAACAATGTAATCAAGCAGACGCTGATAATGGGTGATCACGATCATGGCGCGGTCGGGCGAGCGCAACGCATTCACACCATCGGCCACCACTTTCAGCGCGTCAATATCGAGGCCTGAATCCGTTTCATCCAAGATGCAAAGCGATGGCTCCAGTACCGCCATCTGCAAAATCTCTGCGCGCTTTTTTTCACCGCCAGAGAACCCCACATTGACGGGACGCTTCAACATTTCTTGGCTGATGTTCAGCTTCGCCGCACGCTCTTTCACAAAACGCATGAAATCAGGAATCGAAAGTTCCTTTTCACCACGGGCTTTGCGTTGCGCATTCAGGGCCACTTTGAGGAATTGCATGGTGGCCACGCCGGGGATTTCGATGGGATACTGAAAGGCAAGAAACACGCCCTTGGCGGCGCGCGTATTGGCATCCATAGCCAGCAAGTCTTCGCGTTTGAAGGTGACGGAGCCATCTGTCACTTCATAACCATCGCGACCAGAGAGCACATAGGAGAGCGTGGACTTGCCAGACCCATTCGGCCCCATAATGGCATGCACTTCGCCAGCCTTCACATTGAGTGAAAGGCCTTTGAGAATTTCGCGTGGTTCGTCTGAGAGTTTGACGTGGAGGTTTGAGATGGTGAGCATGTTCAGTCCTGACAAATAAATTCTATACGATTGCCAAAGCAATCTTCTGTGTAAAAACGTTTGGTACCGGGAATTGTGTCATCATCTTTTATTGGAAGCCCAGCTGCAGAAAGTTTATCTCGGAGCGCGCAGGAACCAATCAGTCGCAATGCGACATGTGCTTTCTTAGCAGCGCGAAAGCCTTCTTCGACGCCCAAATGGATTTGGACATCACCCACTGCGAACCATGCACCTCCACGTTTAGCCAATACAGGCGGCTTTGTAATTTCCGCCATGCCTAAAATACCAATATAAAATTCGCGGGCTTTTGCTTCTAATCCAGCTGGCATGGCGAGTTGGACGTGATCGATATGAGTAAGAGTCATTCGAACATCCCCATAATCGTCACTCGAGCCGAAGCGTAGTGCAGCCGCTTTGTCTTCTCCCGTAAAACGGGAGAAGAAGGGGCCCCGTCGCGCAGCGATGGGGGAGATGAGGGACGGCCAGGCGCTTGTGATCCCTCACCTATCCCACTTTGCTTTGCAAATTGGGCCCCTTTCCTCTCCCGCTTTGCGGTAGAGGACGTAAATGAATTATCCAACTGACCCCTCCAAACTAATCCCAATCAGCTTTTGCGTTTCGGCCATAAACTCCATCGGCAATTGTTGGAGTACATCGCGCACAAAACCGTTGACAATGAGGGCCACCGATTCTTCCTGCGAAAGGCCGCGCGACATACAGTAGAACATCTGGTCGTCCGAGATTTTCGACGTTGTCGCTTCGTGTTCGAACTGCGCTGTCGAAGTCTTGGACTCGATGTAGGGCACCGTGTGTGCGCCGCATTGATCGCCGATCAACAGTGAATCACATTGCGTAAAGTTCCGCGCGTTGGTGGCTTTGCGATGCGCTGATACCAATCCACGATAGGTGTTATCCGAACGGCCAGCAGCAATGCCTTTGGAGACGATGCGGCTGGATGAGTTTTTTCCCAAATGAATCATCTTGGTACCTGAATCCACTTGCTGGCGGCCATTGGAAATGGCGATGGAATAAAATTCGCCGCGTGAGGATTCACCGCGCAAGATGACGCTGGGATATTTCCATGTGATCGCTGAGCCAGTCTCAACTTGCGTCCAAGAAATTTTCGAGCGTGCCCCACGGCAATCGCCGCGCTTGGTCACGAAATTATAAATCCCCCCCTTGCCTTCGGCATCGCCGGGATACCAGTTTTGCACGGTGGAATATTTTATCTCGGCATCTTCATGGGCGATCAATTCGACAACGGCGGCGTGAAGCTGGCTTTCGTCGCGCGTGGGTGCGGTGCAGCCCTCCAAGTATGAAACGTATGAACCTTTGTCGGCAATAATCAACGTGCGCTCAAACTGACCCGTGTTCTTGGCATTCATGCGGAAATAGGTTGAAAGCTCCATCGGGCAGCGCACGCCGGGTGGCACATAAACAAATGAGCCATCGGAGAACACCGCGCTATTGAGACCCGCATAATAGTTATCATTTTGCGGAACAACACTGCCCAGATATTGCTTCACCAAGTCAGGATGCTCGCGAAGCGCTTCGGAGATGGAACAGAAAATCACGCCCGCTTTCGCCAGCTCTGCTTTGAAGGTGGTAACTACCGACACGCTATCAAACACTGCATCAATAGCTACGCGACCAGCAATGATTTCGTTGCCTTCATCATCCAAATGGCTGGGCTCGCCCTGCTTCCGGATGCCAGCGAGAATTTCTTGCTCTTTCAGCGGAATGCCAAGCTTGGCGTAGGTTTCCAAAAGCTTCGGATCAATCTCATCCAAGCTTTTTGGCGCGGACATAGATTTTGGCGCGGCATAATAATATAAATCCTGAAAATCAATTTTTGGATAGTGAACTTTCGCCCAAGTCGGCTCGTCCATGTGCAACCAAGCACGATAAGCTTCCAAGCGCCAATCCAGCATCCATTGTGGCTCACCCTTTTTGTTTGAGATGAACCGCACAATGTCTTCATTCAAGCCCTTGGGCGCATAGTCAGACTCGATATCGGTTTCGAAGCCGTATTTATATTTATCGACTTCAATCGTTTTCACGAGATCAATGGTATCTTGGTCGGCCATATTTCTTAAGCTGCTTTCGATTGGTGGCGTTTTGAAATTTTGCGCCATGCGGAAATGAAATATTCAACGTCTTGCGCCGTTGTGTTCCATCCGAGACTGATACGGATGGCGGCTTTCGATAGTTCAGGTGAAACGCCCATGGCGGAGAGCACATGCGACGCAGCCACTTTGCCAGATGAGCAAGCAGAGCCAGAAGAAACTGCCACACCTTCAAGATCAAAATTCATGAGCAAGGTTTCGGCGTTCATGCCGGGCATTGCGAAATTGGTTGTGTTGCACAGCCGTTCAACACCGTCGCTGAAAATCATCACGTTTTCGAGGGCGGCTTCCAGCTTGTCGGTGAGTTCATAAGTATCAAGCTGTGGCTCATCTGCCAGCGCGGCAAAGCCTGCAATGTTGACTAAGTTCTCTGTGCCCGCCCGGCGGCGCAATTCTTGGCCACCGCCATGCAGCAGCGGTACAACCACCAAACCATCACGAATAATCAATGCGCCAATGCCCGTTGGCCCGCCAATTTTGTGGGCAGCCACCGTCATCATATCAACACCAAGCAACCCAAAATTCAGTTGCCGCTTGCCCACGGCTTGAACAGCGTCAACATGCAGCAACGAACCAGCGGCGTGGACGAGTGGCGCAATTTCATTAACCAGTTGGATAACGCCTGTTTCATTGTTTGCGATCATCACCGATACGAGTGCCTTCGACCCAACTAACATTTTCTCAAGCGTTACTAAGTCTACGCGGCCAAACTTATCGACCGGAATAATTTCGACAGCTTTAGCACCCGCCTTCGCCGCCGCTAGGACAGAATGATGTTCCACCGCCGAAACCAAAATCCGCTCCACTGCAACACCGCGAATCGCCATGTTATTGGCTTCAGTGCCGCCGCTTGTAAACGTAATCATCTGTGGCAAGCAGCCGAGCCAGAAGCCAAGCTTCTCGCGGGCATCACTGAGCAGTTTTTGCGCCGCTCTGCCCTCGCCATGCACGGATGACGCATTACCGTCCACGTCCATTGCCGCAATCATCGCCGCCTTCACGCGAGGGCGGAGCGGGCTCGTGGCGTTATGGTCGAGGTAGGCTCTCATGCAAGCGGCCTTACATGGCGGTCTTTTGTTTGCTTGATCGATGCGGCCAAGGCTAAGTTACGCTTAGAGACAACATCCTCAAGCGTAATTGAATCCAAGAAGCCCATCATCTGCCGCCCCATCGATGACCATAGGTCATGAGCACAGCACCGAGTGCCCTTCACACAGCCCTCAATGGCTGAACCATCGCAACGGGTAATGCGCAATTCTTCGTCAACAGCCAAAATCACTTCGCTCATATTGATGTCGGAAGCTTCACGCGCCAACACATAGCCGCCGCCGGGCCCACGCGCGCTCGTAACTAGCCCAGCGCGGCGCAGTTTGACGAACAGTTGTTCTAAATATTCTTGGCTGATGTCTTGGCGTTCGGCAATTTCGGCTAATGACACGTGTTTGCCACTGGCGTTTTCGCCGATATCAATCATCGCCATCACGGCATAACGCCCTTTGGTGCTCATTTTCATGGCTAACCGGTTATCCAATCACGAAAAGCTTGCTTTTTGCCCCCCGCCCCGTGCTAAGCCCGTCGGAACAGTGAAAGCGAACGGATTCAAGCGTAGCTCGAACCCTTTCGGATTTCATATAATAAATCCGAGTAACGGAGTCAACTAATGGCAGCCATGCGCCAGTGACGCCCGTGAACCGACAGAAACGAGATATTTTATGCCAGAAGTCATTTTTAACGGACCAGCCGGGCGCATCGAAGCGCGTTATCATCAAGGCAAGTCCGCCGCAGCACCCATTGCCTTGATCTTGCATCCGCACCCCACATTTGGTGGCACGATGAACAACCCGATTGTTCATTCGCTCTATCAACTTTACCAGTCGCGCGGATTTTCGGTTCTGCGCTTTAACTTCCGTGGCGTGGGCCGCAGCCAAGGTTTGTTCGACAATGGTGCTGGCGAATTGGCCGATGCCGCTTCGGCTTTAGATTGGATGCAAGCTCTGAACCGCGAGTCGAAGATTTGCTGGATCGCGGGTATTTCATTTGGAGCATGGATTTCAATGCAGCTGTTGATGCGCCGCCCAGAAATTTCGGGCTTCATTTCAATTGCACCTTTGGCCAAACATTACGACTTCTCGTTCCTTGCCCCCTGCCCGGCTTCGGGTCTGTTTGTGAATGGCGGCAAGGACACGGTGACGGTGCCTGAAGCTGTGCATACTTTGGTGTCGAAGTTGAAAACCCAAAAAGGCATCACCATCGAACATAGAGTTATGCCCGATGCGAACCATTTCTTTGAGGGCCAAATTGAAGAGTTAACAAAGATTTGCGCGGACTATGTGGATAGGCGCTTGACGATGGAACGATAGGCTGATGCAGAATAAGCAAGATCGGCGATTGAATGTTGGTATTCTGGGCTGTGGCCCGATCGCTCAATTTGCTCATTTTGAATCTGCTCTTAAAGCCCGTAATGCTGATCTTTATGCCATTTGCGATGTGGCCGAAGATTTGGTGGAGCGGATGGGCAACACTTATTTGCCTCAGAAGCGATATCACGATTACCAGAAAATGTTGGATGACCCTGCCGTTGATGCTGTGATCATTGCCACGTCTGATGGATTTCACGTTCCGGCCTCCATCATGGCACTGAATGCAGGCAAGCATGTTCTTTGCGAGAAGCCTATCGGCGTTGGCATAGAGGAAGTTGAGGGACTGGCTGCGGCTGTGGCGAAATCGGGCAAGGTTTTGCAGGTTGGGCATATGCTGCGCTTTGATGAGGGCCTTGAAGCGGGCCGTGCTTTTGCGCAAAGTGAAATGGGCCAGCATTTGGCTTTCAAAGCGTGGTATTGCGATTCAACGCATCGCTATACCAACACCGACGCTATTCAAGCTTTGCCAATCTTAAGTGCCTCTGCACGCAAACCCACGGTTAATCCGAAGGCAGATTTGAAGCGCTATTATATGTTGGCGCATGGCTGCCATTTGCTCGATTTGGCGCGGTATTATTGTGGCGAGATCACCTTGGTAAATGCGCGATTGAATGAAAAATTTGGCGCATATAGCTGGTTCATTGATGTGGATTTTGCCAGTGGGTGCATGGGACATCTTGATCTGACGATTGCCATCCGTGCAGACTGGAGCGAGGGGCTGACGCTTTATGGCGAACATGGCAGTGTGGCCGCGAAGACTTACAATCCTTGGTATTACAAATCATCCGACGTCGAAATTTTTCATGAGAAGGATGCAACCTATCGCAGGCCGCTTGGTGCTGATGGACATTTCTATCGGCGACAACTTGAGGGTTTTGCTGATGTGATTTTGGATGGTGCGGCGATGCGGGGGGCTGATATTCATGACGGCATTGCATCAGTGCGGGCGATGGTGGCAGTGGCGCAGTCAGCGCGGACGGGTAAGTCAGTTCGCCTTGCTGAAACGACCGGCCTAGTCTGATGCAGCTTGGCATTTTCGCCAAGACATTTGCTGGCAGCAATGCTGCGCTAGTTTTAAATGCGGTGCGTGCGGCTGGGTATTTAACGGCGCAGTTTAATATGGCCTGTGTCGATTTACAATCAATGCCGAACGAAATTTCGTCCACTGTCATTTCGAAAATCACCTCTGCATCAAAATTAACGGATGTTTCAATTGCCGCAATATCCGGCACTTATAATATGGCGGATCCCAACCCAGCTGTTCGCGCCGATGGTTTGCATCGTCTCGGCGTGATCATCGCAAATGCAGAAGCAATGGGCACCAACTTGGTCACGCTTTGCACAGGCACGCGCAATGCGGAAGATCAATGGCGTTTTCACAAAGATAACGCCACTCAGGAAGCATGGCACGACATGGTCACAGAAATGGCCAAGGCGTTGCGTCTGGCTGAGGCGCACGGCGTTGATTTGGGGATTGAGCCTGAGCTTGCCAATATTGTTTCATCAGCAACGTTAGCAAAACAATTGATTGATGAAATGAAGTCGCCTCGGCTGAAGATCGTGCTTGACCCAGCAAATTTGTTCGAAATCGAAACCAAGAAAACGTGCCGCGAAATTATAGAGCGCGCAGTAGATCTCCTCGGCGGTCACATCGCAATGGCCCATGCCAAGGATCGCAGCCCACACGGTAAATTCGTTGCCGCAGGAACTGGCGTGGTTGATTTTGCGCACTTTGTGGGTTGCTTGAGACAAACGGGCTTTAATGGCCCTCTCGTCACTCACGGATTGAGCCAAGCAGAAGCCCCCGCAGTTGCAGTTTTTCTCAAACAGTTTCTCGAGCCATGATCAAATTTAAACGACGATTTTTTATTTTCTTTCAAAAGAGGTTTTATCTTGAACATTACAGCCCGCCCCGCTGCTGATTGGTTGAACGACTTACCTAAAGACCGACTGATGGCTGAGGTTTCACTTTGGTCGGCTGATCTTGGTCGGCTGGTTGATGAAACAAAGCGCATTGAACCCTTCACTGATATTTTTCATGTCGATGTTTCTGACGGGCATTTTTCGCCAGCGATGTTGTTCTTCCCGGATTTGGTGGTAAGCGTGCGCAAAGCTACGGCCAAGCCGATCCACGTGCATCTGATGGTGGCTGACTCGATATTGATGGATCAGGTCTCGCAGTTTGCAGAAGCGGGTGCCGATCTCATCAGTGTTCATGCAGAAAACACCAATGCGATTGAAGCGCTTAAGGTAGTTAAAAATGCTGGTCTTAAAACTGGTGTAGTTTTGCAGCTTCATACACAAGTGAAAGACACAGTTCATTTTGTTCCTCACATTGATATGTTCACATTGCTGGGCACGCGCATGGGCATCAAAGGCGTTGGGTTGGATGATCAGGCCCCTGCTCGCCTTGGTCAAGCGCGCTCGCTCGCTGCCAATGCTGGGCGGCGGATTATTATTGCGGCTGATGGCGGCATTCGGCAAAACACCGTTCCGGTGCTTCGTGCTGCAGGTGCTGAAACTATCGTAATGGGTTCGCTGGCTTTTGGTGCAGCTGATTTAGGCGAGCGTTTTGCTTGGGTGCGTGCGCAGAAATGAATGCTGATCTCACCCTCGGCATAGATCTCGGCGGCACGCAACTCCGCGCAGCTGCCATTGATCAAAACGGCGCGTTGTTGCGCCGTGCAGCTGTGGCGACAGATGTTGCAGGCGGACCAAATGCTATCGTTTTGCAAATGGTGAAACTGTTTGATGAAGTCGGCGAAGGCTTAAAAGATCGTATCGCTGCAGCAGGTGTATCCTCTCCAGGTCCCCTTGATTTGGAAAATGGCTGCACGTCTGATTTACCCACTTTGCCCGGCTGGTCTCAGTTTCCTTTGCGGGAAACATTGCGTGAGAAGCTTGGACTTCCTGTGGTTCTTGAAAATGACGGTGTTGCTGCTGCCAATGGCGAGTGGAAATTCGGTGCAGGGCGCGGACTTAATAATTTGGTATATGTTACCGTCAGCACGGGCATCGGTGGCGGTGTTGTTGTTGATGGCCATCTTATGCATGGGCGGCGCGGCATGGCTGGCCATGTGGGCCACATGATGGTGGATCCTGAAGGCCCGATTTGTGGTTGCGGCGGCAAAGGCTGCATTGAAGGCATTGCATCGGCCACAGCCTTTGGTGTGGCGGCAAAGCGTTCAGGGTTCGTCGATGGCAAGCATGCTGTGAAGGCGGCGCGAAGTGGTGATGTGAGAGCGTTGGCACTGCTCGATACTGAGGCCACATGGCTGGGTTATGGATTTGCCAGTTTGCTCCATCTCTATAGCCCTGAAATTCTAATTGTCGGTGGTGGCTTGTCGTCTGCTTTGGATTTGATGATGGCGGGTATTCGCAATCAGATTGACTGCTATGCCATGCCAGCGTTTCGTGAAATTCAAGTTGTGCCAGCAGCGCTGGGCGATAATGCTGGGCTTGTTGGGGCGGCTGCTCTGGCGATGAAACTCGGCTAAACAGGCTTAGCTAAAACACCGCCCGTCATTTCTTGCTTAACAGCCGTTGTGCCTGGGAATGTGATTGGTAAGCCACGCAAACTCCGCACCGCGAGATAAGCCCAAGCTTCGGCTTCCATGCTATCACCGTTTAGGCCCTGCTCTTCCGCACTTTGCACATTAGGCAATATCTCACGCAGCATTTGCATAAGAGTTTCATTGTGCCGCCCACCACCACAGATAACCCACGCTTTGGGTTGTTCGTGAAACCAATGGGCTGAGCGGGCAACTGAATGAGCGGTGAAGGCCGTCAAAGTGGCAGCACCGTCTTCTAAATTCAAACCGTTGAAATCGAGATGAGCAAAGCTATTACGGTCTAATGATTTGGGTGGTCGTTTGGCAAAGTATGCGCTGGTTAAAGCGGCCTTCAGATGGGGAACAGAAATGGTTCCGCGCGCGGCGGTTTTGCCGGAATCATCAAAGTCTACGCCGCCGTGTTTTTTCATCCAATCATTGATTAGTGCGTTGCCTGGGCCAGTATCGAAAGCGGTAAGATAACCGTCGATTGCTATATGGGTCACGTTGCCCACGCCGCCAATGTTTACAAATGCAACTGGCATTTCACGGCATAAGGCGCGGTGATAGGCCGGCACCAATGGCGCACCCTGCCCACCAGCTGCAACATCGGCTGCTCGCATATCATGGACAACTTGAATTTTGGTGAAATTGGCCAATGTTTGGCCATCCCCCAATTGAACCGTTAAATGCTCATCAGGCCTATGAATAACCGTCTGCCCATGAAAGCCAATTACATCTATATTTGAATGGCTTAAGCTGTTTTCATCAAGAAATTGTTGAACTGCATTAACGTGCCATTTCGTTGACAACGCTTCTGCGTTGAGCAATTGTCCGGGCCTCTGACTGCGTTCTGTAATTTCTAGCGCGTCCACCAATGCCTGGCGCAATTCGTCTTGTTGGCCTTGATCATAGATATAGGTTGCCGAGGGGCCGCATTCCACCACAGTTTCGCCATCGGTCTTAATCAACGCAACATCAATGCCGTCCAGCGACGTCCCCGACATCAAACCAATGCTTGTGAAGATTTTTGACATGATATCCAACTATGTTATGAGGCTCGCATGATGGCCCAATATAAATCAGAATTTCTTAATACATTAACCGAACGCGGATACATTCACCAATGTTCCGATTTTGGCGGGCTTGATGCCTTGGCCGCCGCGAACAAAACTGTGGCTTATATCGGGTTTGATTGCACCGCTTCGTCTTTGCATGTGGGATCGCTTGTGCAAATCATGTTACTGCATTGGTTGCAGCAAACGGGCAATAAGCCAATTGTTCTGATGGGTGGCGGTACCACGCGCGTTGGCGATCCATCGGGCCGTGATGAAAGCCGCAAGATTTTGACTCTTGATGATATTGAAGCAAACAAGCGCGGCATTCAGACTGTGTTTGATAAATTTTTAAAATTTGGCAAAGGTAGCACGGATGCTTTCATGTCAGATAATGCTGAATGGCTAACCACTCTCAACTACATTGAGATGCTGCGCGATGTGGGCAAGCATTTTAGTGTTAACCGCATGTTGGCGATGGATAGCGTGAAGATGCGTTTAGAGCGTGAACACGAACTGTCTTTCATCGAATTCAACTATATGGTTCTGCAAGCCTATGACTTCACAGAACTTGCGCGCCGCTACGGCTGCAATTTGCAAATGGGTGGCTCTGATCAATGGGGCAATATCGTTAATGGTATTGATCTTGGGCGCCGCATGGGCACACATCAGCTTTATGCGTTGACATCGCCACTGATCACACTTTCCTCCGGTGCTAAAATGGGCAAGACGGCTTCGGGTGCCGTATGGCTAAACGCCGATATGCGCAGCCCGTATGAATATTGGCAGTTCTGGCGCAACACGGAAGATGCTGATGTCGGTCGTTTCCTGAAGTTATTTACGATTCTGCCAATGGCAGAAATCATCAAGTTTGAAGCTTTAGGCGGCGCTGAAATAAATGAGGCCAAGAAGGTGTTGGCAAACGCAGCCACTGCCCTTCTGCATGGCGAGGCAGCGGCTCAAGAGGCTGCAGAAACCGCGCGCAAAACTTTTGAAGAAGGCACTAGCGCTTCGGGGCTTCCGACGATCACGGTCGATCTTTCCCAACCCATCGGCATATTGCCTGCTTTGGTTCAGGCTGGCCTTGCATCTTCAAATGGCGAAGCCAAACGGTCGATCGAAGGCGGCGCAATTAAAGTGAATGATGTTGCAGTGACCGATGGAAAGATGATGCTAACACAGTCAGATTTGAATTCAGATGGTGCAATCAAACTTTCGATGGGCAAGAAAAAGCATGTTCTCGTCAAGCCCGTTTGATCAATTCGTTTCTTGAGGCGGTGCCCTCTTCGGTGAAAAATCGAAAAACCTGCGGAATATGCCAGGGGCGATTGCCGACAATGGGTTGACCTTTATTTCGGGCTTCACAAATGTACCACCAACAAAATAGGTCACGCCAAACAGGCCCTCATTACTGTTGCCGCCACTCAAAATATCGCCAAGCAGTGGAACGTTATTAAACACGCCTGAAATTCCGCAGGCGGGAATAACCGTGCCTGTCACATCGATGGCATTATCAGATTTCCGGATCACACCATCAGCCGTTGCGCACATCTCGGTACCCTTCAACACGACATCACCGAGGCGCACGAATTTATCATCGGTGGTAAACGGCAAATGCAACCGTTGGAAGTTAATACCCTCTTTGCGCGGCCCTGATTTTTTGGGCTTTCCGCGCTGGTCAAGCTCGGCCAGTGCCGCTTCGTTTCGAACGTCGAAATTTAAGATGTCGAGCCTCCCGTTGTGAATGGGTGAACCTTCTTCATTTCCCAATAATGCATAAAATCTCAGCTGTCCGCCTGCAATTTTCGAATAGAAATTTGCGGCGCGCAAAACCGAACCACCATCATTGGTACTGACGCGGAATTCGCGGCCCGTGGGCAAAGGAACAACAGTCACACTCAGAGCTTGGCCACTTAAAAATTTTGCGCTGATATCTGCTTCAGCAATTTTACTCGCTCTTGCACGCAAAACAGCATTCACGTCTGTCAATATTTCGCCGCGATTGGCGATAACGCGGTCAAAATGTGCATGCAGTGTGAAGTCTTGGCCTTCGGCAGTTGTTGGAGCAGTTTTGTTTTGGGCAGGAACAGCGGGCGATGTTAGTGTTTTGATATAGGGGCGAGCATCGAAGTTTTTGCCTGAAAGCGTTAGATCAACAGTGCCTTCGCCTGGAACAACGCGCGCTGAAAAAACATTATCCTCGTCCAATTTGATTTGATCCATTACCACGGATTGCAACTTGCCCTTCAAGGAGGTTTTTATACTTCCTCGCAAATGCAGACCGTCACCATCAAGCACTAAGTTATCGATACTTCTGCCTTCGGCGGTGCTACGCAGTTTAAATGTCACTTTGGTGCCGGATGTTGCGTCACGCTTCCAGCTTAAGGCCGCCAATTTCATCTTAACTTGTGAAAGGTCGGCATTGATGACCACTTCAGTATCGCCCGCCTCATTTTTTTCGATTGTTGCATGGATAGGCATCGGCCCAGAGATATATTCCGTCAGCTTCATACCCATTTTTTCACGCGTCTTTTCATCCAGAGTCGCACTGATTGACGCTTTAGCTTGACCGCCACTGCGCGGTTTTTGCCATTGTATTTGAGCAGGCAAACCGTTCAACTTTGCGGGGCCAGAAATTGAAATAGAGTCTGGAAAAAGATCAACGTTAAATTTACCGTCTGAAAGATCAACGCCGGGCGCAATATTAGTAAGCGCAACGTCAACAAGTTTAATATCCGTGCTGAAATCAATGCGATCCTTCGGAACATCCTTGATCAAGGGAAGCTTTAGGCCAATTGAGACTTCGGCCTTGCCCTGTAAATTGCCGAGCTCGTCGACTTTAAATTTCATGACGTCGAGTTCAGGCTGGCTCGCAAAAGCCAGCATAGCTTCGATCGGTGCTGAAAGTTCAAAGGCGAATATGCCCGGCACCTCGTCTAACATCACATTCTTCGCGATGAAGCTACCACCGTGTAGTTTAATCGTTTGGCCATTTTCCAAACTTGATTGGCCAGCACTAATATTGAGTTCGAAATCATTGTCGTGTTGCCCACCTTCACCTGCGCCATTGGTGAGTATGGGTAGCTTCTTTAAATATTTGGTGTTCACATCTTTGATTTTGAAACTAAAATCTACTGAATTTTCCGGTAGCTTTTTTTCTTCCCTGGCTTTGGCAAGCGCATCGGCACTCAAATTAACCTGAAACGTCCCCTCAGACACACGCCCCGAAATCACATTTTCACTAATCCATGTTCTTGAATTCGGAGCGATGATGGGCGGCCATATGGTTTTGAGAAACTCGGCAGAAACATCACGAACCCTTCCCGCTAAGTGAATGGCTGGTGATCGTTCGCCCTTGCTAACCGAACCTCGCATGCGAACGCCCGTGTTACCTGACATGACGACAAAGTCTTCGATTTCAAGGCTGGCATCCGTGATACCGGCTTGGCCAGTAAACTCGACACGGTCAACAATGATAGGCGCTACATCTGCGCCTGCAGGATTTAAACTGACATTATGGGCTTTCATCTGAATTTTGACGGCAGATAGTTTTCCGTCTGCGCCGCGTACTGGCGTTATCGCGCCCGATAGGTCGGCCCTAGAACCGCCAAGCACAAGGAACGAGTCCACAATGTCAAAGCTTCCTTGGGCAGGCCGATACTTTGAATTTAGTGTGCCGTTATCGATGTCAATGGGTTGAGCGACGAAGTCGGGCAAGCTGAGGCGGCCCTTGCCAGCAGTGAATTCTGCTGAGGCAGCAGTTACGGTGCCGTTGTCTGTGGCCTCAAGTTCAATATGCCCTGCCAATGGAATGCGTACTTTGGCAAACTGTGAAAGCGCAAATATTTTGTCCGCCACATCGGCTGGAATCACATTATCGACGGTAGCGCTTACCGCAAACTTTTTCTGCTCGTGATGGTAAGTTACTGAAAATTCGGTGTGCCAAGGGTCTTTCGCAGTTTCCACTTCCGCTTTTGCCAATATCACAAAACCATATGGCATTTTTCGAAATGTAAGATCAGCAGCAGGTGCAAACCAATTTGCCGAATTGGCATCATCATAGACACTTATCGTTGCGGCACTAACGCGTATGTCTTCCAGCGAAGAGAGTGCGCCATCTGCGCTACGATCATCTAATATTGCAATCAGCTTGGCACCAGATGTTTGATTGGTAACATCAGGATATCCATTGCCAACACGGTCGGATTTACCACTTTCACTAATTAATGATTCACCAGTGGCCGTATCTTGACCGCCCACACCAAGTTCAACTGAGCCATCAACATTTCGTCTCGCACTTATTTTTGGACCGATAAGTTCCAAGCTGCGTGCAGCAATCTTGCCATTCCATAAGGCAGAAGTATCCAGGGTGACGGCTGCTCGCGGCGCACTCGCAATAACTGCGCCGGACGAGTCTGACAAAACCAAGTTACGAAACCTGACATGCGGAACATGGGACTGTGGGTCAAGCTCGAGAACGGCTGTCCCCAATTTCACTTTCATGTCTTTGAGTTGATCGTTGATTGCCTGTTCAATCCGGTGATTCAGAAATGAAATTGCCATCGGCCCTTGCGAGAGCTTCCACGCAAAGGCAGCAATGCCTAATAGAATCATTAAAAATACCGCCAAAAAACTCCAGGCCGTTATTTTTGCAAGTTTCCGCCTCAAACTCATCGTCCTCGAATACGCAACCGCAAAAGAGATTCGGTCTGCCGCACATCAATCGAAATTATAAGCATATTTCAATGTAATGGCCACCAAAGCTTGGCTAAAGAAAGGCAAAGCTTACCCGATGACAAGCCTCGTGGAAGGCTCTATGAATATGGATTGGATGGCATCCAGATGAAAGTGAATCGATTAGACCGTCATGATTTTTAAACGCTCGAAACCACCTGCTGCAAAACAGCCCGCCATAAGCGCTGAGCCATCATATATCGCGCGCGACACGACTGTTCATGGTGATTTAATGAGCGAAGGCGAAATCCATATTGATGGTGCAATCCATGGTTCGGTTCGCGCTCACACATGCTTGATCGATAAACGTGGCGAAGTGCGGGGCGAAGTTACCGCTGATATTATTTATGTCCGCGGGCGGGTGATTGGTCCCATCAATGGTGTTCATGTGCAAATTGAAGCAGGCGCTCATGTTGAGGGCGACGTCACCAATGAAACCATCAGCATTGAAAACGGGGCGTTTGTATTAGGTTCAATCAGGCACGCGCAGCCGGCCCCTGGACAGGCGGTTGACGTTTTTGCGAAATACGAAACTCCAGAAACCAGCAAACTCGATCTGATTTCTGAAAATGTACGGCCGTTCAAGCCGCCAAAACAGATTTAGATCAAAACTAAGGGCGATTTTGACTTTTTAATGAAAAGTCAAAACGCTTTAATCAATATCGTCCACTTGGCCAGGCGCATTGCCGTGGATTTTTTGGGCCAGTGACGCTTGAATAAAGTCATCGATTTCACCGCCCAAAACAGATGTCGGATTGGTGCTGGTAAAGCCAGTGCGCAAGTCTTTTACCAATTGATAGGGTTGCAAAACATAAGACCTGATTTGATGGCCCCAGCCAATGTCAGTTTTCTTGGCATTGGCAGCATCCACTTTATCCTGCTTCATTTGCAATTCGCGCTCATAGAGACGCGCTTTCAGCATCTTCATCGCTGTTGCACGGTTTTTGTGTTGCGAGCGCTCGGCTTGGCAGGCCACAATAATGTTTGTGGGGATGTGCGTAATGCGCACCGCAGAGTCGGTGGTGTTGATGTGCTGCCCACCAGCACCCGATGCGCGGTAAGTATCAACCTTCAAATCACTATCGATAATTTCGATGTTGATATTGTCGTCGATCACCGGATAGGCCCATGCGGATGAGAATGACGTATGGCGGCGTGCGTTTGAGTCGTATGGCGAAATCCGGACGAGGCGGTGCACGCCTGATTCAGTTTTTAATTTACCGTAAGCGTTCTTGCCCTTGATTTGAAGTGTGCATGATTTGATGCCCGCTTCTTCGCCATCATGCTGGTCGAGCACCTCAACTTTGAACTTATTGAGGTTGGCCCAGCGCACATACATGCGCATTAACATTGATGCCCAATCTTGGCTTTCGGTGCCCCCTGCTCCGGCGTTGATTTGCAGATAGCTATCGTTGCCATCGGCTTCACCTGATAGAAGTGCGTCAAGCTCAGCGGCGGCCACATCTTTTTTGAGTGCAGCTAAAGCTTTTTCGGCGTCAGCAACAATGGATTGATCATTCTCAGCTTCGCCCATTGCGATGAGCTCAATGTTGTCGGCCATTGTCGTCTGAATTTTTAGAATACCGTTGATACGGTTGTCTAAATCTTGACGTTTCTTCATCACTTCTTGGGCTTTTTGCGCGTCGTTCCAAATGGAGGCGTCTTCAGCTTTTGCGTTAAGCTCGGCTAATTCGCGGACGGAATTATCCCAGTCAAAGATGCCTCCGGAGCAAACCTAAGGACTGCTCAATTTCTTCGACAAGTTTGATCATTTCAGCGCGCATAATTTTTATCCAATAAATGTGATTAGTTAGCTGCTCAATAGAGGCCGTTGCCTGCTTGCGTCAACCCACCCTCGGCCGCTGCAGGAGGAACAAGCACAACACCTGCACCTGGTTGCTTTGGAACGTTCGAGGCGACATTACCAATAAAGACAGTATTGGACGGTGGTTCGTCACCCGGCTTAAACGCTTCCAAGATAACTCCATCTTCGCCAAATATACCGCGTTTGCCCGTGTTCACATGGATGGGGATAAGCTCAATCGCGCGGGGCACGCGGAAGGGAACGGCGGCTTTATCTTTTAAGGCAAGCTTCATAAAATCCGCCACGATGGGTGCGGCCAATTCGCCGCCTGTGCGGCCTTTGCCCATCGGTTTCGGATTATCATAACCGACATATACTCCAACGGTTAAGTCCGGCGTGAAACCCACAAACCAAGCATCGCGCTCATCATTGGTGGTTCCCGTTTTGCCTGCAACAGGTTTACCCAAAACCAACATTTTCTTGCCTGTGCCACGTTCGACCACGCCTTCCATCATCGATGTGATTTGATATGCGGTGTAGGGGTTCATCACCTGTTCGCGATTATCAATCAGCTCAGGCTCCGGGGTATTGGGATCGTATTTTTCTTGTTTGCAGCCGGTGCATTCGCGTTCATCGTGACGATAGATTGTGTGGCCATAGCGATCCTGAATGCGGTCAATCAATGTACTTTCAACTTTGTGCCCACCATTGGCAATCATGCTATAGGCGGTTGTCATTTTGAGAAGCGTGGTTTCGCCTGCCCCCAAAGCCATTGCAAGCTGGTGGGGCATCTTGTCGTAAATACCAAGTCGCTGCGCCAAGTCAGCAATCTTGGTCATGCCCAAACTATCGGCAAGTCGCACCGTCATGGTGTTGCGTGATTGTTCAATGCCGCGCCGCAAGGTGGACGGCCCAAAGAAATTCTTTTCGTAATTTTTCGGTTTCCAAACATCGCCGTTCTGCAGTTTGTATTCCACTGGCGCATCAAGAAGAACCGAAGCCGGAGAATAGCCGTTGTCTAAAGCGGCCGCATAAACGATCGGTTTGAATGAAGAGCCAGGTTGTCTGGTTGCCTGCACCGCGCGGTTAAATTGGCTGCTGCCATATGAAAATCCGCCAACCATCGCTAACACACGACCCGTGTGGGGATCCATCGCCACCAATGCGCCTTCAGCATCCGGCAATTGCACTAAATGATATTGCTGCGGCTGGCCGGAAGGAGCCACATAAATAATATCGCCCACCTTTAGAACTTGGGTCGCAGTTTTAATTTCTTTGCCAAGTTCGGTGCCATCGATATATTTTCGGGCCCACGACATAAGAGACAAAGGAATCGTTCCCGTGTCGCGTTCGTCGCCCAATTGGCCCGTAGCAAGAAATTTGGGTTGCAGGCCAATGGTTGCTGAATCTACAGTTACGCCTGTCACGATTGCTGCGCGCCATGGGGCAGCGTCGGCAGCTAAATGTATTGTCGATAAAAATTTGGCCCAGTCGCCACCTTCCAATTCAACATGTTCTATTGCGCCTCTAAAGCCGCGCTTGCGATCAAAGCCGATCAGACCGCGCGCCAAAGCTTGCCTTGCGAATATTTGCATTTTTGGTTCAAGCGTTGTGTGAACTGAATAGCCGCCCTTGTTAAGTGCGTCCTTGCCATACATTTGCACCAAATCGCGGCGCGCTTCTTCAGCAAATCCTTCAGCGGCAAAAAGCTGAACCCCAAACGGGCGCGGATTAACTTTGAATGGCTTGGCTTGTGCTTCTGTCAACTCAGCTTGCGTAATGTAACCGTTCTGAAACATTTGCAGTAGGACCCAATTGCGCCGAACCAAAGCACGTTCAGGATATTTAAATGGGTTGTAGTTGTTTGGCCCTTTTGGAAGTGCTGCCAGATAGGCCATCTCCTCAAGGCTCAGCTGATCAAGTGGCTTACCAAAATAATTGAGAGAGGCTGCCGCGATACCATAAGAGTTCAGACCCAAAAAAATATCATTGAGATAAAGTTCAAGTATTTTATCTTTCGTGAATGCGCCTTCAATGCGTTGAACAATGAGCGCTTCTTTCAATTTACGCGTCATCGTCTGTTCATTGCCGAGCAGAAAGTTTTTTGCCACCTGTTGGGTGATAGTTGAGGCACCAACGATTTGACCGTGATGGGTTAGCTTTACCTGAACAAACCGGATGACTGCGCTGGTAATACCTTTCCAATCAAGGCCGTTGTGTTGATAGAAATTTTTATCCTCGGCGGACATGTAAGCTTGAATCAGTCGCTTTGGAACGGAATCGATGGGTACGAACAGACGGCGCTCTTCTGCAAATTCAGCAAGCAATGAACCATCCGCGGCATGCATCCGAGTCATCACAGGCGGCTCCCAGGATGCCAACTGCTTAGTGTCTGGCAAATCTTTCGATATGTCACTGATTACATAAACGGCCGCAGCTGCCAGACCCAACACGATCATGAACATTGCGCCAAATAGCCATCCGAAAAATCTAAGCATGCCACCCAATCATAGTTCGTTTGCGCCGGACAAGCCGACCATTAGGTTTGGCGTTAGCATGATTCAGTCCTGTGCCAAACCCTCATTCAAGTTTGCGGATTAGCCTTGGATTGTGGCGAAGGCGCGGCGCTAATTTGAGATCGGAATCGCTGGCGCGCGGCCAAAATAATCGTTTACAGCGTGGGCCATGGCGGTTGCCATGTTGTTGCGCCAATCAACGGAGTTCAATAAATTTTCGTCTTCAACGCTGCTCAAATAGCCCAACTCAACTAAAACCGAGGGAACGTCAGGTGCTTTCAGCACCACAAAAGCCGCCGAGCGCATGGGCTTGCCGGTAAAGCGGGCGTATGGCTGAAGTTTGGCCACGGCTTTTTTTGCAAAATAGAGCGCTTGGTTTTTGGACTCGCGCTGGGCCAAGTTGATCAAAATATCTGAAACTGTTTTCGTTTGATTGCCCAGATCAATACCTGCAATTATATCTGCGCGGTTTTCTTTTTGCGCTAAGGCTTCGGCCTCGGCATCGGTTGCCTTATCAGAAACTGTATAAAGCGTTGTGCCTCGCACATCTTTCTCGTCCACCGTATCTGCATGAATGGCGATGAATAAATCGGCCTTGTTTTCCCGAGCGATATTCACACGCTCTTCTAAACTAATGAATTGATCGCTATCTCTCGTCAATATCACTTTGTAATTTGATGATTTTTGCAACGCATCGCGCAGCGCTTGCCCATAAGCGAGCACGACATCTTTTTCTTTTGTCTTCTTGTGGCTGATGGCACCGGGGTCAATGCCGCCGTGGCCGGGGTCGATCACGATGACTTTGCGATGGTCTGCTTCGACGGCTGGTGAAGGCACCGCCGCTGCAGGTGTGATGGCTGCAGTTTGTTCGGAGGGGCTAGGAGCGTTTGCTGCGGGATGTTCGAGGTCAAATGTGATTTTAAAATTTTCCGGAGTGGTCGGCAAAATTTCAACAACGATCCGAGCCGGCTTCTTGCCCTTCGCCGGAATGACCTGCGATTTTCCAATGAGAACGGGGCCAGCAACATCCAATACAATGCGTGATTTACGCTCCTCGACCAGGCCGTAGCGAAATGAACTGATTAAGCCACCTGCTTTGCGTCCGGCCCCTGCTGGTAAGTCAAATCTCACATCGGCAAGGTCAATGATGACGCGGTAAGGCCCTTTCACCGCGGTCGCACTGAAACCTACGGATGAGCTGATATCGGCTTCGAAACGCGTCGATTGCAGAGTGCCTGTAATTCGCGCCGCGGAAATAACGGCGTCTTTGGCCTCAGCGGAAACACAGCAAGCGCTGAAAAGCGCTATTACGACAATTAAACGAAGCATGTGCAAACTTATATTACGCATTGAATTAATTATATTTTTCGATTAATTTGAGGATTAGTTTTTCAGTTCAGGGCAATGCTAAAGCGGCGTGGTTAACCCAAGGTTAGTTTTGGACGGATCTCGCTATCTGTAACCTAAACTGATCGTCGCTCTTGCAAAGTCGGTTCATGACACTTACAAAGAGGTGTCTTTTATTGCAGACTCAAGTCTCAACTTGTGGCTGCATCAAGCAAAAGTTTCGTGATGGTTAGGTGTCCGAGCTAGTTAGCTAGCCTACCAGATGCGTTGATGAGAGAACCTCCCGTGAGGTTCGAAAAAGTCCGTTTCGGTGAAGGCACCAAGCGGCAAAGCGTTTAAACCGTTCGGCATTAGCCGAGCAAAAGGTCAACTAAGATATGTCCCACCCAGTCGCGCAAAACATTGAAACTACAAGCTTAATCAGCTTGCTGGGCAATGGCGCATGTTTGCTGGGCGTGAATCGCATATCCAATTATGCAGGCGGCCACGCAGGCTTACCTCGTTTCTCAAATTCGGACAGAAATAGAGCTAGAGCCCCGTCGTTTCCTGCCAAAAGGAATAAGAACCATGGGTTCGAAAATGTTAATCGATGCCAGCCAACCGGAAGAAACCCGGGTTGTAGTGGCCCGCGGCAATCGGCTTGAAGAATTTGATTTCGAAAGCGCTTCCCGCACTCCCCTCAAAGGCAATATCTATCTCGCTAAAGTCACCCGCGTAGAACCATCGCTGCAAGCGGCGTTTGTGGATTATGGCGGCAACCGTCACGGCTTCTTGGCTTTTGCTGAAATTCACCCTGACTATTATCAGATTCCAATCGCTGACCGCATGGCGCTGATTGCTGAGCAAGAAGCGGAAGAAGCCGAAGAAGACGATGATGATGATCAGCAAGATGATCTGCCGCCAGCGCCAGATAATCAGCCAGACGCAAGTGCGTCGGATGATCACGAGCATCACTCTGATCATGAACACCATGCAGAAGAAGATTATGAAGACGAAAAAAATGGCGAACATGAGCACGTAGAAGCGCTGCCTCATGCAGAGCCAATGACGCTTGAGCAAGCGCCAGAACCAATTCATGTTTCAGAGCCCGTTATTGAAGCCGAAGACGCTGTTGCTTTAGATGAACATCGCGATGATGCGGCCCCTCCTGCTGCGCCTCAAGGTGGCGAGCTTGAGGTTGTTGAAGGTGATGCCGACAGCCAGAAGATTGAGACCATTGGCGAAGAAGATGCGATGGAAGAAGTTCCACAGCGTTCGCGCCGCCAGCCGCGTCGTCGTTACAAAATTCAAGAAGTGATCAAGCGCCGTCAGATTTTGCTTGTGCAAGTGGTCAAAGAAGAGCGCGGCAACAAGGGCGCTGCACTCACAACATATATGTCACTGGCTGGTCGTTACTGCGTATTGATGCCAAACACCGCAAAGGGTGGCGGAATTTCGCGCAAGATTACCGATGCGAATGATCGTCGTCGTTTGAAGGAAGTAGCCAAAGATGTCGAAGTGCCAAAGGGCATGGGCGTTATTGTGCGCACCGCGGGTGCACAGCGCACGCGCCCTGAAATTAAGCGCGATTTTGATTATCTGATGCGTTTGTGGGAATCGGTGCGTGAACTCACACTCAAATCCACTGCTCCTTGTGTGGTCTATGAAGAAGGCAATATCATTAAGCGTTCGATCCGCGATCTTTATACTAAGGATGTGGATGAAGTGATTGTGGAAGGCGATGCCGCTTACCGTGATGCCAAAGACTTCATGAAGATGTTGATGCCGTCGCATGCCAAGAATGTGAAGCCCTATAAAGAATCGCGCCCTCTGTTTCAGCGTTTTCAGGTTGAAAGCATTTTAGACGGGTTGTTCTCGCCATCTGTCACTCTGCCATCAGGCGGTTACATTGTAATCAACCAAACTGAAGCTTTGGTTGCCATCGACATTAACTCCGGCAAAGCGACGCGCGAACATAATATTGAAGACACGGCCACCAAGACAAACTTGGAAGCTTGCGATGAAATTGCCCGTCAACTTCGGTTGCGCGATTTGGCCGGACTTGTGGTCATCGATTTCATCGATATGGAAGAAAACCGCAATAACCGCGCGGTTGAACGGCGCATGAAAGATGCGTTAAAAAATGATCGTGCGCGCATTCAAGTGGGCCGTATTTCACATTTCGGCTTGCTCGAAATGTCGCGTCAACGTTTGCGGCCGGGTTTGCTCGAAGGCACATTCCGCCCCTGCCCGCATTGCGAAGGCCGCGGCATTACGCGTTCAGTGCCATCTTGTGGTTTGGGAGTTTTGCGCAACATCGAAGAATTCCTGCAAAAGGGCCGCCCTGAAAACTTAACAGTTAAGTGCGCGCGTGAAGTGGCTTTCTATTTACTGAATGAAAAGCGTGACAGTTTGCTGATCATCGAACAGACTTATGGCATTTCGATTTTTGTCCAACCGAGCGATGATGTGAAGGGGCCACAAGCTGTTATCGAACGCGCGCAGGACCGCGAAAATATCAAGCGCCGCATTCCAAGTGCAACCCCAGTGCAGATGGATTCGGCTTTCTCGACTGAACCTGAAATCGAAGATGAAATTGTAGAAGATGAACTCTCTGAAGACGTTGAAACTTCCGAAGCATCTGAAACGTCAAGCCGCAGTGTTGAAACATCTGAGGATGGTGAGAAGCGAGACAATGGTCGCAAGCGTCGTCGTCGCGGTCGTCGTGGTGGCAAGCGTGATGATCGTGGTGAAGTGAATGGCCAAGCTGCGGTAGAAGCTGATGGCGAAGACAATAGCACTGGCGATAATGAAACGGACCAAGTTGATGATCGTCCCTATGCAGATGCGCCGGAAGAAGCTGGTGCCAATGCAGAAGAAAACGCATCTTCCGAACCAAAAGAAAGCGGCGACCAAAATGGGCGTAACCGTGAACGTGGTGGCCGCAAGCGTGGCAAGTTTGGTCGCGACCGTGGTGGGCGTGAACGCGGGGAGCGCCTTGGACGCGTAACCGCTGCTGAGGGCGAAGCGCCAACAGAACGCGCACCGCGTTATGAAGCAGCCCTTGCTCCAGCGCCTATCGTGATCAACATTCCAGAATTTGTGCCTGAACCTGAAGTACGCAAGTGGCAACCGCCTGCGCCAACGGTTACTGCCGAGGCCGCACCCCGCAAGGGTGGCTGGTGGAGCAAGCGGAGCTAATGATGGAAAGCGGCGAGCCTCAAACTCGCCGCATTTCATGTTGAAAGCTGCGATAGTTTTAGCGGCAGGATTTCATGCGAAAGTTCAAAAAGTATTTGGGTGTTGCGCTATCGGCAATTTTACTTTTGTCGAACACAAGCATTCGCACTCAGGCTGCAGAAAGTGTACACTTAATCCGAGATGCCGAAATTGAAGGGCTGATGCGGCTCTATGCCAAACCCATTTTCAAAGCGGCAGGCATTAATCCTGATGCGGTCAAAGTCTATCTCATTCCCGATCCGAAGATTAATGCGTTTGTGGCCGGTGGTCAGCGCATTTTTATCAACACAGGTCTGATTACGAGGTCGGATACGCCTAATGAAGTGATTGGTGTGTTGGCGCATGAGAGCGGGCATATTGCTGGTGGTCACTTGGCAAAGATGAACAGCGCCTTGGCGGATGCAGGCACACAACAATTGATTGGCGTGTTGGTGGGGGTGGCTGCGGTTATTGGTGGAGCTGCTGCGGGAAGCCCTGATGCGGCCAAAGCAGGGCAAGGCATATTTTTGGGCAGCCAAGGCTTGGGCCAGCGCAACTTTTTGTCTTATCAGCGCGGCATGGAAGCTACGGCTGATCAATCTGCTCTTAAATATCTTAGTTCAACCGGGCAAAGTGCGAAGGGCATGTTGACGCTGTTCAGATTGCTTGCCAACGAATCATTGGCCTCACTGAACAAAGCTGATCCCTATCTGTTTTCGCATCCAATGCCGTTTGACCGCATTCGCACACTTGAGGCCGCGGCAAAGGCTTCACCCTATTTCGACAAGACAGATGATGCTGCACTTATGCTGCGCCATAAATTAGCTAAGGCAAAATTATCAGGATTTATGGATTCGGCGCAAACTGTGTTTCAGCGCTATCCTTCGACTGATACGTCACTGCCCGCCCGATATGCGCGCGGCATTGCTATGTTCAGACGCGGTGACATTAAAAACGCCATTCCAGTGATTGACACTTTAACCGCTGAATTGCCGCAAGACCCTTATTTCTGGGAGTTGAAAGCTCAGGCCTATTTGGAAAACAGCAAGGCTGACCAAGGCTTGCCCGCCATTCGAAAAGCGCGTGCCCTTTTGCCAAATAATGGATTACTGATGGTTCTTGAAGCGCAAATTTTACTGGGAACTGATAATCCCGCTCATGCTGACGAAGCTTTAAATGTGTTGCGGCTTGCCAAGAAGACCGAGGGCGATATGCCAGCACTCTATAAATATCAGGGACAAGCCTTCGCCCTGAAAAAGGATCTGCCGCATGCCGAATTATCGACTGCCAAATTCGCTTGGCTGACGGGTGATAAAAAATTGGCCGTTGATAAAGCCACTGCCGTTCAAAATTTTTTCAAGCGCGGAACCCCCGAATGGCTTGAGGCCAATGATATTTTGACTTTCACAAGCAAGAAGTAATCAAATTGTCATATTGCTCGTTCTTTGATATTGAATTTAGAAGTTGAAGAGGAATTAACATGCGTCGTATCACGTCGTTTATTGCTGCCGTCGGTTTTTTGATCGGAACTGTTTCACCCGTTTTTGCCGAAGGTATTTCGCCTGCTCAAAAAATAGAATTTGAGAAATTGGTGCATGATTATTTACTCGAACATCCTGAAATTTTGCGCGACATGGCCAATAAGTTAGAGGTCAACGATAAGTTGGCGGCTGATACTGCCCGCAATACTACGCTGACATCGCAGGCTAAAGATATTTTCCACAATCCCATCGATGCTGTGGTTGGCAATCCCAAGGGTGATGTGACGATTGTTGAATTCATGGATTATAATTGTGGCTGGTGTAAAAAGAGCGTGAAAGAAATGCAGTCGCTTATTGGCACCGACAAAAATGTGCGCATCGTGATGAAGGAGTTTCCAATATTTGGAGAAGGTTCAGAATATGCGGCGCGTGCTGCATTGGCTTCCGTGAAGCAAGACAAATATTGGGTTCTGCACCAGGCGCTGTTTGCTTCTGAAGGCAAGGTGACGCCTCAGGTTGTTGATCAAATTGCGGCTGAGCAAGGATTGGATGTGGCCAAGATGAAGGTTGATATGAAGGCTGCCGATATTGATGCCGCAATCAAAAAGAACCAGGCCATGGCCCAATCTTTGGCTTTGACGGGAACTCCCGCCTTCATCGTCGATACCAAGCTTATTCCCGGCTATGCCGAATTGGCCAATTTGCAGGCGATGTTAGCTGAAGTTCGGGCAAATGGTGGCTGTAAAGTCTGCTGACAAACCATCCACAGGTCTCGCGACGAATCCTTTCACAAATCACCTTCTCATGGCTATAAAAGGGCCATGAAGAAGGTTTTTATTTTGAACGGCCCTAATCTCAATCTGCTCGGAACACGCGAGCCGGAGATTTATGGCGCTGACACTTTGGCGGACGTGGAAACGCGTTGCGGTGCCAAAGCCAAAACGCTTGGCCTTAGTATCGAATTTCGCCAGACCAATCTGGAAGGCGAACTTGTGAATTGGATTCATGAAGCGCGAGAAAAAGCGGCTGGCATTATCATTAATGCTGGCGCTTACACGCACACTTCGGTCGCCTTGCATGATGCGCTTAAAGCTGTTGGTCTGCCTGCCATTGAAGTTCATCTCAGCAATGTTTACAAGCGCGAAAGTTTTAGGCATCACAGCTTTATTTCACCCGTGGCGCACGGCGTGATTTGTGGGTTTGGAGTGCAGAGTTACGAATTGGCGCTGGACGGCATGTCTGGCATTTTGAATAAAAAGTGAAAGGGGTAACTATGCCCGCGAAGAAAAAACCGGCGGCACCTGTCGCAAAACCAAAATCAGAATCTGGCGAACTCAGTTTGATCCGCAAGTTGGCTGAAATCTTGAACGAGACTGGTCTGACTGAGATCGAGCTTGATCACAAAGGTGCCCGCGTGCGCGTTGCCAAATCCATGCAACAAACGATGATGATGGCAAGCGCTGCGCCTCAAGCTGTTGCGCATCATTCCCCTGCCCCAGTGGCAACTGCGGCTGTTGCTCCGGTTGCGGCCGAAATTTCTGGAACGCCATTGAAATCTCCGATGGTTGGCACAGCCTATCTTTCTTCAGCGCCAGGGGCTCCTGAATTTGCGCCGCTTGGATCAACTGTCAAAGAAGGTCAAACAGTTTTGATTATTGAGGCCATGAAAACCATGAACCAAATCGTTGCGCCAAAATCGGGCAAGGTTGTTAAAGTTAATATCGAAAACGCTCAGCCTGTTGAATTTGGCGAAGTGTTGTTGGTGATTGAATAGGCGATGTTTGACAAAATCCTCATCGCTAATCGTGGCGAAATCGCTCTTCGCGTTTTGCGTGCCTGCCGCGAGCTCGGCATTCAAACAGTGGCTGTCCATTCCACAGCTGATGCTGATGCGATGCATGTGAAGCTGGCTGATGAAAGTGTTTGCATCGGGCCACCCGCAGCAAAAGATAGCTATCTCAACATCGCTTCTATCGTTGCCGCGTGTGAAATTACGGGCGCTGAAGCAGTTCATCCCGGTTATGGTTTTTTGTCAGAGAATGCTAAATTCGCTGATATTTTAACAGAGCACAAAATCAAGTTCATTGGCCCCTCAGCGGCAAACATCCGCACCATGGGTGATAAAATCGAAGCCAAGCGCACGGCTAAAGCTTTAGGTATTCCTGTGGTGCCTGGTTCTGAAGGGGGTGTTTCGGAACTCGGCGAAGCCAAAAAGATCGGCAAAGAAATCGGTTATCCGGTAATCATTAAGGCGACGGCTGGCGGTGGCGGGCGCGGAATGAAGGTCGCCAATAACGAGTCTGAATTGGAACTCGCAGTATCGACTGCTCAGTCTGAAGCCAAGGCCGCGTTTGGGAACGGCGAAGTTTACATCGAAAAATATTTGCAAAAGCCCCGCCATATTGAAGTGCAAATTTTGGGTGACGGACAAGGAAACGCCATTCATTTGGGCGAGCGTGATTGTTCATTACAGCGCCGCCACCAAAAGGTTTGGGAGGAAGCGCATTCCCCTGCCCTCAATTCTGAGCAGCGTGATTTGATCGGCAACCGGGTGGCCAAAGCTATGGCCGATCTCAATTATGAAGGCGTTGGCACGATTGAGTTTCTTTATGAAGACGGCGAATTTTATTTCATCGAAATGAATACGCGTCTGCAAGTGGAGCATCCTGTCACTGAAATGATTACGGGGCTTGATTTAGTGCAAGAGCAAATCCGAATTGCGTCTGGTTCCAAGCTTCAATACAAACAGAGCGACATCACCTTTTCTGGCCATGCCATCGAATGCCGCATCAATGCTGAGAACGCCGCCACTTTCACGCCGTCGCCTGGACGAGTTGAAGCGGTTCATTTTCCGGGTGGGCTTGGTGTTCGCATCGATTCAGCGCTCTATTCCGGTTACCGCATTCCGCCTTATTATGATTCATTGATCGGCAAACTAATTGTATTTGGTAAAACCCGAACCGAATGCATGATGCGCCTTAAGCGTTCGCTTTCGGAATTTGTTATCGAAGGTGTTGAAACCACCATCCCACTGTTCCAGCGACTGTTAAAGGAGCCGGATATTATCGACGGCAATTATGACATTCATTGGCTGGAAAAATTTCTTGCGCGCACGGCCAAATGACGACGATTACGCCACAGGTTTTGCTTAAGGCTTATACGGCTGGTATTTTTCCGATGGCTGAGAGTGCGGATGATCCTTCACTCTATTGGATCGAGCCTGACGAGCGTGGTGTTATACCGCTCGATAAATTTCATATCTCGACATCGCTTCGCAAAGCCGTGCGTCGGGGTGGCTTCGAAATTCGCATTGATACAGCTTTCGAGCAGGTGATTCATGCTTGCGCGGAAAAAACCGATACGCGAGATGTAACCTGGATCAACCACCGGATTCTAAAGCTTTATGTCCAGCTTCATAAAATGGGATGCTGCCACAGCGTTGAAACATGGTTGGATGGTCAATTGGTTGGCGGGCTTTACGGCGTGCGAATTGGTGCGGTGTTTTTTGGTGAAAGCATGTTTTCGCGCGCAACGAATGCCAGCAAGGTTGCACTGGTTCATTTGGTTGCGCGGCTGAACGCCGGCGGTTTCAAATTGCTTGATGCACAGTTTCAAAACCCACATCTCACGCAATTTGGGACTTATACCGTACCTAAAAAACTATACCGCCCGATTTTGGAAGACGCGCTTGATGGCAATGGCGATTTCAACGCGTTTAAATTGGACAATGATCCAGAGGCGGTTTTGGGTTGGGCGAATTTGTCTTCGCCCAATTGATCAACCATTAATCGGGTGCCGGTGTATCAGCTGGTTTATCTTGTGGTTTATCTTGAGTTTGGAGCGGATCGACCTCGGTCTCCACGGGTGGAGGTGGGGCATTTGGATCTTTGCAGCCCACAAGCCATACATCAAGAACCGGATGTTCCAATCCGTTAAGGCCCGGGCTTTCGGCAAACATCCACCCTGAAAAAATACGTTTCTTGGAATCGTCTTTTCGAATTTCGTCGATTTCGACAAAAGCAGCCGTCTTTGGATCTTCGGTAATTGGCGTTGTGTTACAAATTTCGGCTTTGATAATGAGGTTGCTGAACTTCACGTCTTGCCCGATCTTTTCTTCGAAGTTCTTGGTCACGCCCATAACTTTATCGAGGCCGGCAAAAATGGCGACGGGATTTTTAATATTCTCTGACCATGCAGTGGTCGTAATAAGGCCGAACGCAAGACCCAGCCAAACAAAGCGGATCATTGTGCAGGCACGTCCGTTTTTCCAGGCACCGGTGTTTCGGCCGACTTTGGCGTTTTAGAGAACATGGCTTGGCTGATCAAAGACCACAGGTCGACTGCACCTTGAGTGTAGCTGATAACGCTGCCTTCTTTCAGTTTTTCGTCGGCTCCGCCTGGTTCCAGGGAAACGAAGTTGGCACCCAACAAACCTTCGCTGGCGATTTTTGCAGATGTGTCATCAGCTAAACTGACTGTCGGGCTGATCATCATATCTATGCGGGCTTGGAATGATTTGGGATTTAAGCTTTGGCCTGTAACCGTGCCAACCTTTATTCCAGCGATGCGCACATCTGTGCCAACAGCGACGCCACTGGCATTATCGAATTCCGCGCTCACATGGTAACCAGCGCCAGAGCCAGAGCCCAGACCTGCAGTGGTGTAAGCGTATGTAAAAAAGC
>JAYWEV010000087.1:0-36119 GCA_043779145.1 Aestuariivirga sp. | reverse complement strand
GCTTTGAGGGACAAAGGTTTAGATGGATCCGATTACGACTGCACCTGTTTCAGCTGGCGCACACACTTCAATTTGGCAATTGATATCTCAAGCTTCATTACCTGTTATGCTGGTGATGATCGGTTTGGCCTTGGCGTCGATCTGGTCTTGGGCCATTATTTTTGAAAAATTCTATGCCGTGCGGCGTATGAATGCGGCTAACGATAAGTTTGAGGGCACTTTCTGGTCTGGGCAGTCTCTCGAAGATTTATTTAGTTTGATGTCCAAGCGCGAGAATGAAGGGCTGTCGGCAATTTTTGTGGCGGCCATGGAAGAGTGGAAGCGCAGCCAAGGCTCGGCGATGCGGGCTGGGTTTGCTGGTGTCCAAAAGCGTATTGAAAAAGTGATGGATGTGGCCATTCAAAAAGAAATGGGCGGGCTGGAATCTCGTCTGTTGTTTTTGGCCACAACAGGGTCTGCGGCCCCATTCATTGGGCTGTTTGGAACGGTTTGGGGCATTATGACTTCGTTTATGGGCATTGCCAACTCTCAAAACACGAACTTGGCCGTTGTTGCCCCCGGCATTGCCGAAGCGTTGATCGCCACCGCGATTGGCCTTGTTGCTGCCATACCAGCGACAATCTTTTATAACATGTATTCAGCTGATGCGGGAAAAATTGGCACGCGTTTAGAGAATTTTGCTGATGAATTCTCAGCCATTATCTCGCGCCAACTGGATGAACGAGCTTAAATATGGGTGCAGGTGGAGCCAGAGCAGGCGGATATACAAGGCGCAATTCGCGCCGTCGGTCTTCGCATGGCGCGATCAGCGAGATTAACGTAACGCCTTTGGTTGACGTTATGTTGGTGTTGCTGATCGTGTTTATGGTTGCGGCACCTTTGATGACGGTTGGTGTTCCCATCGAACTTCCCAAGACTGAGGCCAAGCCGATGAACCAGCAGACTGAGCCCTTGACGATTTCAGTGCAAGCGGACGGCAAAGTCTATGTTCAAGAAACTGAAATTCCATTGACCGAACTTGCAGCCAAGCTTCAGGCATTGGCAAAGAACGGCAATCAAGAGCAGTTGATGGTGCGCGCTGATACGGCTGTGCCTTATGGTGCTGTTATGGAAGTGATGGGTGTTTTAAATTCTGCTGGTTATACAAAAATCGGCTTGGTGACGTTTCCTAAGGATAAGGTGCCCGCAAACTGAACATGAAGAAACCGGCCACCATATCCATTGGATTACACGCAGCGATTTTGTTTGCCGCGTTGGTTGGCTTTTCCGCGCCCAAGCCGTTTGATGTGAAACCGACTGAATCTATTCAAGTTGATATCAGCACGATCAGCGATAAGACCCAGCAGATGGTGACAGCGAAGGATGCAACGCCTGCACCTGCAAAACCTGCGCCCAAGCCAACCAAAATCGTAAAGGATGTTCCGCCTGCGCCCAAAGTTGCTGATGACGTAAAAACTGCGGCGCATGAACCGGTGAAGCCGCCTGATCCTACACCGCCGGAGCCAAAGCCAGACCCAACGCCGCCTGAACCAAAAATTCCGCCGCCTGATCCTGCGGACCTGACCAAGCTTTTGAAAAAAGTTGAACCGCCAAAACAGGAAGAGCCAAAGCCTGTGGCCGATGATGCCTTGAAAAAGATTTTGGAAGAGCAACAGGCGGCTGAAGATCAGAAAAAAGCTGCTGAGAAAAAGAAGGCCGATGATCTGAAGAAAAAAGCTGAACTGAAAAAGAAAGCCGATGACAAGAAAAAGCGCGCGGAGCAATTGGCTCAAGCTGAAGCCGAGTTGCTGAACAAGATTACTGGCGAGAGTACGGCCCCCGCTCAGCCGTCTAAAGATCAAGGCTCGCCCAAGCTTGCTGCGAAAGATACACAAGGCAATGACGCTGCGGCGACTGCTACAATTATTGATGCACTTCGCAGCCAGATCAAAAGTTGTTTCAGCCCACCTGCGGCTGCGCGTGATACGCGAATTGTTGTGAACGTGCAGTTTGCCCTAAACCGCGATGGCACTGTTTCTGGGCAGCCACAACCTCAGGGCTCGGGGGATCCGTTACAAGATGGTGTTGGGCGCGCAGCCGTGGCTGCTGTTATGGAATGCCAACCTTTCAAACTTCCTGTAGAAAATTATGACCTTTGGAAAGACAATGATTTTGAATTTGATTCAACCCAAGCATCTGGCACTTAAAGAATGGCGCTCTAACATGACATTTCGTTTTCAAAATAGAATTTTTATTGGCTTTGCGCTTTTATTCGTGTTGATTGGTCAACAGGCATTTGCTGTGACTGGCACCGTTAATTCGAATGGCAAGATTGATCCTATTCCGATTGCGATTGCGCCATTTATTGCTGAAGGCGCTGCGATTGATACGGCTGCGACTGTTGCAGGGGTGATTGCAAATGACCTTGCGCATTCGGGATATTTCCAGCCATTGCCACCTGAATCTTTCATTGAAAAAATTGGAAGCTTGGAAACTGCACCGCAGTTTGCGAGTTGGCGTCAGGTGCAAGCGAGGAATTTGGTTGTCGGCCAAGTGACGTCACAGGGCAGCAAGATGACAATGGCTTTCAAACTTTATGATGTGAACACTGGCGAGTTGGTTAAAGGCACCAGCTTTACAGCGTCGGCTAAAGTTTCACGCCGCATTGCCCACAAAATTGCTGACATTATTTATAAAGAAATTACCGGCTTTGATGGTTATTTTGATACGCGCGTTGTTTATGTGGACGAGTCTGGCCCCAAGAACCAGCGCATCAAGCGTTTGGCGATTATGGATCAGGATGGATTTGGTGCGCGCACATTGACCAATGGCAAAGACATTTTGTTGACGCCGCGCTTTTCACCCAATGCCCAAGAAATTACTTATGCATCAATTGGTGCTGAGGCGGCGCGGGTTTATCTTTTTAACTTGGATACAGGCCAAAAAGAAATCGTGGGTGATTTTCCGAACATGAGTTTTGCGCCGCGCTTTTCGCCCGATGGGCAAAATGTTGTTATGAGTTTGCAAAGCGATGATGGCCGCGATGCAAATATATTTGAAATGGATTTGCGTTCTAAACAGATGCATCGAATTACCAATGTGCCTGCGATTAACACGGCTCCAAGTTTTTCACCGGATGGTTCACGCATCACGTTTGAATCAGATCGCGGCGGAACGCAGCAGATCTATGTGATGAACGCTGACGGCTCGAACCAGAACCGCATTAGCTTTGGCAAAGGGCGCTATTCAACCCCAGTCTGGTCTCCTGACGGGAAATACATCGCCTTCACAAAACAGGGCGAGGGCAAGTTTGGTATTGGGGTTATGAACCCAGATGGTTCCGGCGAGCGGATTTTGACAGAAGGCTTTCACAACGAGGGGCCGACGTGGTCGCCCAATAGCCGCGTTTTAATGTTCTTTCGTGAACAGCCAGGCGAATCGGGTGGGCCACAACTGTATTCGGTCGATGTTACGGGATATAACGAGCAGCGCATTTCAACGCCGCAGTTTTCTTCTGATCCAGCTTGGTCACCACTTCTTAACTAAAAACAGTCATCAGCTTCGCTTAATGGGCAATTTTGCTAGTTTTGAATAAAATTGGCCACAATCTCGCCGTTCTGTTGCGGTTATGACGGCCAACGCAAACGGTTATGCCGAGAAATCGGTCTTTTGACCATTGTTTGTAATATATTAAGTCTGTTTCCGCACACTTGCGTGGGGAGACAATTTGCGCCAATGGCGCGTTTGAATTTTTGTGATTCCATTTTTCTGGGGGAAAAATGGAGTTCGCTTTTGATGGAGTGGGATTAATGAGAACGGCTCAAGCTGGATTTAAATTTGCGGCGATTTGTTGCTGCTTTATGGCTTTGGCCGCATGTTCGAAAAAAGATCAGCCCACCATCGATCCGATTGGCCCCAATGGGGGTGCTGGCGGCGTGGGCGAGGGCAGTTCTGCTCCGGGATCAAAGGGTGATTTCACCACCAATGTTGGAGATCGCATCTACTTCTTGAATGATCAGACATCGCTCTCGCAAGAAGGTCAAGACACGCTTGCAAAGCAGGCTGAATGGTTGAAGCAGTATGGCAAAGTAACAGTTCAGGTTGAAGGCCATGCGGATGAACGTGGAACGCGCGAATATAATATTTCGCTTTCAGCACGCCGTGCAACTGCCGCTCGTGGGTTCTTGATTTCTCGTGGTGTTGCTGCAAACCGCATTTCTTCAATTGCCTACGGAAAAGAACGTCCGGTGGCATTGTGTGATGCTGAGCAATGCTGGTCGCAAAACCGCCGTGCTGTAACGGTAATCACCGGTGGTGCGAACTAAGCTGTTGCAGTTTGGTTACAGTTTGAGGCTATTTAAAATGACCTTTGAATGGCCTCAATTCTTCCGCGATTGAGTTGCATTTTTTGATGCATCAGAATTTATGGATTTATTGCGATGATTAAGCGGAATATTTTTATTGTTGCTCTTTTGATGAGCGCTTCCTTTAGCCCAGTTCAAGCCGACGACATGTCTAATCGGGTTGACCAATTGCAGCAGCAGCTGCAACAGTTGGTGGGCCAAGTTGAGGAACTCAATAACACAGTTAAGCATTTGCAGAGCGAAATTGCTCTGGCACCAAAGCAGTTGGGCGCCGTGGAACAGCCACAAGTTTTGCCGCTTAAGAAGAAGATTGCACTAGCACCTGCTGCCGCACCGGTGCAGAAAATTACTGGTTCTGCCACAGGCGTAGAAACGATTGAGCAGACGCAGCTTCAACGAGAAACAACACCGGGCGAAGCCGCGCCTGGCGAAGTCGCAGTGGGCGAAACTATTTATGGTACTGATGCCGATCAATCAGCTGGTGCTGCCCCAGCGCCACAGATTTTAGGATCGATGGAAAATAAGGCTGGTAAAACGGGCGATGGTGGTTTTCAGGGCAAATTGATTGTGCCAGCGGATGGCGCAGACCAAGGCGTTGTGGCTGATGGAACAAATGTTGCGGTTGCAAAAATTGAAAATGTTTCCGTGCAACCTGAAACGCCTGATGATCTTTTCCTGCGCTCAGAACAGTCACTTTTGCATTTGCAATATTCAGAAGCTGAAAACGGTTTTAAAGATTTTTTGACAAAATATCCTGATCATAATTTGGCTGGTAATGCTCAGTACAAATTGGGTGAGACATATTACGCCCAGCAACAATATGAAGAAGCCGCGAAAAGTTATTTGCATGGCTATAAGCAATTTCCGAAAAGCAGACGTGCGCCTGACAGCATGTTGAAGCTTGGTTTGGCGATGAACCGCATGGGGCAAAACCAACAGGGTTGCGCTGTGCTTGGTTCTGTTGGTGACGAATTTCCAAATGCCGTAGAAGTTAAAAAGCGCGCGCAGGCAGAATACAAGCGTGCTGGCTGTTAAGCCACAAGTTGATGATCAATTTGGCAGTCATTTAGCAGGGCTTCAGGGTTTTCCGCATATTGCGTTAGCTGTTTCAGGTGGATCTGATTCCGCAGCGATGTTGCATTTGGTTGCGCAATGGAATGCTCGGCAAAGCTCTCAAATCGCGCTCACTGTATTATCCGTGGATCATGGCTTGCGTTCCGAGGCTGCACTCGAGTGCGCTCAGGTTGGTGAGTGGTGCAAAGCTCTTGGGCTCAATCATGCCACTCTGCATTGGGTGGGTGAAAAACCAAGTTCTGGCGTGCAAGCAAAAGCGCGTCTTGCACGATACACTTTGATGACCGACTGGTGTTTGGCGCATGACGTGCCCGTTTTGCTCACGGCGCATACGGCTGATGATCAAGCAGAAACAATTGTGATGCGCCAATCGCGCACATCAACTGCAAAGAGCTTGGCAGGTATTTGGCCTGTGCGCGATTGGAATGGCGTGCAGGTGATGCGACCACTTCTTTTGGCAAGACGCCAAGAATTGCGAGATTACCTTTTTTCGCAAAATTTGAATTGGATTGATGATCCCAGTAATTTTAATCCACACTATGAAAGGGTTCGCATTCGGGAAAAATTGGCGGGAAATGCTGATGTGGCCAAATCTGCTGCGTATGCTTTACGGGCGATTAAAGCCACGCAACAAAAGTCGGAAGATTGGGTCTCGAGACATTTGTCGATTTCGGATTTGGGGCTGCTGAGTTGGAAGCGCGATAAGGCGAACAGCGTTGCTGCGGATGTTGGCGATGAAATTTTATCTCGAATTTTTATGTTCAGTGGTATTGCGCATTTGCCGGAATTGAAATCTCGACAATCTCTGTGGGGGTGGTTGGGCAGCGACGAGCCAAAACGCCGCACTTTAGGAGGGCTTATTTTTGCTGGACGAAAACATGACATTTTGGTCGCGCGTGAGCCTGGGCGGATTTCGGACGAAACAAATGTTATTCCGAGCTCCGGCAAAGTGGTCTGGGATGGCCGTTTCATCGTTCAAGGACCTAAAGGTGCTGAAATTCGACCCGCAGGCAAAATCGCCGAAATTTCGCGGCGGCGCGACATTCCAGCCTTCGTAGATGCTGGATTGCCAGTGGTTTGCCATGGAAACGCCGTTTTGGCAGCGCCATTTCACGGAATAGGGACTGGCGTTCATGCTGAATTTATTGGTTTTATGTTTAAGAAATAGTCTTGGAATTACAAAGTGCACACCTTATGTTAGGGGTTCATAATTAGTATGCCGTAATAGTTCATTTCGGGCTTGGCAGGAATTGAGGAAAAACGTGAACCAGTTTCGTAATTTTGCAGTTTGGATTGTCATAGCTCTTTTGCTGGTGGCGCTTTTTAGCCTTTTTCAAAACCAAGCGATGCATGCGGGCACGAAAGAGCTCACATATTCTGAGCTTTTCAAAAAGGTTGAAGATGGTTCCATCAAAAGCATCACCTATTCAGGAACATCCGGCGGAACGTCGATTGCGGCAAAGGATGCCAGCGGGACGGTTTATGATACATTTGGCGTGATCACTGATGGTGACCTTAAGTCGCTTCGCGACAAGGGTGTGGAAGTTAGTTTCAAGCCTGCGGCTGGTGATTCAATTTTCTCCAATTTGTTGATGTTCTGGTTGCCGCTGATCCTGATGGCGGGTGTTTGGATCTTCTTTATGCGCCAGATGCAATCTGGAGCTGGCAAGGCCATGGGCTTTGGCAAATCCAAAGCCAAGCTTTTGACTGAAAAGCATGGTCGCGTGACATTTGAAGATGTGGCTGGTGTTGATGAAGCCAAGGATGAATTGCAGGAAGTTGTGGAGTTCTTGAAGGATCCACAAAAGTTTCAACGTCTTGGCGGCAAGATTCCGAAGGGCGCTTTGTTGGTTGGCCCTCCAGGTACAGGTAAGACGCTTCTCGCCCGCGCCATTGCTGGTGAAGCTGGTGTGCCGTTCTTTACGATTTCAGGTTCGGACTTTGTGGAAATGTTTGTGGGCGTGGGCGCAAGCCGCGTGCGCGACATGTTTGAACAAGGCAAGAAGAGTGCGCCTTGCATTATCTTTATCGACGAAATTGACGCTGTCGGTCGGCACCGTGGTGCGGGCCTTGGTGGCGGCAATGACGAACGTGAGCAGACATTGAACCAATTGCTTGTTGAGATGGATGGCTTTGAAGCCAATGAAGGTGTGATCATTGTTGCGGCGACGAACCGCCCTGATGTTCTTGACCCTGCCTTGTTGCGCCCGGGTCGTTTTGACCGCCAGATTACAGTTAGTAATCCTGATGTGAAAGGACGCGAACAGATTCTTGTTGTGCATATGAGGAATGTGCCGCTGGCTCCAGATATTGATGCGAAAGTTATTGCCAAGGGCACGCCTGGATTTTCTGGCGCTGATCTTGCCAATCTTGTTAATGAAGCAGCGTTACTTGCTGCACGTCGCAATAAGCGCATGGTAACGCAGGCTGAGTTTGAAGATGCCAAAGACAAGGTGATGATGGGTGCGGAGCGCCGTTCATTGGTTATGAATCCAGCAGAGCTTAAGAACACGGCCTATCATGAAGCAGGCCATGCGATTGTTGGTTTGCAAGTGCCTTATGATCCATTGCACAAGGTGACAATTATTCCACGTGGTCGGGCTCTGGGTGTGACCATGAATTTGCCGGAAGGTGATCGCCATAGCCTTTCGAAGGAATGGTGTGAATCACGCCTTGCTGTTTTGTTCGGTGGCCGTGAAGCGGAGCTTATTCTCGGTGGTGAAAAGAATGTAACCAATGGTGCTGTTGGCGACATTCAGATGGCTACATCACTCGCGCGTGCCATGGTTATGGAATGGGGCATGAGCGATAAGCTTGGCCGGGTTCGTTATGGCAATAATGAGCAGGAAGTGTTTTTGGGTCACAGTGTGACACAGAGCAAGAATTTGTCTGAAGATACAGCGAAGTTGATTGATCTTGAAACACGTAATCTGATTCAAGCTGGCGAAGCGAAGGCCAAGAAGATTTTGACTAAATATCGCGACGGTCTGCATGCTGTATCGAAGGCCTTGCTTGAGTATGAAACTCTTTCTGGCGAAGATGTGAAACTGGTTTTGGCTGGTGGTAAAATTAATCGTGATGAACCAGTAAAGACACGTCCAACTTCGAACACGCCTAGCGTTCCGCGCACGGGCAAGCGTTCGGGTGGTTTGGAACCTCAAACTCAGACTTGAGTTTTTAGGTGACACACATTTATCTTCGGCCTTTGAGCCTGTTATTCGGCCAAGACGCACGCGAGCATATCGCTGGTGGCTTGGCCGGTTCTTTAGGTGGCATGCCGGATATTGCTTTTGCGGCGGCAGAGGAAATTACCCGCGATGGTAGGCTGATTGGCCGGCGCATCGTTTCATTTTCAGAATTGCAAACTAACCCATTGTTTAAAAACATTACGCGCAGGCGGCCTGATTTTGCCGGGTTGTCGCTTAATCAGACGCGCATCATGGGCATTGTGAATGTAACGCCTGATAGTTTTTCTGACGGTGGTAAGTTTGATGTTGCTGAGACTGCCATTGCACAGGGGCAGCTGATGGCAGAGCAGGGTGCTGATGTTCTTGATGTTGGTGGCGAGTCCACGCGGCCAGGGTCAGATGAAGTGTCGATTGAGCAAGAGCGCGCGCGGATTATTCCTGTGATTGCGGAGCTTGCTGGGGATCATGTTGTTTCAGTTGATACGCGGAAATCAGTTTTGATGGCAGAGGCTGCACAGGCCGGCGCCAAAATTATCAATGATGTTTCGGCTTTAGGTTTTGATCCACTGAGTGCAGGGGTTGTTGCTAACGCTGGCTTACCCGTTGTGTTGATGCATGCGCAAGGCGAGCCGCGCACGATGCAGCTGGCCCCTAAATATGATGATGTGGCACTTGATGTTTATGATGAGCTGGCGGCACAGATAGAAAAAGCGGTCGCCGCAGGAATATCTCGCTCGCTGATTTGCATTGACCCGGGCATTGGGTTTGGAAAATCATTCAAACATAATCTTGAATTAATGCGGCAGCTGACGTTGTTTCATGGGCTTGGGGTTGCTTTGCTTGTTGGCCTATCACGTAAAGGAATTGTTGGTGCCGTGACCGGTGAAAAGACTGCGGCCAAACGTATGGCGGGTTCACTCGGTGGTGCATTGCAAGCAGCCATGATGGGTGCACATTTACTTCGGGTTCACGATGTTGTGGAAACGTGCCAAGGATTGGCCATGTTCCAAGCAGCATTAGACCCCGGTAAAGCAGATGTTTAAGGATTTAGACTAGCTGTGCTTTCGGGGAATTAGGTGGAATAGATTATGTCTCGAAAATATTTTGGTACAGACGGTGTGCGCGGCAAAGCCAATACGGGTGCGATGACGCCCGATATCGTGATGAAGATCGGCATGGCTGCGGGGCAATTGCACCGCCGTGGTGGGCATCGGCACCGTGTGGTGATCGGCAAGGATACCAGGCTTTCAGGCTATATGATTGAACAGGCTTTGACTGCTGGTTTGCTTTCAGCTGGCATGGATGTGTTTTTGTTTGGGCCAACGCCAACCCCTGCTGTTGCGATGCTGACGCGATCGATGCGTGCTGATTTGGGCGTGATGATTTCGGCTTCACATAATCCTTATTATGATAATGGCATTAAGTTTTTTGGGCCTGATGGCTATAAGCTTTCGGATGATCAAGAATTGATGATTGAAGATTTGGTTGATAATTCGTCGAAGATCACACTTGCAGGTTCTGATCATATTGGTCGTGCAAAGCGGATTGAAGATGCAAAGGCACGTTACATTGAATTTGCTAAGCGCACTTATGTTGGTGAGAACGGGCTTGATGGTTTGCGCATTGTCATCGATACGGCCAATGGCGCAGCGTATCAAACGGCACCTCCGGCTTTGTGGGAGTTAGGGGCCGAAATCATTCAGATTGGCAATCAGCCAGATGGCATGAACATTAATGCTGAATGCGGTTCGACCCATCCTGAGGCGATGTGCCAACGGGTGCGCGAGACGCGCGCTGATATCGGCATTGCGCTGGATGGTGACGCAGACCGGGTGATCATTTGCGATGAAAATGGCACGGTGATTGATGGTGATCAGATTATGGCTCTGGTTGCCACTTCATTTGCTGCGCGTGGCGCTTTGCGCGGCGGTGGACTTGTGGCCACGATCATGTCGAACCTTGGGCTTGAGCGATTTATGGAATCCAAGGGCATGACGTTAGCGCGCACCAAAGTTGGCGATCGTTATGTTGTTGAGCATATGCGGGCCCATGGGTTTAATGTGGGTGGTGAACAGTCTGGGCATATTGTGATGTCGGATTTTGCCACTACGGGTGATGGATTACTCGCTGCCTTGCAAGTGCTTGGCGAAGTAGTGCGACAGGGCAAGCGCGTGAGCGAAGTGTGCAAGATGTTTGATCCATTGCCGCAGATTTTGAAGAATGTAAAATTCGCAGGCGGTGCGCCGCTTGAAAATGCGCATGTGAAATCAGCGATTAAAGATGCAGAAACGAAGCTGGGTAAGACTGGTCGCTTGGTTATCCGCCCATCTGGCACAGAGCCTTTAATCCGCGTGATGGCGGAAGGTGAAGATGCTGGCTTGGTGCGCAAGCTGGTGGATGATCTTTGTGTGGTGATTGCAAAATCAGCGGTGTGAGAAGCTGGTGATCGCAATGCCTGCGAGAATGCAAAGCAAGGCCACCACGATGTTCCATGATAATGTTTCACTGAACGCTACTGCACCCAGCAGAAGTGCAAAGATTGGCACGAGATAGTTTGTAAAGGACACAGCACTGGGCCCTATGCGCTCCATCAAATAATAAACGATGACCATTGATATGGCTGTGGGGAAAAGGCCCAGACCAATGATCGCGAGTGTGGAGTTGAATGTTAGTGCTTCAAGCCCATGCGGGTTTTGAAAGATGGCAAAGATCAGCGCGAAGATTGCTGCCGCCAATAATATTCCTGAAGTTTGTTGGAATGGTTTATCGAAGCCCAGTCGCTTGGCGGTGACGCTGTGAATGCCGTAACATAGGCAAGCAAGTATGATTGCAAGCTCGCCCCAAAGCTCTTGGCCTCGGAAAGATGCGTTCATGAGGTGGCGTGGGTTTATTAATATGACTACGCCGATGAAACCTAAAACGAAGCCTATGGCTTTGCGCCAATTTAATTTTTCATCGGGCAGCAGGAAATGCGCAATCACAATTACAAAAAGCGGAATTGTTCCCATCAATAGTCCGGTGATGCCTGAACTGGTGTATTGAATGCCCCAGCTGATCAAAATGAAGGGCATGGCATTGCCGACAACACCAAGCCAAATATATTTCGGCCAACTTTTTTTCGCCAACGTGGGCGATTGATTTCGCCACATTGCAATGCAGAGAATGATCACGCCGCCAATTGTCAGCCTCAATGCAGCTACCCAATTGGGATCAACATCACGAATTGCGATTTTGCTAAGGGCAAATGATGAGCCCCAAATGATGACGAGAAGGGCCAAGAGGGCAAGATAATTTGGTTTAATTCTGATGGATGACGACATAGTTAATTTATAACGGGGTTTTATGAACAAGTTGTACTAAATCGAACCAAAAACCGTTGTATTACAGCAACACAAAAATTCGTTCACATTTTAGCCATTATGCGGCCCGTATCCAACCACATCCGCCCATCATATTTCAATCATCGACCGGGTTAATATGTAAACGAGGTGTACTATGAAGAATTTTAAAATTGTTTTGCTGGCGGGGATTGTTTCTTTGCCGTTTATGGCTTCAGCACAGGCTGCTGATAATAATGCGGATATTCCATCAGAGGCGTCTACGATAACTGGATTTTATCTGCGCGGTGATATTGGCGGAAGCTATTTGACATCGCCTGGACCAGCCAATGTTGGCGCATTCACAGGCGGCGGCGGTATTGGTTATCAGTTCAATGATAATTTCCGTGCTGATGTGACTGGTGATTGGACAAGCAATTATAGCGTTGCGCCTGGTGCGACACTGAGCACAACCGCTGTGATGGGCAATGTTTATTACGACTGGAAAAATGACTCGCCAATTACGCCTTATGTCGGTGTTGGTGCAGGTTATGGTTGGGTTAATCGTTCAGGTCTTGGTGTAAATGACAGCGGCGTTGCACTTGGTGCAACAGTTGGAGCCTCGCTTGATATGACCAGCAATTTGGCGTTGGATGTGGGCTACCATTTCCGCGATACAATGATTACGGGTGACGATGCTATCGAACACTCGATCACAGCCGGTGTGCGGTTTAAATTCTGATCCACAATCGCGTGTGATCACGTAGAAAGATGCGCTGCAGACAAATGTCTGTGGCGCGTTTTTTATTGTGCGCCATAGGTGATTTTTAGGAGAAAAGTGAAGATGGGCACGGCTATAACCTTTCCTCGCATCGATGGAAAAAAGATCGGCGGTTACCTTGCCAAAGCCGGGGATGACCACGCGCCTGGCGTGTTGGTAATCCAAGAATGGTGGGGATTGCAGGATCAAATTAAAGGTGTGTGTGATCGGTTGGCGTTGGCTGGATATGACGCTCTGGCGCCAGATTTATATGAGGGTGCCGTGGTGCCTTATCATGATCAAGCAGCGGCTAATCTTGAAATGAGCTCGTTGGATTTTCAAGACGCGGTTTCGCAGAATGTTGGCGGCGGTGCAGAATATCTCTCAAAGTCGAGTGACAAAGTTGGTGTCGTTGGATTTTGTATGGGTGGCGCAATTTCTTTATTGGCCGCCGTCCAAATTCCGAAAATAGCAGCAGCGGTTTCATTTTACGGTATGCCACCTGCGGGTGCTATTGACGTCACGAAATTGAATGTGCCGATTGAAGGGCATTATTCTAATAGCGACGATTATATTACACCGAAAATGGTCGATGATTTTGAGACTGAGTTAAAACGTGCCAAAAAAGATGCTGCGTTTTTCCGCTATGATGCCGATCATGCATTTATGAATGAACAGCGCGATGTGCATGACAGAGCGGCAGCAGAACTTGGCTGGCAGCGGATGTTGGCGTTTTTGGGCAAGCATTTGAAATAAGTTCACCCAGATTGGTTTTTTTCGTGTGGCAATAGCGCCATAGGCGATAATTTGGCTTTCTGATAAGCCAATTGGGTCGGTGGTCAGCATCAAATATCCGTGGGGGGACAAATGCTTGCGAGAATGAACTGGGTTAGCCCGCATATTTTATCTATCGCTGTGGCGTTTTTTTACGGTTCGCAAATTGCGTTTTCGAAATATGCGTCGACTGGTTTGATGTTTGTAACACCGCTTTTGATCATGTTGCTTTGTTATTGGGCGATGGATGCTTGGTCGCATGGGTTGGGTTTTTCGGCACAACGGGTCTTGCAGCAATCTGCTATTGGCAGTTTTGCTTTACTGGTGGTCGTTTTGGGTTTGAGCCAAATGCTACCAGGGCCATCTTACGCGGGTTCGTCGGATGGTTGGGCCAGAGTTGTGGGGCCGATGATTTGCATGCTGATTTTGGCGGTTGTGGTTGCAATCATCGCCGCATTTTTTTATGTGGCATTTCTCATCCTGCGCGCCGTTTTTCGCATGGTCTTCAAGAAGAAGCCGGATGATAATCGCCTCAACGATTTTGGAGTATTGGCTGTTGCAGTTATTGCCCTGTGTGCCATGTCGTTAGAAGGTGTATCAGGCGGTTATAGTTTTGCGCCCAATAGCACGGTCAGCACCACGATCAATATTAGGGCTCCTTCGGATCGTGTTTGGGCTGCAATGGATAAGGCCTCATCGCCTGATCTGAAACTTCCTTGGATGCTTGCTATGCTGCCACATCCCGTGGCCGTTGTGGATGAAGGTGCTGCTGCTGGCTCCAAACGCATCATTAAATTTTTTGGTCGCGAAGGTGTTGGTGAAATGGTTTTGCTGGCGCTAGCGCGCCAAGGCAACCAACAAGAATGGAAAGTGATTAGTGACACAACTCCGTTACGAGGTTGGGCGCAGCTGCGCAGTGTTACATATAATGTTCAATCGGTTGGTACGGAGACGCAGCTCTCTGTTTCTGCAAATTACGATCGTGCGCTATCCCCAGCTTGGTTTTTCAAGCCATATATGGATAGAGTTGTTCTCTCGGCCGTGGAAATTTTAGCAATTGATAAGCATGACCGCGCATTAATTCTGGCCGCCAACTAATTTTTATTGCCTAGCGACGCTATTTCCGCCATATGCGTCGTCGGGCGAGCTCTCCCCACCGAGGGCCTTCCCATCTGTAAGGATGGAGATCAAAATGACAGATATGAAGCCGGCTTCAAAGCCGAATTGCGCTAACTTTTCTTCTGGCCCCTGCGCGAAATTTCCGGGCTGGACACCTCAACTCCTTAACAATGCTGTAACGGGTCGTTCGCATCGCTCATCTTTGGGCAAGAAGCGGTTGAAAAAAGCGATTGATTTAACGCGCGAAGTGCTCGGCGTTCCTGCCGATTATAAAATCGGTATCGTGCCTGCCTCTGATACCGGTGCTGTTGAAATGGCTATGTGGTCGCTGCTGGGTGCACGCGGTGTCGATATGGTGGCGTGGGAGAGCTTTGGCGAAGGCTGGGTTTCGGATGTTGTAAAACAACTGAAGCTGAAAGATGCGCGCAAGATTAATGCACCTTATGGTGAGCTGCCGGATTTAGCGCAGATTAATTTTACCAATGATGTGGTGTTCACATGGAACGGAACCACATCCGGCGTTAGGGTTCCAAATGCTGATTGGATTCCAGCGTCGCGCGAAGGCTTGACGATTTGCGATGCGACTTCTGCTGCTTTTGCGCAGGATATGGATTTTTCTAAACTCGATGTGGTGACTTTCTCTTGGCAGAAAGTTTTAGGCGGCGAGGGTGCGCATGGCGTTCTCATTCTCAGCCCACGTGCTATTGCCAGATTGGAAACATATGTGCCTGCTTGGCCGATGCCAAAAATTTTTCGCCTCACGTCGGGTGGCAAATTGATCGACGGCATTTTTGAAGGCGAAACAATCAATACGCCTTCGATGCTATGCGTCGAAGATTATGTGATGGCGTTGGAATGGGCCAAATCGATTGGTGGATTGGCTGCGTTGCGCAAGCGTGCTGATGATAATGTGGCGGTGATCGATGCTTGGATTTCCAAGACATCTTATGCGCATCATTTGGCGAACGTTCCGGCAACACGTTCAAATACTTCAGTGTGCTTAACGCTTGATGGTTCCGACGACGTGCCAAAGAAAATGGTGAAGCTGCTTGATGCTGAGGGTGTTGCCTTCGACATTGGTGCATATCGTGATGCACCTCCCGGGCTTCGCATTTGGTGTGGTGCTACGGTTGAGACATCTGATGTGCAAGCGCTGATGCCGTGGCTTGATTGGGCTTATGCCCAAGCGACTGCTTAATTCATTTCATTTTTTAGAGGAGAGCCATCATGGCCCCACGTGTACTTATTTCTGATAAGCTTTCAGAAGCTGCTGTTCAAATTTTCCGCGACCGCGGTATTGACGTTGATTATCTGCCTGGTCTTGGCAAAGATAAAGATGCCTTGCTCGCCAAGATTGGCGAGTATGATGGCTTGGCCATTCGTTCTGCCACTAAGGTTTCGCCAAAGATTCTGGAAGCTGCGACCAAGCTTAAAGTGATTGGTCGTGCTGGTATTGGCGTTGATAATGTTGATATCCCGGCTGCGTCACAGCGCGGTATCGTTGTGATGAACACGCCATTTGGCAACGCGATCACCACTGCTGAACACGCATTATCAATGATGATGGCGTTGGCGCGTCAGATTCCGGAAGCTTCTGCTTCGACACTGGCTGGTAAGTGGGAGAAAAACCGCTTTATGGGCGTTGAGCTTTTCAACAAGACATTAGGCGTTGTTGGCTGCGGCAACATCGGCTCGATCGTGGCGGATCGTGCGCTGGGTTTGAAAATGAAAGTGATTGCATATGATCCTTTCCTCTCGCCTGAACGCGCACTTGAAATTGGCGTGGAGAAGGTAGAGCTTCTTGAACTCATTACGCGCTCTGACTTCATCACACTGCACACACCACTCACTGATAAGACCCGCGACATCATCGGCGAGGCTGCTATCTCTCGCATGAAGAAAGGTGTTCGCATCATCAATTGTGCGCGTGGTGGTTTGGTGAATGAGGATGCGCTTTATAATGCGTTGGTTTCCAAGCATGTAGCGGGTGCGGCTCTCGATGTGTTTGAAGTTGAGCCTGCGACAGATCATAAACTTTTCAAATTGGAAAACGTGATTGCGACGCCGCATCTTGGTGCATCGACGGGTGAAGCACAGGAAAATGTGGCTTTGCAAGTGGCCGAACAAATGTCTGATTATTTGATCAAAGGTGCGGTGACGAATGCACTCAACATGCCTTCAATTTCTGCCGAAGAAGCGCCGCGTCTAAAGCCATTTGTGGCGTTAGCTGAAAAGCTCGGCAGCTTTGCAGGGCAGCTTACCGATGGTTTGATTTCAAATATTGTCATTGAGTACGCTGGCGATGTGGGCGAGATGAATACACGTGCGCTCACTTCTGCCGCTTTGGCTGGTATTTTGGCTCCGCAAATGGGGCAGGTGAACATGGTGTCGGCCCCAGTGGTGGCCAGAGAACGCGGTATTAAAGTTGACGAAGTTAAACAATCCAGGCGCGGCGCTTATGAAACCTATATTCGCATTACAGTGAAGACTGAAAAATATGAGCGCGCTGTGGCTGGTACTGTGTTCTCGGATGGCAAGCCGCGCATCATCCAAATAAAGGGCATTGAGCTTGAATGTAATTTTGGTCCGAACATGCTTTACATTACCAACAAAGATAAGCCTGGTTTTATTGGCGCTGTCGGCACTGTTTTAGGAAATGCCAGTATCAATATGGCGACGTTTCACCTTGGTCGTTTGAGCGAAGGCGGCGATGCAATTTGTATCGTCGAAACTGATGGTGCCGTGCCCGAAGCCGTTATGGCCGATGTGCGCAAATTGACCAATGTGCAGGACGTAAAAGAGCTGCAGTTTTAGGGCGGTATTAGATGAAACCAGGTTCACCCTAAGCCGTCATGCCCGCCCCCGCCTCCGCGAGGGCAGGCTATGGCGGGCATCTGCTTTTTGCTGCAAAGAAAACAGAGATTCCCGCTTACACGGGAATTAGGTGTTATTAGCGAATGGGTTCACTCACTATAATCTGATCACGCTCTAGTTTACTTTGATGGTGTTAATGGTGTAGTTTTTTCCTTACTTTAACTTCGTAAGGTCAATGCCGTTCACGAGCACTTTTCCATCTGGCGTAGATTCGATATTCCACGTCAAGCTGCCATCGGCCTCAGCTTTGGCCATGCCTTTGGCCACCACCGCCAGTGCGGCACCTTGGGCAAGGCCAGCTTCTGGTGGCGCTTCTTGAATGATCTTCATCAGCTCATCTACGCCTGTGGCGGAAATTTTTGCTTTGCCAGTGGGCCGTGCGGCAGGGCCTGCAGCAAGGCTGCCTTCGAACTTAATACCATAAGCTTCATTGTCGATGCTTGAAGGATTTAAAGTTATATCAACAACACCCTTAGGCATGAATACTGGCATTAACACTTGTTCAAAACCATCAGGCAATGGTGGTTCTTTGGTTAAATCAAGTTGATCTAAAATCATTTGAGCGGGCGAAGCGAGATCAAAGCCCGACACTGTAAAATCAAATGAGAGATTTTTAGGTACAAGTTTTGTGGCCCAAGGCGGTACCAGTGCAGCCGGCAAAGTTAAACCGTTAAAGGCGATTTTTTCACGCAGTTTTCCGTCTTTCGTTATGCCGTTAACATCGCCGACGATCTCAACTGACTCCACGCCGAATTGGCCGAACTGGCTGGCCACTGAGAATTTGCTGAACTTGCCATTTACTAAAACGTTTTCAAAAAGTGGCAGTCCGTCTTTGAGAACTGCCTTAAGTTTTGCTTGATCTTTGCCGATCAACTCTTTGGTTTGATGTGCGACAAAAAACGAGACCAAATCGAACACTGGTTTGGCATTCAGGCCTTTGCCATTGATATCATAAGTGCCAGTGGCGGCATTGATCACGAGATTCATCGGCGGCATACCACTTTCGGGTTTGCCTGCTATGTTGATATTTTCGGACAAACCATCAAGGGTGTATTTGGCAACAACATCCACGCCGCCATTGGCACCAGCTGTGCCCGTCTGATCAAGCATCATGCTCTTGATTGTCACACTGATGTCGCCCACGCCAGTCGTAGGGTCGACGAGTTTTTCCGAAACTGTTATGTCATTTGCTTGGGCTGTGAGCTTGGTGAAATAACTCAGCTTCTCATCAAATATACCGGTCAATTTCAGTGAGCCAATTTTTTCTTCCATAACGCCCTTGTCTTTTGCATCTACGCTGAATTCGAAGGGCTGGTCTTGAACCATTTGCCATTTGCCGTCGCCTTGGCTGGCCATCTTGAATTCCACTGGCGTAAGTTTCACGGTAGCGCCGGATTGTACCATCAGTGGAGCCATATCAAATTTTACTGCGTAGCCATCGCCATCCGTTTTGACTTCGACGACGCCCTTGGTATCTGAAAGATAGCTTTGAAATAGCTTTTCAAGGCGCATTGCTTCTGCTTCATCTGCGAATGCGTGTGGAGCAATGCCCGCAATCACGATCATCGCGGTTGAAAGGAACAGGCCAGTTTTTAAATTCATTTCGATCTCTCTCGTTTGATTGCCTTACCACACAAACCATGCCACAGTTATTTGACGAATTAAACTAAAGAAAAAGGGAGCAAACTCGCTCCCCTTTTTACACAACTCACTATGGCCAACAGGGCCTAGTTCTTCTTTTTCTTTTTTGTTGTGGTCGAATTGTTAGGCGTAGCGCTAGCAGGTGCTAGCGGCGTTACTGGTGGAGTTGAGCTGGAATCTTCGTCATCATCGGTTTCTGGCGCTTCTGTTTCATTGTCTGAATCGTCAGAACCATCGCCCGACGTTCCGCCGCCCGAAGACCCGCCGCTGGAACCACCAGAATTCTCGGATTTTTCTGATTCACCCTTGTCGGCCATCGCTTTGCCGATCATGGTTGGGGCCAATACAGCAGCGAGACCGAAAAGGCTGATATTTTTCAGCGCTAAGCGGCGTGACAATGTTGTTTCGTCTGACATTTCTCTCTCCTCAATTCACAAATTTGAAGACCAATTTGATCTTGGTTCTAAGCTAGACCTGTCTCGCTGACGCTTGTCTGTTGCGCTCAATCAGCGACTTGTCAGCTCCGCAGCTATTGCGGTTACGCAAATGTTAAGCTTGTCTTAACAATTGTCTCTTTTTGCCTTTATCCCGCCGTAGAATAGCCTTTGCGCGCTCATTTGTTTCTATCCCAGTGGCCGTTTGGGCCACCTGGAGGGGAATCATGAAAATTAAATTTGTTGCGCTGCTTTTGGTAAGCAGTGCTTTTACGCCTGCGTTTGCGGATGACATTAAAACGCTTTCACACATTGATGCCGTGACAGTTTATCCGCAGGGGGTGGATGTAATTCGGGTCAGTTCTGTTGACCTAAAACCAGGGGAGCATACGCTGCTGCTTGAGGATTTACCGGGTTCAATTGATCCGCAATCAATCCGTGTGGATGGTGCGGGCAATGCTGGATTGGAAATCACTTCGGTTGATTCCAAGATCATTGAGCTTTCCTCGGTCAATATTGATGCCAAACGCAAAGTCATTAGTGATCAGATTGAAATTTTGATGGATGAGCGTTCAGGGCTTGATCAAACGGTTTCGGATGCGCAGGCGCAGCAAAGATTATTGATGTCACTCGCGGATAAGCAGTTGCAGCCAAGTTCGACGACAGAATCAGTGAAAACGGTTGATGCAACCGCTTTGGGAAATTTGGTTGATTTGGTTGGTTCGCGACTGACGACGATTTCAAAATCCATTCATGATGCACAATTGCGCCAGAAGGCGATCGATAAGTTGGTGGCCGATTTGAATATTAAAGCTGAGAGCTTGGCACCTAATGAGGCAGCCCATATGCAGGTGTCGGTGCATGTAATGGCTTCTGAGGCGATGACCGGTTCAGTGAAAGTGAGCTACCGTATCGGTGGTGCGGGTTGGCAGCCGTTTTATGATGCGAAGCTGGCGCTTCCTTTGAAGGGCGAGAAGGCCAGGCTGGAAATTATCCGCCGCGCTGAGGTGATGCAAAACACAGGCGAGGTTTGGGACAATGTTGCGATGACATTGTCTACGGCACGGCCTACAGGTTCGACGGCGGCGCCAGATTTAGGCGAAGATCCAATTCAAATTGCAATGGCTGAAGCGTTAGGGCGGGTCGATATGCCAGCTGCTGCGGCACCGATGGTAGCGGATGACAAAGCAAAAGATGAGGCTGAATCAGGTTTTATGGCGCAAAACGCATTGAAAAAAGCTGATGTTATGGCGATTCAGCGCCAAGCCGTGATTGAAATGGCGGGTTTTAACGCGAACTATGTCATTGGCGGCCGCGTGAGTGTTGACAATACCGGCACTGCGAAAAAAGTCCGGATAGCAACTGATGAGTTTGATGCAGTTTTGCAAGCGATAACGGTGCCTCGGCTTGATCCAAATGCTTATCTCACAGCTGCTTTTACCATGAAGGGCGATGCGCCCTATTTGCCGGGCGTGGTCAATTTGTTTCGGGACGGCATGTTTATGGGGCAGGGCATCTTGCCTCAGCTGAGCGCTGGAGAAGACACCAAGCTTGGTTTTGGTGCTGATGATCTAATCAAGGTCAAGCGTGCTGAGGTGAAGCGCAATTCTGGCAAGGAGGGGATTATTACATCTTCAAATGTGCAGGAATTGGCGTGGGACATGTCGGTCACCAATTTGCATGATGTGACCATTCCCGTAACGGTGATTGACCGCAAGCCGTTCTCTACCCAATCTGATGTTACAGTTGAGACGCTCGCCGGAATGACCGTGCCTTCAGTTACGGATTTGGATAAGAAACGCGGCGTTTTGGCCTGGAATTTTGAATTGGAGCCAAAAGCCAAAAAGGACATCAAAACGGGTTATAAAGTGACAGCGCCAGAGGCTGTGCATATCAGCATGAACCCTTAAAGATTGTTGCGCCAAACCCGGTTTGGTGTATGCATCTGCAACGGCTCCGTCAGAATCTTGGCAGGAGCCGTTGTCATGTCTGAGAGGAATTGAACCATGGCCAATGTGGCAGTTGTCGGCGCGCAATGGGGCGATGAAGGCAAAGGAAAGATTGTGGATTGGCTTTCGGAACGCGCCGATGTGGTGGTGCGGTTTCAGGGTGGGCACAATGCTGGGCACACGCTGGTCATCAACGGCGTGACTTATAAATTATCGCTGTTGCCATCAGGCATTTTGCGGCCGGGCAAGCTTTCCGTCATCGGCAACGGTGTGGTGATTGACCCTTGGGCGTTGATTGCGGAAATTGAAAAGCTGACTAAGCAGGGTGTTCACATTTCGAGTGATAATTTGCGCGTCGCTGGTAATGCCACATTGATTTTACCACTTCACAGTGAACTTGATAAATTACGCGAAGCAGCAGCTGGTGATGGCAAGATTGGTACGACTGGCAGAGGCATAGGCCCTGCTTATGAGGATAAGGTTGGCAGACGGGCTATTCGCGTAAACGACCTTGCGGATTTGGCAACGATTGGCCCCAAGATCGACCGGATGTTGACTCACCATAATGCTTTGCGTCGTGGCATGGGGCAGCCTGAACATACAGCGGCATCGGTGATGGCGCAGTTGGCGGAAATTGCACCAAAGATTTTGCCATTCTCTGATGCCGTTTGGGCAAAGCTGGATGATATGCGCCGCGATGGAAAACGGATTTTGTTTGAAGGTGCGCAAGGTATTCTGCTCGATATTGATCATGGCACTTATCCTTATGTGACATCTTCAAACACTGTGGCTGGACAGGCTGCGGCAGGTTCAGGATTAGGCCCATCGGCGGTGAGTTATGTCTTGGGGATTTGCAAGGCTTACACGACCCGTGTTGGCTCTGGGCCTTTCCCTACAGAACAAGCCAATGATGTGGGTGAATGGATTGGTGCGCGTGGTCATGAGTTTGGCACTGTAACGGGGCGCAAGCGTCGTGTTGGTTGGTTTGATGCGGTGCTAGTGCGCCAAGCAATCAAAACTTCGGGCATTCAAGGCATCGCGCTGACCAAGCTTGATGTACTTGATGGGCTTGACGAGATTAAAGTGAGTGTTGGTTACAAACTTGATGGCAAGCGGATTGATTTGTTTCCAGCTGCGGAAGATCAACAGGCGCGTGTAGAGCCGATTTATGAAAGCTTTGAAGGTTGGAAAGGAACAACGGCTGGAGCGCGCTCATGGTCGGCACTTCCGGCGCAAGCTGTGAAGTATGTGCGCTATTTGGAAGAGCTGATCCAATGCCCAATTGCGATGCTTTCAACTTCGCCTGAGCGTGAAGATACGATTTTGATGAAAGATCCGTTTGCTGACTAAAAATCACGTTTTTCAACGAAAAAACCATAGAGTGACGTCAGCAGAGACGCCGCAAGCAGCATGTGAAAAAATACGACGGGGATTCCCAATATAAACACGCTGATCAATCCCAGCGATGGGTTGATGAGCTTGAGCATGTTCACAACGACTATGAACGCTAGAAGAACAATTACGAGAATAAGATGCACGAGTGCCAGAAGCCCGAGTATGCGTAAATTGTTTCCGCGGGTTATTTCAAACGATTCCTTCAAGCTGATCGCCGCATTGCCAATAGCAATTGCAGGTAAGCTGAGCGATATGCGGTATGCAAAAACGGCGAGCTGAATGAGAAGGGCAAAAATGATCGGCCAAATAGCGGGCGGGGTAATGCCCAACGCCACGGCCAGCGCTACAAAAGGTATAAAACAAATGCCATCAATTAAAATAATGCGCGTGTAGTAAAGCCGAACATTTTTGTCGAAGCGAAATGGTTTGATGGCATTCAAGGGTGCATCACGCAAAATAAATTGATGCCACGAGACTGCAACGGAAGCTGTAGCCAGAAGGTTCAAGAATAAAATTACAACGTCAATCCAATTGAGATTGAATTGTGGAGCTGTTGTCTGTGGTGGCGGGTATATTTGAAGTGCAATTATATCGAGAAATGTAATGAGCGCCAACCAAGGCATTGCCAAATTCAACATCGGGCGCCAATGCGCACTCACGCCACTTAGAATATGGAACGTTGCTTTTAAAACTGGCAATTCTCTTAAGGGCAAAGTTGAGGGGCTCATTGATAAATGCTCCGGCTAAAGCGTTTACGCTTTCTGCTGCGCAACCGCAGTTTTGAGAACGATGTAGGGTTGTTCTTGTAACTGGCTGGCAAAGTTTTTAATAATCACTGCTGGAAGTTCTTGCGCGCTTGTTGGCTTTCCAGTCAAAAATCCTTGGAGATAATCACAAGCATATTCTCGCAACACTGCCACATGCTCGGGCGTTTCAATACCTTCTGCGGTAATTTTAAGGCCTAGATTACGCGAAAGATCAATAATCGAGCGTAGCATGCCGCGCACCAAATGCGTGCTATCAAGAGCTTGCACAAATGAACGATCAATTTTTAATTTAGAAAATGGGAATTTCCAGAGATAGCTGAGGCTGGAATATCCTGTGCCGAAGTCGTCTAACACAATAGCGCAACCCATATCGCGCAGTGAGTTTAGCTGCGACAAAACCATTTCAGAATCTTTAAGCATTGTGCTTTCGGTGATTTCTAATTCCAAGCGGTAAGCAGGGAAACTCGACAGCTCTAATGCATTGTGAACGTCGGTGATCAGTGTACCGTTGTAAAATTGCTCGGGAGAAATATTCACTGCAACAGTGAGATGGTTCGGCCATTTTGCGGCTTCGCTACAAGCTTCGGCCAATGCCCAAGCCCCAAGCTTGTTGATGGCGCCTGATTCTTCTGCAACGGCAATGAACTCGGTTGGTGATATCACACCGAGCTCAGTATGATGCAAGCGCATCAATGCTTCGAAGCCACAAAGCTCACCCGTCGTGGTGTTGTAAAATGGCTGGTAGTCGAGTTTAAAATGTTGTTTATCGCCGCCATCGTTCAGCGCCTGCATCACATTGGCTTTGCGCTTGGCAATTTGAGCGAGTGCGGGATTAAAGAAGCTATATCCGGCACCACTTTTCTCATTGGCTGATTTCAGCGCAAGGCCTACATTTTCCAACAGTTCCAGCGCGTCTTTTTGGCCTTCAACTGTAAGCGCAACGCCTGCACCCATCTCGACTTTAAGATGCCTATCAACCCAGTCTACAGGCTTACTCAACGCTTCAATAACTTGTTTGGCTGTGGTCAATGCTTCAAGTGGATCATGGATTTTTGGAATGAAGATTGCAAAGCTCCAATAGTCCAAGCGACAACAAAGCGAGTTTGGATCTCGCATTGTGTTTAACCGTGCGGCCAGTGCTGAAATGACATAGTCGGCTACATGACGGCCAAGCGAACCTGCGATACGCGGGATCCCCCGAATGCCGATTTCAATCATGGCCCCTTTGTTTTCTTTATAGTCAGTGGCCGCTATGATGCGGTCAACATCCGACACGAAGGAACTCCGGTTCATCAAGCCTGTGAGTTGATCATGCCGCACCAAATGGGCAATATCCTTTTCAAGCTGCGCAGCGTGTTTGCGCAGTTGATCGAATTCGATTGCCTCAGTTTGATCCATTTGAAGTGCCTAGATAGCTGATCTTGATGTGATTCGTATTATGTCCTTTTAAAACCCAGTTGATTTAGAAATTGAAATTGTGGAGTCCGGATTTGTATTTGAAAACACCACTATATTTAGTAGTTTTCATATTCTGGTCGCTCAGTGGCGGTTTTTCCATGGTCGAGGCACGCGAGACCTACCGTCAATTGATGGGGCGCATGGTGCAAGAGGCGGCTGCCTCTCATGCCGAGCGCTCGGACTTAGAACGGCAACTTTGGCAGTTGGCCAATGACTTTCGGCGGACCAAGGGTTTGAATGCTCTTAAATCAGATGATACCAATCATAACGCAGCTTTGGCGCATGCCATGGATATGTTGCAGAATAATTACATGGGGCATGTGGCAAGCACCGGGCATGACTTCGATAGCCGCATGCGCGCTTTGCATGATGGCGCAATGATTTTGCCGAGCATGGGTGAAAATGCTGCGCGTCTGAGCCATGCCGATTTGAACGACCCTCAAGCCGCGCAGAAAATTTTTCAGCAGTGGGTTAAGAGTCCATCACACCGCCACACATTGCTCAGCCGCGATTATGTGAGCCTCGCCACGGGTGTGGTGGCCATGGACGGCAAAATTTATGCTGATCAGATTTTTGTGGGGCCCGAGGTGCATACCAACATGGGTCGGACAGCACTAGAAGGCGAGGGTATTTACTAATTTAGCCCATTAATTTGTTCTGAATTAAATAGAAATCTGGGAACTAACTCGATCGGAAACCGTTGTCATTTGGTGGCAAACAAACAATTCTGAGGAGTTTACAATATGAATATTACGAGAATTTTTTTGATAACTGCAGGCGTTATCGCCGGGGCAGTTGCAACAGTTTCAGCAGCCCAAGCTGAAATGTTAAAGTTTCATGCGGATATGGTTGCTAGCGAAGCAACACCGCCCACTGACAGCAAAGGCAAAGGCACGGCCCATGTCACGGTCAATACCGATACCAAGAAAGTTTCATGGACATTAAAAGCCGATGGACTAACGGGTGATGCAACGGCGGCCCATATTCATGGTCCAGCGGCAGTTGGTGCAAAGGCTGCTCCCGAAATTGATATGTCCAAAGCTATTATGGAAGGCAGTGCTGATATAACCGACGCTCAGCTTGCTGACATCAAAGCCGGTAAAACTTATGTCAATGTGCATACCGCCAAATTTCCCGATGGGGAAATCCGCGGTCAACTGGCTGCGGTAAAATAAAAGTCTAATTCAAGATTAAGGCGTGACCGCCTAAATGGTGGTTACGCCTTTTCTCGGTGTCATAGTGTAGGCTGTATCCCACTACAAATTAAGAGGGATACAGTATGATTTTAGATTGTTGCCCCAGCTAGAAGCGGCGTGCCTTTCGGCAACATGGCTTTCTGCGCGGCGTTCTTCACAGCTTTCTGAAGCTTCTCGAAAGCACGCACTTCAATCTGGCGGATGCGTTCGCGGCTCACATTGAATTCCTTTGACAGTGCATCAAGCGTTGAAGGCTCATCTTGCAGTTTGCGCGCTTCGATGACACGGCGTTCGCGATCGTTCAATTTACTAAGAGCTTCGCCCAAGAGTCCGTGACGCATTTGCGACTCTTGGCTTTCAACCAGCACAGTTTCTTGGTTGTCGCTGTTATCAACCAGAAAATCCTGCCATTCGCCTTCGCCGTCAGCATCATTGCGCAATGGCGCATTGAGCGACGTGTCGCCGCCCATGCGGCGGTTCATCGAGATCACGTCTTTCTCGTCCACGCCAAGCGTTTTGGCGATGTATTTGACTTGGTCTGGCTTCAGATCGCCTTCTTCCAAAGCCTGGATCCGGCTTTTGATGCGGCGCAGATTGAAAAACAGTTTCTTCTGGCTGGCAGTTGTGCCGATTTTAACAAGCGACCATGAGCGCAGAACATATTCTTGGATCGAAGCTTTGATCCACCACATCGCATAAGTTGCCAGTTTGAAGCCTTTGTCCGGCTCAAATTTCTTAACGGCTTGCATCAGGCCGATGTTGCCTTCTTGGATCACTTCGCCAACAGGAAGGCCGTAACCGCGGTAACCCATGGCAATTTTGGCCACGAGGCGGAGATGGCTGGTGATGAGTTTGTGCGCGGCTTGGGTGTCGCCATGCTCTTTCCAGCTCTTTCCGAGCATATATTCTTCCTCAGGCGCCAACATCGGGAATTTGCGAATTTCTTGCAAATACCGATTGAGGCTGCCATCGGCACCAGAAATCATAGGTAAATTCATTGCCTTAGCCAATTTTTCCATCCTTTTCGGCCGTCTTTGGCGGCCCCGCTGCAACAGATATAGGGTGTGCTTTCAAAATTAAAAGACACTTTTGTTGTTGCAGATTAATAACTATCTCTACGCCGTTTTAGTTCCATTGGATTGCAGACGTAAATCATGGAGAAGTTGTGACAGCGGTTCAGGCAGGTCCGCCTCAAAACGGAGGTGTTTGCCAGTCACAGGATGATCAAACCCTAGCAAGGCGGCATGTAAAGCCTGTCCTCTCAAGTAGTTAAGGCTGTTCCTTGCCGCTTCCGCAAGTTTGACTTTGGAGGTTGAAAAGCCAGCTCCGTAGGTTCCATCGCCCAAAAGTGGATGGCCGATATGCGCTAGGTGCACACGAATTTGATGGGTACGGCCGGTTTCTAGGTTGCAGCGCACCAAACTGGCGATGGTTGGCTTTCCGAACTCTTCTACCATTTCATAATGGGTGATGGCCTCGCGTGCCATGGCTGAGTTCGACACTGCCATTTTCTGGCGGTTGCTGGGCGAGCGATCAAGACCTGTTGCAATGGTTCCTTTGCTGCGCTCAGGCTTTCCCCAAATAAAGGCCAAGTATTCACGTTCCATCCGCCCATCGCGGCCATGGCTGGCAAATTGTTCAGAGAGGCCGGTGTGGGCCTTGTCATTCTTGGCAACCACCAGAAGGCCTGAGGTATCTTTATCTAAGCGGTGCACAATGCCAGGGCGCTTAACGCCGCCAATGCCCGATAGACTGGCACCACAATGGGCAATCAGAGCATTGACGAGCGTACCATTCTCATTTCCTGCTCCAGGGTGCACCACGAGGCCTGCAGGCTTGTTGATGACGATTAAATGTTTGTCTTCAAACACAATGTCCAGATCAATGGCCTCGCCTTGTGGTTCGGCGGGGGCGGCTTCGGGGATAGAGATTTTGATGAGTTGGCCCGGCTTTAATTTCATGCCCCCGTCGTCAATGGTTTTGCCATCTAAGCTGACTTGGCCATCTGCAATCAGTTTCTGGAAACGCGCACGGCTGATATCGGCAAAACTTGCGCCCAAAAATTTATCGAGGCGTTCAGTGCCGGTCGCAGTGATCTCAAGTTGTTGGGTATGTTCAGACATGGGCCGGGCTATAACACGCTCGTTGCGGGGTTGCTATCGCTATGGAGCAGGAGGTATACATTCGTTTTAGTCCGCGCCAATCGTGCCAAAACACAATTGCGCTTTGGTCCCTTCGTCTATCGGTTAGGACGGCAGCCTCTCACGTTGCAAAGGCGGGTTCGACTCCCGCAGGGATCACCATTCAGATATTAAGCTATTGAAATTGTTGTAATATTTTGAAAGTTGGACGCTTTTGGGGGAAAAGTGGGACACTTTTAGTTCATTTTACGTTCGCGGAACCATTAGCGGCATAGCATCTTGCGAAAGCTTTCGACGGTTTGCCTGCCGTGTGCGCGCAGCTCAATTGCAACAAGAAACTACACATTGCGAGAAATTAGTGAAATAGCTGCGATGTTGAAAAGTTGGAGAATTAATCCGCATAATGACAAATCACTGCACACACTGATAAAACTGTTTGCTGTGGGCTCACACACCATTCACGCAAACACAAATGTTGTTGGATCGCCTTTCCAGTGAAAAATATGAATAACCCTGAGTTTTCTTAATACTCCGCAGGTTCAGTCAAGACTAAATCTCTTTAAAATTCAATCGCAGTCCGAAGGTTTAGGTTTGTTGGTAGCCGGCACGAGAGATAGAAATTTTCAAATGGGGTCGGCGTAAGCGGATTGTTCTTTGAAAGTTTCATTGCGCTCTCACGTATTTTAGGTCGAGTTGCGAGAAATTTTCAAAGTCATACAGTCACTATTTTTGAGCTTCTTTGATTTGGGCAAAGTTATTCAAATAAATTCTTGAAAAATATTTTCAAACGGAGCCCCATCTAGACGTTATGGATTTTACATTTAAAAACATTGCTTTATGGTTTAAATTAAATCCAAACTAGGGTTTGCAAATTAATACATTCAACTCAAATAGATTTCTCTTGCTTTTTTTGGTGAAAATTTTCTACAATAGAGAAGGTCGAACCTGAACGCTCTCCTGTAAGTTTGATATCGCACAGAAGAAGTGGCAGGTTTCGGTCATCTGGGAGTCCTGAATTCAGTTTGGGGCCATTCAGTGAGCTAGTTCAGCCACGGCAACAGTTGATGTGACTGAATTGGTATGCGTCATGAAGAGCAGTTTCAATCTGTCAGCACTTTAAATGAGGAGGAAATCTAATGTTCAATATTCCTAAAAATGCAGTCTACACAAGTATCAACCGGCGCAAGTTTCTTGAACTTGGTGGTGGCACAGTAGCAGGTCTTGGCGCAGGCGGTTTGACGCTGGGCTTGGGCTCGACAATTACGCGTACGACAGCTCAAGCGGCATCGTCTGATGATGCCAAGTGGAAACAGTATTCCGGTTCGAAGCTGAAGTTCATGTCGGAAAACACACCACCGTCTTTCGCCATCCGCGACAATATCAAGGCCTTCACCGATCTCACCGGGATTGAAGTTGAAATTCTCACAGACGATCTTCCTGTTGTGCAACAGAAAGTCGGCATCGACTTGCAAAGCGGCAAGGCTGATTATGTGCTCAACTATGTGCAGGACAAGCCGATTGGCGCGCCGTTTGCCGATTTCTATGCTGACATGACACCGATGTTCGGCGATAGCACCTTGCCACAAGATGCAGAAGGCTATGGCGATGAGGCATGGTATCCAAATTTCTTGTCAGCATGCGGACGCTTCTATCAGAAGGGCAAGATCATTGCCCTCCCATATGATGCTGCCATTGCCTGCACGTTCTATCGCCAGGACATTTTCGAGAAGTACACCAAGGACTTCGAAAAGGAATACAGCAAGCGTTTAGAGTTCAACGAGAATTCAACTTGGAAGGACGTCACCGATATGGCGACATTCTTCAAGAAGCTGAAAGAATCCGGTCAAGACGTTCCTTATGGTTACGCACAGCACCACGGCAACTTCGCCTGGACGACACAGCTTGACATCCAGCGCTTCTTGTTTGCCAACGGACGTTGGGCAGACTGGAACATTGACGATGTTTATGGCTCGAAGACACCTGGAAAAACCAACTGGGGCGATAAACAATCGGTTCTCATGATGCAGAAGTTCAAGGAATTGGCAGATGTTTGTCATCCAGACAATCTCGCCAATGGCACACTCGAACTGAACACCGTCTATCAAGCTGGCAAAATCGCGATGCAGACTCAGTATCACGAGTTCGCGGCTTCTATCGAAGACGAAAAGAAGTCTAAAGCAGCAGGCGGCAAGACAGCTTACGCGCCATGTCCAAAAGGCGAGGCAAGCTGGATTACCAATGGCGGTCAAGCCGTCAACGGCACCAACTGCGGCATTGGCGGCATCGGTATCAATGGCAATGCTTCTGAAGACTTGAAGCGCGCTGCTTATATCTTTGCCATCTGGTCTGTGTCGAAAAACAATCAGCTTAGTGTTCTGAAAGGCCTTGGCGGTACGCCAACACGCAAGTCAGTTCTTGCTGACCCGGAAGTGCAAGCTGCCAGAAAGCGTCCGACAAAGATGCCGAACGCGCTCACGTTTGATGCCGTTTACGATTTAGGCATCAAAGATCCAAACTTCGTGCTTGGTCCAAAAATCCCCAAGGCCAACGAGTATTACTCAATCATCGCGGCGGAAACGCAGAAATGCATTTCCGGCGGTTCAAACGCCGAGGAAACTTGCAAATCGATCCAGACACAGCTGGACACATTGCACGGCGTTTAATTTCGCCTCAAACACAGCTCCCTCCCCTCAAATTTTGGGGGAGGGAGCAATTTTGATATATATTAGCTTTAGAGGCCAGATGTGACTGCGATGACCAAGGATTCAACAACTTTAGCCAGCTTGTTCCGTGTCCGCCAAATTTTGGACAACGTGGAATCACGACCTCAACCGAAGGCTTCAAGCGAAAGCTTGATATTGAATCCGATGCCTTCAAAAAGTTACTATTACTGGCTCATGGCTCCGGCCATCCTGCTACTGGCCGCAATTTCGCTCTATCCATTTTTTTGGATGATCTACATGAGTTTGAATGATGTTCAGATCGGCAGCATCAAGTGGAATAATTTCGCCAACTTCACCAAACTTTGGAATGATGGAAAATTCTGGAACGGTTGGAGGTTGCTTCTGCAGTATTCTGTACTCTGCCTGTTCTTCCAGATCACCATTGGTGCGTTTCTTGCGATCGTACTCAACAATTCAAAATACGAAAAGATCATCGTCACAACACTGCTCATGCCTATGATGATGGCACCTGTTGTGGCCGGCATGGTCTGGTATTTTCTCTACAACGGCACTTTTGGCTGGTATCACTGGATTTTTCAAAGCCTCGGCATTCTCGGTGCCAAATCGATTCTCGCGGATGTGCACACAGCAATGTGGGGGATTGTAATTGTCGACGTTTGGCAATGGACCCCGCTTATCACCTTGATCACGCTAGCAGGTTTGAAGCGTGTGCCACAGGACCAGCTTGAAGCCAACATGGTGGATGGCGCATCACCCTTCCGAAACTTCATCTCGGTCACGTTGCCGAACCTTTATCCAGTTCTACTCATCGCAATCATGTTGCGTTTCATGGACAATTTCCGCTTCATCGACTCTGCCATGGTCTTAACGGGAGGTGGCCCCGCCGACTCCACAAAGATTTTACCTATTTACCTGTTCGATGTATCATTCAGATTCACAGAGCCTGGCCGCGCCGCTGCCATCGCTCTTATCCTGCTCATTGTTACGATCGTTCTTGGCAAGGCGCTGGTCCGCATCTTTGATCGCCAGCAACCCTCAGCCCACCAATAAGGATATCAAATGGCATCCCGTGATATTGTCAATTACAACACGCCTCTCAGCAAGGTGTTTAACTGGTTTGCAAAAATATTTGTTGCCTTTTACTTGGTGTGGACCGTCCTGCCGATTTTTGTGATGATCGTCTCGTCCTTCAAAGATCTGTTAGAATCATTTCAGATACCTGCCGTCGGTGATTGGTTGGGTGCACGTGTCTTTTTCAACTTCTCTCCGACGTTTCAACACTACATCGACCTTTTCACCCAGCAACCTTTCGGCACTTATCTCTTCAATTCAATTGTTGCGGCGGGCGGTTCTGCCATTATATCTGTAGTCCTAGGTTCGATGGCAGCATATTCACTGTCTCGAACCGACTTCAAATTGAAGAATGATGTTTTCTTCTGGATCATATCAACGCGCATGGCGCCAGTTGTCGCAGTTCTTGTGCCGCTTTTTGCTATTTTTCGGAGCCTCAACCTTGTTGGCTCGCTCCCGGGTCTTATCCTGGCTTACACCACCTTCAATCTGCCCTTTGCGATTTGGATTCTGAAGGGCTTCTTTGACAATGTGCCATATGCCATCGAAGAAGCGCAGATGGTTGATGGCGCTTCGCGCCCCAAGGCGTTGATTTCCATCCTGCCACTGGTGGCGCCCGGCATTGCCGCCTTTGTGGTGTTGTGCATACTCTTTGCATGGAACGACTTTCTGTTTGCTGCCATCATCGGTTCAGGCGATGCAAAGACATTGCCAGTCGCTACGAAGGAACTGGTGCAGCCTCAGAACATCCAGTGGGGCACCATTATGGCCGCCGGTACCGTCACGACTCTGCCGATGATGCTGCTCGGTCTCGTCATTCGGAAATATCTTGTCACTGGTCTTACCATGGGCGCAGTCAAGGAATAGTTGGAGAACATTTATGGCAACCGTAACAATCGACAAGGTCTGGAAGCACTACGGCGAATTCGCCGCCGTCAAAGACTTGAATATCAACTGTCCGGACGGAACTTTTTTGTCCGTCCTTGGGCCGTCCGGATGTGGGAAGTCGTCAACAATGCGCATGATTGCGGGGCTTGAACATATCAGCGCGGGCGAGATTCGATTTGACGATGTGCGCATCAATGATCTTGCGCCGAAGGATCGTGACGTTGCCATGGTGTTTGAAAATTATGCACTTTATCCGCATAAGACGGTTTATGAAAATATGGCCAATCCGTTGCGTCTGCGCGGACAAAGTGATTCTCAGATTAAGGAACGTGTAACCGGAGCGGCCAAGCTTCTTGAAATTGGTCAACTTCTGGAGCGCCGCCCATCTGAACTTTCTGGCGGCCAGAAACAGCGTGTGGCCATTGGTCGTGCCATCGTGCGCGAACCCAAGCTGTTCCTTTTCGATGAGCCCATCGCACATCTTGACGCTAAACTTCGCGCTCACATGCGCAGCGAGATTAAACATCTGCAACGCTCACTCGGCACCACGATGATCTATGTGACACACGATCAGCTGGAAGCAATGTCCATGGCTGACATGATTGCCGTAATGCATGAAGGTGAGTTGCAACAATTGGGAACGCCGCGTGAAGTTTATAACAAGCCTGTCAACGCTTGGGTGGCGGGTTTTGTCGGCGAACCAGCAATGAATTTTATGGACGCTACCATCGAAGACAAAGGTGGAAAGACCTGGCTTACCCATCCCAACTTCTCGATTTCAGTTACGCCGGAACAAAGTCAAATTCTCAGCGGCCAGAATTCAAAGACCATTCGGATCGGCGTTCGCCCCGATGCGTTGACAATCAGTGGGAGTAAACCCAAGGATGAATATGTGAAGGGCGATATATTTGTCACTGAACTTTTGGGCAGTGACATGATCGTTGATGTGAACTTGGCAGATAGCCGGATTCGTGTGAAAACAAATCCTGAATTTTCCGGCCTCGAAGGTGAAAGCTGTTTTGTTACCGTCAACCGCGATAAATGGCATGCATTCTCAACTGCGGATGGGCGGGCCTATTTCTGATGCAGCCTTTGTCAAGGAGCCGTGAAAGGTATCCTGACAAGGCACGCGCGCTTGCGGATTTTTTTACGCAAATCGAGCACCGTGGGCAAAAGGCTGATGCAACCTCGGTGTTTCATGCCGTACGACAGTTACCGTATCTCTCAACAGGTGATCGCAGCATTGAAGGCATTTTGCTGCGCCGCGCGGGCTCTTGCTCGAGCAAACACATTTTGCTTTCCGCGATGCTGAATCAGATCGGTATTAAAGCGCATGTGGAACTTGTGCTGGGTGACTTTGCAACTCCGTTCCGTGGCGCGCGGAATGTTCCGGTTGAACTTTCTGATGCTGCGAGAGATGGTATTCGCGACGTTCATAATATTCTGCGTGCCGAGATCAACGGCACACCAGTTGTTCTCGACGCCACATGGCATGATGCAATGTTGCCCTTTGGCATGCGTGTCAACAACACATGGAACGGGCAGGACGATACACAAATTGCCGTTGATGTGACACAAATGCTTGGCCCTTCACAACAGCCCGCCGAAGACAAGGCGCGGCTGATTGCATCATGGCCTGAAGTCGAACAGCAGAAACGCCGGCGCTTTCTTGAAACGGTGAATAAATGGGTCGCGTCACTGACACCAAAACAATAAATGGGAGACTAAACATGGCGGGAAAAACCACCAAAGCTTTCATCGGCATTGACGCCGGTACGACAGGCACGACCGTTGCCATCTATGACGATAAGGGCAACGAAATTGCCATGGGCTATAAAGAATATGCCTGCAGCTTCCCACGTGCAGGCTGGGTCGAGCAAGATTTTGCCGACGTATGGGACGGCATTTGCGTAGCGTCTAAACAAGCCATTAAAGCTGCCAATCTTCCTCCATCATCTTATAAATCTGTGGGCTTCTCAAGCCAGCGAGGCACGTTCGGTTTGCTGGATGCCAAGAAGCAGCCGCTTGCGCCTTCGATTGTCTGGAATGATGGTCGTGCCCAAGCCTATGAAGGCAAATTTGCGGAAACAATGTCCGCAACGGAGTATCAAGCCCATACCGGCATGCCACTTGCTGCGGCTTGGGCGGCCTGCAAGATCGCTTGGCTGCGCGACAACCGGCCCGACATTTTTGAGAAAACGCGCTGGGTCGTTAACGGCCAAGAGTATTTTCTGCATCTGCTTGGCGCTGATGACTGGACGACTGATCCGGCCTCCCTCACGCTCAATGGCATGATGGAGATTCGTAAGCTGGATTGGAGCGACCAAGTTCTCAAACTCTGCGGTCTTTCGCGGGATATGGTTCCCCCCATTGGCAGAACGGCAACACAGGCCGGTGTAATGTCAAAAGCCGCCGCAGCCGTGACCGGCATTCCTGCAGGCACCCCAATTTGCCGTGGTGCAGGTGACCAGCAGTGTGCTGCCATCGGTGCGGGCATTATCAAGCAAGGCATGGCCGAATTTACCGTCGGAACATCTGCCGTGATGGTGGCCCATGTTGATAGCGTGGACCGGGTTACAGGTGACAAGCTTTTCCTAGGCGGTCATGGCGTACCCGGCATGTGGGATCTAGAAGGAGCGGCATTTGCTGCTGGCGTGTGTCTCCGCTGGTGGCGCGACATTCTGGGCATTCCTGAACAGGTTGCTGCGAAAAAAGCCAAGCGCAGTCCCTATACTGAGATGGTAGACCTCGCCATGAAATCACCCGCCGGCGCAAAGGGCTTGGTTTTTCATCCCTTCATGCAGGGCCAAGTGACGCCTTATTACGACGTGACAGCGAAGGGTGGTTATCTCGGTATGCGCCTTGACCATGACCGCGCTGACGTAATGCGCGCCGTACTCGAAGGTGTATCGAACGAAATGCGGATGATTGTTGATACGTTCCAGTCTGGGATGAAGGGTGGTGTTACCGAATTCCGCCTAACTGGAGGTGGCACTAAAAGCCCGGGCTTCGTACAGATTATGACGGATGTCATCGGCATTCCTGC
>JAYWEV010000086.1:0-5884 GCA_043779145.1 Aestuariivirga sp. | reverse complement strand
TGGCCTTCATCACATCATCATCTTTGTAGCTGTCCATGAATGGCTTTGGCAATTTGCCTTCAGCATCAAGAACGCGGCCCAAGGATGCGAGCGCTGAGTGAGCGCGAACTGTAACTTTGCCTTCGAGGCCTTCGCCCCAGAGGTCAGCCAAGCTGGCCTTGCCATATTCCAACGGCATTTTTTCTTTGTTGAATACGAGAGCTTCTGTGCCCCAAACGGCTGGCACGAAATAACGGCCGCCCTTTACAACAGCCATTTCACCGGCTTTGCCATCTACCATGCCTGGCAGGTAGCTATCCAACTTCAATTTCTTCTCATCCCATGGGGCAACGAGATCATTTTCAACATATGAAACGGTACGATCAACTGTTGGTTCAACGGTGTCGAATGCGCCAGTTTGAGCAGCAAGCTTGGCTTGAGCAAAAATTGTATCATTGTCGGGTTGTTCTGTGAGGTTGACCTTGATGCCGGTCTTTTTTGTAAAGGCTTCGATTGAACCCTTATAGCCATCATAACCAGCCCAACCCATATGGTTGATTTCGCCCGAAGATGAGAAAGCGTTCTTTACGAAAATTGGGCTTGAAAAACCAACTGCGCCGATGGCGACAGCTGACTTCAACATGCTGCGGCGTGACATTTGCGCAGCGGCCAATGTGGCCTTTGTGTCATTAATTTTAGTCATGTAACATTCTCCTCCGTGTCATGCTTGGCCTTATGCCAAGCACAAAGTGACCCATTAAAATACCGGCTGATAGTCTCAGCTCTAGGCGGTATCTAGCGATAGTATGACAAGACCGTGACAAACTGGCAATGGTCTTGTGACCTCGGCACCAGTCGCACAAGGCGACTGGATTCATTAAATTTGCGACAGCTTTTCCGGTTTTGGCCCGCCTGTGGCCCAGTCGAGGAGTTCGACGCTGTGGAGGATGGGTATTTTGGTGACTGAGCCGATTTGCATTATGCAACCGATGTTTCCCGTGGCGATAATTTGAGGATCAGTTGCGTTAATGTTGGCGAGTTTACGGGCCAGCAATTGTTGGGATATGTCCGGCTGCATCATATTGTAAGTGCCCGCTGATCCGCAGCAGAGATGGCCTTCGGGCACTTCATGAACATCAAAGCCAGCATTGCGGAGCAAGGCTTGCGGTTGGGTTTTAAGTTGCTGGCCGTGTTGCAGCGTGCATGGGGCATGATAAGCGACACGAAGGTTCATTTGTGCTTTTGGGATTTCGATTTGGGCGAGGAACTCGGAAATATCGCGGGCCTTGGCGCTGATCACTTTTGCAAGGTCAGCATAGTCAGGGTCAAGTCGCAGCATGTGGCCATAGTCTTTGATGGTCACACCGCAACCTGATGTTGTGATGACGATGTGATCGACTTTTGCTTGGCTCCACTGGTCGATCATTTGTTTGGCGCTGGCGAGCGCAGATGCCTCTTTGCCCATATGATGGGTGATGGAACCGCAGCAGGTATTGCTGTCGGTGACGATAACTTCATATCCCAACCTTGTGAGCAGGCGAATGGTGGCGGCGTTGATATTAGGATCAAGAACGGATTGCACGCAACCACGCAGGAGGGCGACGCGACCTTTTTGGTTTTGCGCTGCGGGATATGTGCCCGCTTTTCCGAACGCCATTGGGGCTTCTAGTTTTTGAGGAAGAATGTTGAGCATGGCGGAAAACCGCTTGCCGCCGAGGGCTTCGACCAGAGATTTGAAAGGTGACACAAGTTTTGCCGCAATCAGCGCTAGTCTGAACAGAGCAGGGCGTGGCATGACGGCGGCAAGGACGTTGCGCTGCATGCGGTCGACCAAGGGTCGTTTGTAAGTTTGTTCAATATGCGTGCGGGCGTGATCAACCAGATGCATATAGTTCACACCCGATGGACATGTGGTCATACAGGCAAGGCACGACAAACAGCGATCAACATGCTTCACGGTTTCGGGCGTTGCAGCCTCGCCTTTTTCCAGCATGTTCTTAATCAGATAAATGCGGCCACGCGGACTGTCATTCTCATTGCCATCCAGCACATATGTGGGGCATGTGGCGGTGCAGAAACCGCAATGCACACATTTGCGCAAGATTCCGTTTGCATCTGCGATGTGCGGGTCTTTGAGTTGGAAATCTGAGAAGTGTGTTTGCATTAGCGAGTTCGAACCATGCGACCGGGGTTGAAAATGTTTTTAGGATCGAAGGAATTTTTGACACGTGCCGAAAGCGCGGCAAGTGCTGGAGACTGCGGATGGAAAATGGTTTGAGCGGATTTATTCGTGCTGCGGATCAAGGTGGCGTGGCCTGCTGTGAAGGCGCTTCGGATAAACTTACCATCCGTGCCCTGCGGCACTTCAAGCCAGATGAGGCCGCCTGCCCAATCAAATAAATAGCGCTTTTCAATTTTCAGATTTGCAATAACCTGTGGCGCATCTGAAGGGGCTACCGATATGCGCCAAATGTCCTTGGTTTGATCATCGACGAACTTCGAAACGTCTCGAATGTCTTTCCAGACTTGGTTTGACTGCGATTTTAAAATTTCAATCTTGCCATTGAGCAATTTCAGCAGCTTGTCGCGGCGATAATCGATCGAAGGCTGAATACCTTCAAGCCTCAAATATGTGCCTTGGTTTGGAACATGTGCGGCGGCTGAAACTTCGGCCGACGATTGCATGGCTCTGCTCATCACTTGCACGGCTTCTGCATCATTGAGGCCATTGATCAAAAGCGTTTCCTCCACCTCAGGTTTGGGCAGCGTTTTGATGATGACCGATGTGAAGGCTGCAAGCGTTCCATAAGAACCTGCCATGAGTTTCGGTACATCATAGCCCGTCACGTTTTTCACAACACGGGCACCTGCTTTGAAAATTTCACCGCGACCTGAAACGGCGCTGAGACCAAGAATATGATCACGCATTGCACCCGCCTTCAAACGGCGCGGGCCAGAAAGATTGCAAGCCACCATACCTCCGATTGTACCAGAATGTTTGGTGCCCAACAGCTTTGAATAATCTGGTGGTTCGAAGGCCAGATACTGGTTGTTCTGGCTGAGAAGTTTTTCGATGTCAGCAAGCTTTGCACCGGCACCAACATCGAGGATCAGTTCTTCTGGTTCATAGGCGAGAATTTGGCTGAATGATGAAAGATCGAGAGTTACTCCGTCTACGGAGTATCCAATTGCGCGCTTGGTGCCGGTGCCGATGATTTCAAAGGGCGTTGTTGCATCGCGCACGCGTTCGGCAAGTTCGGTTTCGGATTGATGGTTCACGTTCAAAACCGCGGCAAATCTGGGTGGGCCATCTTGCCACCACTTACATGAACACGGCCCATTTCGGCGCAACGATGCAACTGCGGAAACACTTTGCCTGGATTTAGCAATCCACGATCATCAAAGGCGCATTTCAACCTCAACTGCTGATCCAGATCAACTTTCGTAAACATCTCCGGCATCAATTCACGTTTTTCGACACCTACACCATGTTCACCCGTCAGCACGCCGCCAACTTTCACACAGAGGCGCAATATGTCCGCACCAAATTGCTCAGCGCGGTCGAGCTCACCAGCTTTGTTAGCGTCGAATAAAATCAAAGGATGCAAATTGCCATCGCCCGCATGAAAAACATTGGCCACTCCCAAGCCATACTTTATCGAAAGCTCGGCCATGCCGCTGAGAACTTCGGGTAATTTTTTACGAGGGATGGTGCCGTCCATGCACATATAATCTGGCGAGATGCGGCCAACGGCAGGGAACGCAGCTTTGCGCCCAGCCCAGAATAACACGCGCTCTGCTTCGGAATTTGAGACACGTAAATTCATTGAGTTATTTTTGAGCGCAATAACGGAAACGCGCTCAATCAAGTGATCGACCTCCACCTGCGGGCCATCAAGCTCAACAATCAACAAGGCCTCAACATCCAATGGATAATCGGCATGCACAAATTCTTCAACGGCATGTATGGCAGGGCGATCCATCATCTCCATGCCGCCAGGAATTATGCCTGCCGAGATGATATCAGCCACGCATTGGCCAGCTGTTTCATTCGATGGAAAACCAACCAACACGGCGCGCGCTGTTTCTGGTTTTTGCAAAATACGAACAGTGACTTCGGTCACAACGCCAAGCAGACCTTCGGAACCTGTCACTAGGCCCAGCAGATCATACCCTTCTGAATCAAGATGCTTACCACCGAGGCGCACAATTTCACCCGTGATCAGAACCATCTCAATCCCCAGAACGTTGTTCGCAGTGAGTCCATATTTCAAACAGTGCACACCGCCCGAATTTTCCGCCACATTGCCGCCAATGGTGCAGGCGATTTGCGACGATGGGTCTGGCGCATAATAAAAGCCCTTATGCTCGACAGCTTTCGTGATCCCCAAATTGGTGACACCGGGCTGAACGACGGCGCAACGATTTTCATAATCAATCTCTACGATGCGATTGAACTTCGCCATGCCGAGCAATATGCCATCTTCGAGTGGAAGTGCGCCACCCGAGAGCGATGTGCCTGCACCGCGCGGAACGATTTTGATGTTGTTGTCGTGGGCATAACGCAAAACTTCAGAAACCTGGGCCACTGTTTCAGGCAACACCACGACCATGGGCATTTGCTTATAAGCGGTGAGGCCGTCTGATTCATAAACGCTCATTTGACGGGCCGCATCAATCACACCTTCACCGGGCACGATGAATTTGAGTGCCGCCACGATCTCGGAACGACGGGCGAGAACAGTTTCATCAGGCTTGGGCATCATCAGCATGGCAATTTACGCTCCATGAACTTTTTCACCCGCAACATAACTTGCTTTTATCGCACGGTCATCACCCAATATAGCAAGTGCGAACAGCACATCCTCGATTGAATTTGAAAGCGGGTGGCGTGCGGCCATCACATCTGTTGCAACGGGATCAAGAACAATAATGTCGGCAAATTTTCCAATCGTCAAACTGCCGGTTTCATCATCAATGCGCAGTCGCTTGGCATTGCCCAGTGTTGCCTTGTGGAACAGCTCAGCCGCTTTCATTTTTCGACCGTTCAGCATTTGCACTTTATAAGTCTCACCCAAGGTTTGCAGCATTGAATAGCTGGTACCACCACCAACATCAGTGGCAAGGCCGAGTGAAACAGGACGATTGTCTTTCAGAAGATGGTTCATCGACATAAGGCCTGAACCTAAAAAATTATTTGAGGTGGGGCAATGCACAATTGTTGATCCCGCATCATACAAGCGTTGTGCTTCGCTTTCAGATAAGTGCACACCATGAGCAAAAACGCTGCGATCCGTAACCAACCCGAAGCGCTCATACACAGCCGTATAGTCACGATCATTTGGAAATAATTTTTTGATCCATTCAATTTCAGCTGCGCTTTCTGAAATATGTGTTTGCATCAAAGCACCTTTGCAAATTTGCAATAGTTCTCCAGCAGATTTGAGCTGCGCTTCGGTTGATGTGATTGCAAAGCGCGGTGACACCGCATGTCGCAAGCGGCCTTTGTTGTGATATATTTCATGGAGTTCGAGTGTATCAAGCGCCCCTTGCTCGACGGTGTCTTGAACAGCTGGAATGGCATTACGATCCATCAGTGTTTTGCCAGTGATCAAGGCCATGTTGTTTTTGAGTGCGGCTTTAAATAAGGCTTCTGCACCGACTTTATGCGATGAGCAAAATGCCAATGCTGATGTGGTTCCATTTTTGAACAATCGCGATAGAAAGATATCAGCGGCTTTTGCAGCATGTTTGGCATCTGCATAAAGCGCTTCTTCTGGCCAAGTGTAGCGCGTCAACCAATCGAGGAGATCAGTGGCTGCTGCGGCCAGCATGCGATATTGTGGGAAGTGGATGTGGGGATCAACAAAACCCGCCATCAAAAGTGATTGACCATAATCTTCAC
>JAYWEV010000085.1:0-36480 GCA_043779145.1 Aestuariivirga sp. | reverse complement strand
ATCGTGAAGTCAAAAATAACGGACAGTGCCATTCAGGCCATGTTGGGGCGAGAAAAAAAGCTCTATGTCCAACGTAACCCAAAATCCCAGGCACTTTCCGTTTCCGCTTCACAACATTGGTTGCGTGGTGTGCCCATGCATTGGATGGTGGATTGGGGCTTGCCGTTTTCGCTGTTTATTGAAAAGGCGCAAGGTGCAACGTTAACCGACGCAGATAATCATCAGTATACGGATTTTTGCTTAGGAGACACCGGTGCAATGTTTGGGCATGCGCCAAAGGTGATTGCGGATGTGTTAGCTTCCGAAGCTCATCATGGTTTCACAACCATGCTGCCTTCCAGCGATGCAGTTGAAGTGGGAGCATTGTTAGAGGATCGTTTTGGTTTGCCGTTTTGGCAAGTGACCGCTACGGCATCAGATGCAAACCGTGCCGTGCTGCGCTGGTGCCGCGCAATTACAGGCCGTAACAAGATTTTGATTTTCAATCACGCTTATCATGGTTGTGTGGATGACACGTTTGTTACCGCTGACAATGGCAAAGTTGAAATGGTTGCCGGTTTGGTGGGCGAACCGCGTGATCTGACGGCGCATACCAAAGTTGTTGAATTTAACGATGTACCAGCGCTTGAAGCCGCACTGCGCGAAGGCGATGTGGCTTGTGTCCTGGCCGAACCCGTCATGACCAATGTGGGCATGGTGTTGCCGGATGAGGGGTTCCTTGAAAAGCTCCGTGCACTGACGATTGAAACGGACACACTTCTCATCCTCGATGAAACCCACACGCTGTCATCAGGCCCAGGCGGATACGCCAAGCTCCATAACATCAAGCCTGACGGACTGGTCTTCGGTAAGCCTATCGCTGGCGGCATCCCAGCAGCTCTTTATGGTTTCAGCGCCGAAGTGGCAGCCCGTATTCAAAACTTTCTGAAGAGCAATGGCGATGGCCGTTCTGGCATTGGTACCACGCTTTCAGGTTCTCGGATTCAAATGGCGCTGATCAAAACAGTGCTGAAAGAGTTTATGACAGAGGAGACATTTGCTGCTCTTATCGTTCTGGCGCGCAGGCTGGAACGGGGCATTGCAGATGTCATCATCAAATATTCATTGCCGTGGCATGTCACTCGCGTGGGTTCCCGCGTTGAGTTTATGTGTGTTGAAGCACCACCTCGATGTGGGCGCGATGCTTCCCAAGTGATCCACCAGCCCATTGATACGGCGGTGCATCACTATCTTCTAAACCGCGGCGTGGTGATCACGCCGTTTCATAATATGATGCTCATTTGCCCTGCCACTACGCAAAGCGACGTTGATAAATTGATCACAACATTAGATCAGTGTACGGATGAGTTGATAAAACAGGCTGCTTGAAAAGTCGCCACTGGAGTTAAAAAATGCCTATCGTAACCCCGAAGCTTGGTGCTGAGGCCCAACGATTTTTGGATGCCAATTTAGATATCACATCAGTCCATGTGATTTGGACCGATATGTGCGGCGTGATACGCGGAAAAATGTTGCGCCGTGATGAAGTGGTGCCCGCTTGGAATGATGGCCGCTTCTTGCCAATCTCTGCTCTTGTGCTGGATATGACAGGGCAAGACGTTCCTGAAACTGGATTGGTGTTTGATGAAGGCGACCGTGACGTGCTGCTTTGGCCCATCCCCGGCACATTTGTTCGTATTCCTTGGATAGAAGAACCATCAGCGCAATATACAGCGCATGTGTGCGATCTTGATGGTGTACCTCATTATGCTGATCCGCGCAACGCGCTGCAAAGTGTGGTGAAGCGTTTCAAAGAAGAGCTTGGCATGAACCCTGTGGGTGCTGTTGAGCTTGAGTTTTATTTGATGGACCGAAAGTCGGCCTATGAAGGTGTGCCCAAACCACCGCGTTCGTTGGTCAATGAATCACACCCGCGTCATTATCAAGCTTACCATATGGCTGATCTGGTTGATTTCGCACCGTTCTTCAAAGACCTTTATGCTTATTGCGAAATCCAAGATTTGCCCGCCAAGACTTTGATTTCTGAATATGGCCCCGGCCAAATGGAAATTGTTCTGCGCCACCGCACGGATATTTTAGATGCTTGCGATGAAGGCATTATGTTGAAGCGACTCATTAAGGCCACGGCTGAAAAGCACGGCCTTTGTGCAACCTTCATGGCTAAGCCTTATGCGGAATGGACCGGCAGTGGCATGCATATTCATGTCAGCTTGGAAGATGAGCATGGGGTGAATTTGTTTGCAGCCGACGATCCGACGCAGAATGAATTACTGCTTAACGCGATTGGCGGTCTGAAGCAGACCATGGCGGAATCGATGTTGATTTTTGCCCCCAACGCCAACTCCTATCGCCGCTTCCGTCGCAGCTCTTATGCGCCAGTTGCCGCAAGCTGGGGCATTAACAATCGCACGGTGGCTTTGCGCGTTCCTGCAGGCCCTGCCAAATCTTGCCGCATTGAACATCGCCCATCAGGCGCTGATGCCAACCCATATCTCGTTATGGGCGCTATATTAGCGGGCATGCATCACGGCATTGTGGAGAAGCTTGATCCGGGCGCACCCATTGAAGGCAACGGCTATCAACGTCGGTCGAAGCATATCCCCGGAAATTGGTTTGAAGCGATTGATGCTTTCTACCGCGCACCGGTTTTGAAAGAATATTTCGGCAAACAATTTGTCGATACATTCTGCACTTTAAAAGAAGTGGAAGCAGATCGCTTCTTCTCGGAGCCGACACTTCGCGACTATGAATGGTATTTGAGAACGGTCTAAACTTTTCCAATTGGCCAGCGGGTGCAGCTGCTGGCTAAATCATTTTAGATTGGCTATCTTATTTTCTTTGCCGGAAATCCACGCATGTCTATGAATTCTGAAAACATCAATAAGCTGCCGTTATTGCTCACTTCAAGCTTGGTGCTTGGCGTAATTTTACTTGCGCTGAGGTTTTTACACCTCATTCCTGAAACACATATAGCGGTGATTGTCATTGCTGCTTTACTGTTGGGAGCTACGGTATTTTCTGCCGTTCATCATGCGAAGATCTTGGCGTTGAAAGTTGGAGAACCCTTGGGTTCAATTATATTGGCGCTCGCTGTTACCATTATAGAATCTGGTTTAGTCATTTCGCTGATGTCATCGGGAAAAATCGGCGCTGAATTTATCGGCAGAGATACTATTTTTTCGACCTTGATCATTGTGCTCAATGGCATCGTGGGTCTGTGCCTTGTGGTGGGCGGTGCCAAGCACCATGAACAGACTTTTAAGCTTGACGGCGCTGCTGCAGCACTGAGTGTACTCACCACACTTGCGGTGATCTCTCTGATCGTGCCAACTTATACAATCTCCTCTCCAGGTCCATATTATACTGCATTTCAATTGGGGTTTGTTGGTGTTGTGAGCCTGGCGCTCTATTGTGTTTTTGTTTTTGTGCAGACAGTTTTGCATCATGATTACTTTGTCCCCGTGCAAGATGATGAACACCATTCCTTAAAACCTTTAAACCGAATCGTATTTTTAAGTTCGGTATTGTTGCCAGCCGCTCTCGTGGTCGTTGTGTTGTTGGCTAAATTCTTGTCAGTACCAATTAGCAATATGGTTGCCGCTGCTGGTTTGCCGATAGCATTTGTTGGCGTTATCATAGCGTTTGTCGTGTTGTTGCCGGAAGGCCTTGCGGCCGTACGTGCTGCTCGGTTGAATCAACTGCAAACCAGCTTGAACTTAGCGCTGGGCTCAGCCATAGCGACGATTGGTCTGACGATTCCGATTTTAGCGATTTATTCGATTTGGCAAAATGCCAAGCTGGCTTTGGGCATTGGCCCGCAAGCCACCGTGATGCTGTTATTGACTGTATTCGTCAGCTCAAGCACATTGGCCACTGGGCGTACAACAATTTTGCAGGGCTCAGTTCATTTGGTAATATTCGTCGTTTTCTTGTTTTTGTCGGCAGTTCCTTAAAACATGAATTATGAGAAACGTGATGGCAGGTTTGTGTTGCCCGGTCATATGCGCGAAGCAAAATTCAGAGATCTTATGAAATGGCAATTGAGCGGAAATCGCCAGAAATGGCCGCGCCGGGTTGAAAACAAAATTCACGCCCCGCCGGCCGCGAGAAAAGCGGGCAAGGATTTAAGCGTGACGTGGATTGGGCACTCCACTGTTCTCATTCAAACAGCGGGACTAAATATTCTTACCGATCCTTTTTTTTCGAAACGTGCCAGCCCGGTTCAGTTTGCGGGACCAAAGCGCATTCGTGATCCTGGAATTTCGATTGTGGATTTGCCGCCAATTGATTTGATTTTGCTAAGCCATAATCATTTTGATCATTTAGACGCACCTGCGCTTGCGGCATTGAAGAAAATTCATGCTCCAAGATTGATCACAACACTGAACAATGGTCGTTACGTTAAAAATTATCCGTGTACGGAGCTTGACTGGCGGCAGTCGGTTGAACACGGTGAAGCGCGCATCACTTTAATGCCAGCGCTGCATTGGTCGAAGCGCAGTGTGTCTGATACCAACAAAGCACTCTGGGGTGCGTTTGTGATTGAGACGGCTGGTGGAATTATTTATTTCGCAGCAGATACGGGATATGGCACTGGCGAAACATTCCGCGAGGTGAAGTTGAAATTCGGTGCACCACGACTATCTTTGCTTCCCATCGGAGCCTATGAACCACGCTGGTTCATGAAGCCGCTACATATGAATCCGCAAGAGGCTGTGCGAGCGCATTTGGATTTAGGTAGCGCTAAAAGTTTAGCCATTCATCATGGCACAGTGCAATTGACTGATGAGGCGGTGCATGCGCCTATTGCGGCACTGAATGACGCGATGACACATCATAAAATAAAAAAAGCCAATTTCATTGTAAGTGAAATCGGCCAGAGTGTTAAAATCGATTAGAGCGTTTTGACTTTTCATGGAAAAGTCAAAATCGCCCAAAGTTTATATTTTCAATCAACTTATCCGAACTTTGACGATTCCGTCAAAGTTCAGGTTGATCTCGTATTAAGCAGCGTTATCAGCATCCTTCGCGCGGCTCATGCGTTTGCGCTCGTTTGGATCGAGATAGATTTTACGCAGGCGGATGGATTTAGGTGTGATCTCAACCAACTCGTCTTCGCCCACATATGCCAAGGCTTTTTCCAGCGACATCTTGATTGGCGGTGTAAGTACCACGGCTTCATCTTTACCCGAAGCGCGCACGTTGGTCAGCTTCTTGCCCTTGATGACGTTGAGTTCAAGATCATTGCCGCGCGTGTGTTCACCGATGATCATGCCCGCATAAACCTTGGTGCCATGTTCAATGAACATAGGCCCCCGATCTTGCAGGTTGAAAATTGCATAGGCTACGGCGTCACCGTCAGAGTTCGAAAGTAGGGCACCCGTGAAACGGCCCGGAATTTCGCCGACATGAGGCGCGTAGGCGTGGAAAATGCGGTTCATAATCGCAGTGCCGCGTGTATCAGACATCAACTCACCTTGATACCCGATCAATCCGCGTGTTGGCGCGTGGAACATGATACGTTGGCGGCCCGTGCCTGATGGGCGCATGTCGCGCATTTCGGCTCGGCGCTCTGAAAGTTTTTGAACAACAATACCAGTGTGTTCTTCATCAACGTCGACGGTCACTTCTTCGATAGGCTCAAGTTTTTCGCCAGTTTCAGGATCAGTTTTAAACACAACGCGTGGACGGCCCACGGTGAGTTCAAAGCCCTCGCGTCGCATGGTTTCAATCAGAATGCCCAATTGCAATTCGCCGCGGCCAGCCACTTCAAATGCATCGGTTTCAGATTCAGATGCAGACACTTTAAGAGCAACGTTGCCTTCGGCTTCGCGCAGCAAGCGATCACGAATAACACGTGATTGAACCTTGTCACCTTCTTTGCCAGCCAGTGGGCCGTCATTGATGCGGAAGGTCATGGTGAGCGTTGGTGGATCAATGGGTTGTGCTGCAATTGGAGTGGTGACTGTTGGATCGCAGAGTGTATCAGCCACAGTTGAAGTGGTGAGGCCTGAGATTGCGATGATGTCGCCAGCAAATGCTTCATCCACAGGAACGCGCTCCAAACCACGGAACGAAAGGACCTTTGATATGCGGCCTGTTTCAACGGTTGTGCCGTCACGACCCAAAGACTTGATCGCTTGGTTGGCTTTGACCGAACCTGAACGAATACGGCCCGTCAAAACGCGGCCCAAAAATGGGTTGGCCTCAATTGTTGTCACCAACATGCGGAAGGGGCCTTCTTCGATCACTGGTGGTTTGAAGTGGCTGACGATTTTATCAAACAGCGCATCCATGTTTTCTTGTGGGCCTTTGGGATCGAGGCTCATCCAGCTGTTTTTTGCTGAACCATAGACAATTGGGAAATCGAGTTGCTCGTCAGTTGCGTCCAAAGCAGCGAAAAGGTCAAACACCTCATTGACCACTTCAACATGGCGCTCATCGGGGCGGTCGATCTTGTTGATCACAACGATTGGCTTCAAGCCGAGCTTCAAGGCCTTCTGCAATACGAATTTGGTTTGCGGCATGGGGCCTTCAGCGGCGTCCACAAGGAGAACGGCGCCATCTACCATGTTCAAAATACGTTCAACTTCACCGCCAAAATCGGCGTGGCCTGGGGTGTCCACGATGTTGATGCGCGTATCTTTCCAGGTGAGCGAAGTGACCTTGGCCAGAATAGTAATGCCGCGTTCGCGCTCAAGATCGTTCGAATCCATGGCGCGTTCGGCCACTTTCTGGTTGTCGCGGAACGAGCCAGAAAGCGACAGCAAACGGTCGATCAACGTTGTTTTGCCGTGGTCTACGTGGGCAATAATAGCAATATTGCGCAAATTCATAATGGCGCCAACTTTCATTTAGATGTTAAAGCGAATTCTTATCGGCCAAGTCTACAACTTGGCCGGAATGCGCCACAAGCGTTAGGGATTTCCGGCCACTTAGCACGTGCAATATAACAAAGCAATTTATCGCTGAGAATTGTTTTGAGGCGTCATAAAGGCATCAAAAGCGGCCCAAAAACGCTCACGGATGGCTTTGGTTTCGTTCAAAATCTCGTGCTCCGAACCGTTTAATACGGTTAAGGAAAAGCCGGGAGCCTGCGCCACAAAATTGCGGGCTTCGCGGTTATCGACCACGCGGTCATTGCCCGCCAACACAATCAGGGTGGGGCACGCCGGGCTTTTTTTGCGCGACCAGCGATGAAGATGGTTCATGCTCACCATTGCGGCGCGAAGCCAGCTATAAGTGGGGCCACCAAGGCCAAGCTGGGGATGGGCTTCAAGAATAGCAATGTCACGGTCCCACCGCGTTTTATCTGACATCAAAACATTGCCGACAAACTGACTTTCTTGCATCACAGGTTTGGTGTCGGATCCCGGGATGCAAAGCCAGCCTAAGCCGCAATATTTCGTAATGAAAGTGAGAATAGGAACAACCCAGCGCGGCCAACGCCCATAATGAAACCCGAGCAATGGTGCAATCATCACAGCACGGGTAAAATAATTACGGTCGCGCAAAGCCCGCAGCAATAATTGACCGCCCATCGAATGAGCCAATGCAAAATAAGGTCTTGGACATTGTTTTTGAACCAACATTTCCATGATGGTGCTTAAGTCTTTGTCGTAGTCGGCAAATGAGTTTATATAGCCGCGCATAGGGTTTTTGAGCAGACGTTGTGAACCGCCTTGGCCACGCCAATCAAAACTGGCTACGCAATATCCCCTTTTTGTGAGATCATTGAACGTTTCAAAATAGCGCTCAACAAATTCGCTGCGCCCGTTGAGAACAACGACAGTCCCTTTATTTGCATTTTCAGGGGTAATCGTAATCGCACGAAGGCGAATACCATCTTTAGTTACAACCTCGTGGCACTGGCTGCCCGGTGGCTCGCGATTTTGAAGTGTTGGGTAAAGCTGCATTGTAGGCGGGGTTTATTCACAAATCCCGCTTAAAAACAAGAGCTAGAGTTTTTTGGGAGTGGATCAGTTTGAATTTCGGCTTGTGTCCTTTCATCAGGCGTGCACTGTGCGATGCCTGAGTGACGGGTTTTGACCAGAAGCGGATATTGGTGTTTTGTGGTGAAATTGACTGGAGTCTGGGCAAAATGCCAATTCGCTGCACTTTCACCGATGACCGCAAACTGGGGTTCACAACGGCAAAATACCATCTTGTGATTAAACTTGAGACGATCTCAGTGCTCTAGGTAGGCGAAAATCAACATCCAAGCGAATAGGCATTGCTGGAACGCTACCCATCGAATCGACACCGTCGGCTGCGAGCTTGTTCAGCCGTTCTCTCTGCTTTTCATTCAAATCTTGGAACCAGTCGGGGTTGAAAAAGATGTTTTCCACGTGCTTCACCACAAGCTGAAGGCAGGCTGAAGCTTGCTGATCATCCGGTAGCAACTTGATTTGTTCGGCGATGATTTTCCCAGGAGCCCCCTCTATGTCCCGCCAAGAAATACAGATCAACGCGCTTGGACTTACCCGGAAAAAGTGGTGGGACTTCTGATAGCATGAATGCAACAGGAGGACTTTATGACGATCAAGCAGAGACGAGAATTTACGGCTGAGCTTAAGCGCGAGGCGGTTGGGTTGTTGGCCAGCAGCGGCAGAACGATCAGGCAGATTGCAGACGTTGCACAGGAGTGGCGAAGGCACGTTCTCAAAATTCAGGCCGATCTAGAGCTTTTTGACCGCCGTCAGCTCGCCACTGGCAGCGCTGACTTGGATTTCAAAGTTTTTGCCGCTGCGGGTTGCGCCATAAACATAAGTGCCGCCAGAACATGTTTTTGAGGTGACGCTGCTGAAGCCATAGCTGGTTACAATCGATGCACCTTTTGTGCAGCTTACAGAAGCTGATTTTGCAGGGGCGTCATTGCTAATTTTTTCCACATTTTTTGTTTTGGTGCGTGGCGGAGCTTTAATTGCGAATTGCGGGTTTGTTGATTTGGGAACCATTCGCGGGGCTGTGATAGGCTTTGGCTCGGCTACAACTTTAGCAGGTTTTTTGAATTTCAAAACTTTGCGCTTTGGCGCGTGAGGCATCGGGTTGTCTGGGTTTTCAAACTGAGGATCATAGTAGGATTGATCATAGATGCGTCGATGACGGCGGTGGTTCATCTCTTGCATATATTGGTCATATTGTTCTTGATTAAAAAGATCCTGCGCAAACGCATCTTGCCCATCATTGACGTCTTGGCCGTCGCCATAAATGTCATAACCGCCACCATTTTCGGCCGGCACTTCTTGCCACCAGAACAGGCGGCGCGCTTGCGCCTCAGGCGCGGCCATTGTCAGGCCCATCACTGTTGAAAACATTGCAGCTGCAATAAGCTTCGTAAACATCCCAACCACTCCAAAATTCGCGTTGCCGCCTTATAGCTTAATCATAGCTTAAAAGCGGCATCAATACGGTAAATGAAATTATGGGCGGACGAGGCTAACCCTCATCCGCCCGCTTTATCCATTAATAAGCTGGATCAACCGAAATGATGCGGCCGCGGCTGCTCACTTGGATGTCGAATTGCTCGCCACGACGCCAAGCTTGGTAGCTGTAGGTTGGCGCGGAGCAATCATCAGCTTCAACACCGCGGAAACCAGCGCGACGAAGAATATTTGCACCACCCGAGCAGCTTACGCGTGAAACATATGTATCTTCAAAGCGATGACGGCGATGATGGGGGCGATAGCCGTAGTCATCAGCAAAAGGGTCTTCAGAATATACTGGCGCTGGAGGTGGGAAATAGCCATCGTCTGGGCGATGGAAGCCTGAACCGCTGCCAAAACCAATGCCAAAAAAGATATCTGGATCGGCTTTTGCAGAGCCTGAGGCAAAGGTTACCACTGAGGCAAGAGCGGCAGCGGCGATGAGTGATTTCTTTAACATGGCAAACTCCTAAAAGATTTAGCGTCCCGGTTGTGACAGCCCCCGATTGACCATCTTGAAATCAGATTTAGATGAATGAAGTTGAATGAAACCGGACGGTCTCGTTCATCTGGCGTTCATATTCGGGCGAGAAGGGCTTGAAACCTGAAATCCGGTTCCCAAATCATGCTCCGTGGATGCCATGTTGGATCCACAAACGTAAAAGTCACTATTGCTTTAAGGAGAATATGACATGTTTGACTATACCCCCCTCTATCGTTCCTCAGTTGGTTTTGACCGCCTGTTCCGTATGTTGGACGAGGCTGCCAGCGTTGAGCCAACCACCTATCCACCCTATAATATCGAGCGCGTAGGCGATGATGAGTATCGCATTACCATCGCCATTGCTGGCTTTGGCCCGCAGGATGTGAACATCGAAGCCAAAGGTAATACTTTGACTGTGAATGGCAAGAAGGCCGACAAGCAACAATCTGGTGAAGTTTTGCATCAGGGCATTGCGGCTCGCGGTTTTGAACGTCGCTTCCAGCTTGCTGATCATGTTGAAGTGAAAGGTGCTGATATGGACAATGGTTTGCTTCATATCGCTTTGAAGCGTGAAGTGCCTGAAGCCTTGAAGCCACGCCACATTCCGATCGGCAAAGGTGTAACACTGAAGGCAATCGATAATAGTAAGGCTGCTTAAGATTTAAGGAAGGCGTTATCGAAAGATAACGCCTTTATCTTATCACTGCCGCATCAGCCTTGGCAAAAGTGCTGATGATAATAATCAATGCGGTTGAAGCCACAACCACGCAGGCGCCGAACACCGCACTCAGTGAATAATTTTGTGCCAGAAATCCCAATACCCACGGCAGCACAATGCGCGGCAAACCGCCGACCATCGACACATAGCCTAACGCCGCTGCGCGTGCTTCTGGAACTAATTTAGCACTCAAAGCGAACAGACATGGGAATACGATTGAAAGCCCAGCACCTACAGCTGCAAAGGCGATGACTGAAAGCCAAAAGCCGGGTGCGAAGCTTAAGACAGCCAACCCGCATATCCCAACGCACAGCGATGTGACCATGGTGCGCTGATCCCCAAATTGCGCGCGCAAGCCATCACCTGCAAAACGCATCGAACCACTGCAAATGCCATAGAAAGCCAAACCCAATCCGGAATAGGCAGCCAGTTGAGGGGCGATAGATTCAAGTAACTGCCCCGCCCATTGGATTGAGGCCACCTCGCAGGAGACATTCAAGCCAGCCGCGATGCCGACAAAAGTGAGAAGCTTGCGCGGTAGAATTACGTTCTTTGGATTTTCTTGGTGGCGGGCCACGGGCCGATGTGGGATCGTTCTGTAGACGGCATATAACGCATAGATAATGCATGGGATTGAAACGATGCCCGCCGCCCAAGGGCCATACCATGTTGAAACGAGACTGCTGCATAGGCCTCCAAAAGCGATGCCAAACATAGCGCTGCCGTGGAACGAGCTGAAGATGGGCTTGCCCACGTCTTGCTCCACGAAAGAGGCTTCGGCATTCATGAAAATATCAGTGGTTCCTAAGATGAAACTGAAAATGACAACTGATAAGCCATAGCTGAAAGGCGAGCCGACAATCAGAGTGTACCACAGGGACAACAGTCCCAAGGGCAGTACCAGCAATAACATTGTGCGGTGATCGGCGTGGCGGTTCATAAAACCGCCGAGTGATAAAGCGACAATGTTGGCGAGCATGCCCAGGCCGCCCATAAATCCGAATGCCTCGCGCGAAACCGCAGCTTGTTTGACCAGAACAGGAAATGAGCCCGCATTGCTGCCGACCAAGGTGCCAAAGGCAGCAAAAACGATTAGGATCGTGAGACGTGGGGTTAGTTTCAGCACAATTTAGCCGCGACCCACCAGAGGCATCTTCGTGGCCATTACAGTCATATTGAGGACATTGGAATCCAAAGGCAGCGATGCCATGAACACGATTGAGCGCGCCACATCTTCGACATCCATTGTTGGCTCTGGCATAATCGAGCCATTGGCTTGGGGCACGCCGCTGTTCATGCGGGCGGTCATATCTGATGCGGCATTGCCGATATCAATCTGACCGCAGGCGATATCATATTTGCGGCCATCGAGAGATGTGGATTTGGTGAGGCCGGTGATGGCGTGTTTGGTCGACGTGTAAGGTGATGAATTGGGGCGAGGAGCATGCGCCGAGATTGAGCCATTATTGATGATGCGACCGCCCATTGGGGTTTGGGCTTTCATGATTTTAAAGGCTTGCTGCGTGCACAGGAACGCGCCTGTGAGATTGGTGTTCACCACATTTTGCCATTGCTCGAAGGTTAAGTCTTCCAACATGATCGTTCCGGGTGCGCCAGTGCCTGCATTGTTGAACAATAGATCGAGACGGCCGAATTTTTTATGTGTTGCTGCGAAAAGAGCGGCAACGGATTCGGGATTGGTTATATCGGTTGCCACGCATAGTGTTTGGCCGCTCATGGTTGTGGCCACAGCTTGCAGTGCATCTGCGCGTCTGCCTGCCAGCACAACCGCATAGCCGGCTTTGCCCAAGGCAATGGCGCATGCTTTGCCAATGCCTGATCCGGCACCTGTGACCAATGCTACTTTCATGATTATCCTTTTGCGCGTTTCCAAGCTGAAACCAGACTATGCGCTGATTCACTGATTTTCGCCATGCTCATACCTGGCTTAAAAATGCTGGAGCCTATGCCAAAACCAGAGGCCCCGGCGGCCAGCCAATCGCCCATGTTTTCAGGGGTGACGCCGCCAACGGCATAGATTTTCACATGTTTCGGCAGAACGGCTTTCCACGCTTTGATTGTGGCGGGACTGGCCACTTCGGCGGGAAAGAGCTTTAGGTGTTTGGCACCGGCGCGAATGGCTGCGAAGGCTTCGGTCGGCGTGAATACGCCGGGCAGGGGCACTATTCCCAATTCAACGGCGCGAGAAATTGTCGCTTCATTGCAATCAGGCGAAACCGAAATCTGGCCGCCATGAGTTTTGAGGAGGTTGACATCTTGCACCGTTAGTACTGTGCCTGCACCGACAACCATTTTATCTGCAAAGGCTTTTGAAAGTTTTTCAATTGATATAAATGGTTCTGGCGAGTTGAGCGGCACTTCAACCACGCGAACGCCTGCATCATAAAGCGTTTGCGAAACGGCGACCACTTCATCTGGCGTTACACCGCGAAGGATTGCTACGATGCCACAGGCGTCTAATGCGTTTTCAAGGTTCATCAAATAATCCCTGCATGTTTGGCAATCAGCGCTTCGCCTTTGATGATGGACAGCGGATCACCATAATCCACATCGAGACTTGCGATCTTCATAGCGCGCAAATAGCGCATGCCGATGTTGGGAGAGGCCAGTACGACATATTTGGCTGCACGATCATTACTCAATGTGGCATGGGCCACTTCAGTGCCGATCACAATGCCTGAAAGATATGATGAGAGTTGTTCTGGTTTCAGCGCGTCGAAGAGGCCGAGGCTGCGCACTGAGAACAGAGAATGCAATAATCCGGAAGGATCAGCGAAGGCTTTTTCTACACCTTGGTTGAATGCAGCTTCATTATCAGCATCATCTTTCATCAAACGACCCAAAATGGAATGGTTGCGCATGAGGGAGAAAGTTTCGCCTGTAATGTAAGTTGCAAAATTGGTGATGCGGCCATCAACGACATCAATCCACTTGCTGTGCGTGCCGGGGGTTACGAAATGATGTGCGCCACTTTCCAAGCTGCCGAACACTTGCACTTCTTCGCTGCGCATAACGTCATGGCCGATACTGGGGCTCTTGAAATGAAGGCCCGTAATGAAATGAATGATGCGCCCAGATTTGGTTTTGTATTGGTGAATGGCTTTCGCTAAATCTGCCGGACTTGCGGGGCAATCAACATAGGGACGTTCAATCCAGCCTTGTCTTGATGTGATCATGCCTGATGCAATCACGGGCAACGATCTGTCCCAACTGCCGATATGGCTTTCGAGTACCGCTTCAAACGCGCCATCTTTCACTGCCAGAATGCCTTCAGCATCGGCAAACTGCTTGATCACTTTGCCATTGCTGTCCACATGATAGGCGCGAAATGATGTGGTGCCCCAATCAAGGGCGATGAAAGGTTTGTTCACAGTGCTTTAACACCATTTGGTTTGAAGGTTTGTTTCATGGCTTTGAGTGGATTGCGAAGCGCTGCGCCAAAGGGCTTGGCTTCAATTTCGAATATGTCACCATCCTGGGTTTGGAAGCCATCAACAATGCTAAGTGTGGCGGTTCCGAAGAAATGGATATGCACATCGCCCGGCACACGAAAACTATCATATTTGAAATGATGATATTCGAGATTGGCGATTGTGTGAGACATGTTGGCTTGGCCGGTCAGAAATGGCTTTTGCCAGACGACTTCACCTTTGCGGAGAATTTTGCTGGTGCCTTCAATGCTGGCGGGGATTGCGCCTGACACCATTTCAGGGCCGGTGGAACAATGGCGCAATTTGGAATGGGCTAATAACAGATAGTTTTGGCGCTCGGTGATGTGATCGGAATATTCATTGCCGATGGCAAAACCCAAACGTACGGGGCGGCCCTTTGTGTCAATCATATATAGGCCCGCGAGTTCAGGCTCTTCACCGCCATCAAGTGCGAATGATGGTTTTGGCAGTGCACCGCCGGGGGAGACTAACCAGCGCCCATCGCCTTTGTAAAACCATTCTGGTTGCACGCCTGCTTGACCCTTGGCGGGCTTGCCACCTTCGAGGCCTTGTTTGAACATTTTGAGCGAGTCGGTGAGGGTTGCTTCGCCGCCGCCCAGTTTTTGATGCATTGAGTCTCGTGCCGATGCGGATCCCAGATGGGTGAGGCCGGTGCCGGTGATGATGCAATGGGCGGCATCATCATGGGTCAAGGGCGGCAACACGCGTTTTTCTTTCAGGGCCGCAGCGTAATCTTCGGTTGTTGCGGTCGCCAAAGTTTTGGCCGTTGCATTGAGCGACTTGCCATCTTTGAGGGCGCGCGTTGCCAGCGATGTCATGCGGTCAACACTTTTCAGTTTGATGATTTTGCCGCCGCTGACCAGGCCGACGGCGCGTTTATTTTTGACGTCGACAAATTGGATGAGGTTCATTTTAGCTGGCTCCCTAATTTGTCATACAATTAGCCGCCGAAACGGTGTTTGGCAAAACCTTTTACATGTGGATCAAAACAGAAGACGCCGCCTTGCAATGGATGGCGCTGCAACACGTCATCGGCCACGTGGGCTTTTGATGAGGTCACATAAATCGTGTCAAGGTCTGCACCGCCAAAGCAGACGCAAGTTGGGCGCGAGGCTGGCATTTCGACAATGCGGTCGATGCGGCCTCTGGGATCGATGCGCAATATGCAGCTGCCTTCCCAGCGGGCTGACCAGAGGAAGCCTTCTGCATCCACCGTCGCGCCATCAGGGTAGCCGTGATCCTTCGTTTCGTTGTGGATGCGTTTGTTGGCGAGGGTGCCAGTGCCTAAATCAAAATCGAACGCCCAGATGATTTGGGCGCGCGAGTCTGAGAAATAGAAAATCTTGTTATCAGGCGACCAGCAGGGGCCATTGGAAACGCCTACGTCTTCAAATATTTTAGTAGAAGTGCCGTCTTTCTCAACACGGTAGAGGACACCAGAATTTCTAGTGATGTCGAGGTCTTCGCCCTTTGGCCCGATGTTCTGCTGCATGGTTCCAAACCAAAAGCGGCCCGCCGCATCGGCCGCGCCATCATTGCCGCGATTGCCTTTGATGTTTTCGGGTTGCACAAATTCTGTGAGCGCACCCGTTGCTGGATTGAAATGATAGAGCCCATGCTCGCCGCCCACCAGCAATGTGCCATCGGGCTTTAAAACCATGGCTGTCAATATCACATTGAATTGCCAGCTGCGATGCGCACCCGTTGCGGGATCAAGCTTGTGAATGCGTGACGGGAGTGGAATATCCAGCCACCAGAGAACTTGCTCTTTTTCATCCCACATGCAGCCTTCGCCGAGGCGGTCGTTTGATCTGGCGATGCAGGTGATGGGGGTGGAGTGGGGCATGGCGCTGAAATTATCCAAAGGTTTCAGGTTAAATAGCCGAGACTTATGGTTTTTTCAAAAAATCTTATGCTCGCCCCTTGAACATTATATTTTGTCCACTATTTAAGCATGATCAGCGCCGGTCCCCTCTGGCGTAATGCTTTTCAGCGTTGCGCGATGTCGGAGCTGATTTGAGCAACATCAAAACAGAGGGCCACACATGCCATTCATCGAAACTATCACCACCAGTCAATTTCTTGGGACACCACTTTATTTTTGGTATGCCTTTGTAGCAGTGGTTGTGGCATTGCTGGTTTTCGATCTCGGCGTGTTGCACAAGAAGACTGGCGAGATTGCCGCCAAGGAAAGTTTCAAGCTTTATGCCTTCTATGTGGCCATCGCCGCCGCATTTGGTGGGTGGGTGTGGTGGGCCAGGGGTGCGCAGAGCGGACTTGAATTTTATACGGGCTATTTGATCGAACAATCCCTGGCGATGGATAATGTGTTTGTCATCGCCACCATCTTTACCTTTCTTGCTATTCCGCGCATGTATCAGCACCGGGTTTTATTCTGGGGCATTCTTGGCGTGATCGTTTTTCGCGCCATATTGATTGGCGTGGGTGCAGCCCTTGTCGCGTCTTTCTCCTGGATACTTTTTCTGTTCGGCGCGTTTCTGGTGTTTACGGGCATCAACATGTTTCGAAAGCAAGATCACGCGCCTGATATGGAAAACAATTTTGCGTTAAAATGGCTGCACAAGCGTTTTCCGATCAGCAATGAACTGGATGGTGAAAAATTTACCACCCAAAAGATTGATCCGGCAACTGGTAAGCTTAGAACTTATCTCACGCCGCTTCTGGTCGCTTTGATCCTTGTTGAAGTTATTGATTTGGTTTTTGCTGTGGATTCAGTTCCCGCCGTGTTTGCAGTCACGCAAGACCCGTTCATTGTTTATACCTCGAACATCTTTGCTATTTTGGGATTGCGCTCGCTTTATTTTGCTCTGGCCGCTGCCATCCACCGGTTTAAATACTTGCAAACTTCGTTGGCTACGATCCTCACACTCGTAGGCTTAAAGATTTTCTTGGTGCCGATGGGTGTGAAAATTGATACCGCAGTTTCACTGTTTGTCACTGTTGCGATATTGGCGGGCGGTATTTTATACTCGCTCTGGAAAACCCGTAATGATGAGTCGGTGCACCGCCCATGAAAAAACTTGAACACGCTGTTGAATATGTAATCCTCGCTTCGCGCTGGCTATTAGTGGTTTTTTATCTCGGGCTTACCGCGGCGCTGGGCCTTTATGCAATTTCGTTTGTGAAAAAACTTTGGGAGTATTTCAGCCATGTGATGGACTTGGAAGAGACTGAAGCCATTCTCAAAATACTAAGTTTGATTGACGCCAGCTTGGTGGCCAGCCTTGTGGTGATGGTGATTATCTCTGGTTACGAAAATTTTGTGAGCAAGTTTGACAATGCCGAAGGTGGCGAGCTTTCTTTTCTCGGTAAAATTGATGCAAGCTCTTTGAAGATTAAAGTGGCATCGACGATCGTCTTAATTTCTTCAATTCATCTTTTGCAGATATTTCTCAATGCTGACAAATATACCGACAGCAAAATCATGTGGCTGACCATCGTGCATATGGCATTTGTGCTTTCAGCTTTGTTGCTGGCTTATATTGACCGCGTCATGACGTCGACCAAAAAGGATAAGGGAAAGGAGTAAATCATCATACCTAAGATTTATTCTGGAGGTTGCCTGTGTGGGGATATTCGGTTTGAGGCTTTAGGCCCTCCTGCAAAGCCGCATACATATTCTTGTAGAATGTGCCAACGCCATTCGGGCGCACTCACCACCACATGGGTTGAATTTCCAAAATCTTCCGTCAAATGGGTTGGGGCTGGTGGCCTGCCTGCAACATTCAGGTCATCGGATTATTCGAGCCGTTCCTTCTGCCTTAAATGCGGCAGCACGCTGGGCGCTATTGATGATAATCCCGTCGTTGCCATGGTTTTAAAGGCGGGCATCTCTGTTTCCTTTGCCGCAAAACGCAGATGCCCGCTTTCGCGGGGATGACGAGTTAAAGTAATGGATCAATCAACAAAGTTGAGAGTCTAATAAAACAACCTTGGCCAATATTCTTGGATCAGGATTTCCAAAAATTGGAGACCGATGAACACAAAGATCGGGGAAATATCCATTCCGCCCAAATCGGGCAACAGACGCCGAATAGGCCTCGAAACCGGCTCAGTCAGACTTGAAAGCGTTCTGTAAATTTGCCTCACAGTCTGGTTATTATTGTTGATGATGTTGAACTGGAAAAGCCAGCTCATGACGATCATCGCTATGAAGACCCATTTGTATAGAGAAATGAGGGTGAGAATTAACCATTCTAACGCGTGCATAACATTCTTTCATCTTTGTTTCGGACGAGATGTAATACTCTCAGCGCAGACATGCAAGCCCACTAAGCGTTTTGAATTTTCATAGAAAAGTCAAATCGCCCTGAGTTTATATTTTCGATCAACTTTTCCGAACTTTGACGATTCCGTCAAAGTTCAGGTTGATCTAGATGACATTTCAGGCGGTTCGACCAAATCGCTCATCAAAGGCATAGCCCATGGCGCGGATGGTGCGCACCGGGTCGGTCTCGCGGCCGCGTGACAGGGATTTGCGCAAGCGGCCCACATGCACATCAACTGTGCGCTCATCAACAAACGCGTCGCGGCCCCACACGGTGTCAAGCAACTGGCTGCGCGAATAGACGCGGCCGGGGTTTTTCATCAGCTGTTCGAGCAGACGAAACTCGGTGGGGGAGAGATTGATATCGCGGGGGCCACGGTTGACACGGCGGGTTTTGCGGTCGAGCACCAAGTCTCCCGCTTTCAATTGTTCGGCCACGGCATCGGGGTTCACACGGCGCAAAATTGTTTTGATGCGGGCCAAAAGTTCTGGAACGGAAAATGGCTTTACCAGATAATCATCGGCACCTGTGGCCAAGCCCCGTACGCGTTCGGCCTCTTCACTTCTGGCTGTGAGCATGATGATGGGAATATCACGGGCTTCGGGCTTGGCACGGATAAGTCGGCAAACTTCGATGCCAGAAATTCCAGGCAACATCCAATCCAGCAAAATCAAATCCGGTTTTTCTTCATTGATGAGGTAAAGCGCATCTTCGCCTTGGGCCGAGTAGCGCACCTTATAGCCTTCAGACTCCAAGTTATACCGCAATAAAACTTGCAGCGGCTCTTCATCTTCGATGACGAGAATTGACGCGCTCATTTGAATTCCGATGTTGACATCATAGCTGTGACATCTTTCTTCGGGCGATCTTCGCCGATGGTTTTTCCGTGCACGAGATAATAGGTGTTCTCTGCAATGTTGGTGGTGTGATCGCCGATGCGTTCCAGATTTTTTGCGCCGAACAATAAATGTGTGCAAAGACCAATATTGCGCGGGTCTTCCATCATATAGGTGAGGAGCTCGCGGAAAATGGAATTGTAAAGCGCGTCCAAATCTTCATCTGCCCGCCACACAGCCAAGGCTTTTACATCGTCGCCATGGCTGTAGGCGTCGAGAATATTTTTGAGTTGTGCCTGGGCCATTTGGCTCATTCGTGTGAGGCCGGGGGAAAGCCTGCGTGGCAACGGCTCGGTGATGGCGTGGGCGCGCTTGGCGGTATTTTTGGCAAGATCGCCGATACGCTCAATGTCGCCGGCCACCCGAATGGCGACCATGATTTCGCGCAGATCCAAAGCCATAGGTTGGCGCTTAGCTATGGTGATAATGGCTTTTTCTTCAATTTGGCGTTCCAGCCGATCAAGTTGATTGTCGCGTGCAATCACCACATCAGCCAATGCCGCATCGCGCTTGGTTAAGGCGATAATAGCATTGTGCAGTTGTTCCTCGGCAAGACCACCCATTTCAGCGAGCATGGTTTTGAGAGATAGAATATCTTGGTCATAGGCTTTGGCGATGTGATCAGGCATTTTGGCCTCCTGTTTTCAAGCTAGCCGAAGCGGCCAGTGATATAATCTTGCGTGCGTTTATCTTGTGGGTTGGTGAACATGGTGTTGGTGTCGCCCGCTTCAACCAAAGTGCCGAGATGAAAAAATGCTGTGAGTTGCGAGACACGTGCGGCTTGCTGCATCGAGTGGGTGACGATGATGATGCAATAATTTTGGCGCAAATCATCAATCAGTTCTTCAATGCGAGCCGTGGCGATTGGATCTAATGCGGAACAGGGTTCGTCCATTAAAATGACTTCGGGATTTACTGCGATGGCCCTTGCGATGCACAGGCGCTGCTGTTGACCACCAGAAAGGCTGGTGCCTGAAGCGCTTAAACGATCTTTCACTTCTTCAAAAAGCCCAGCCTTTTTGAGGCTGCTCACAACCATTTCTTCCAAGTCAGTTTTATTTTTGGCTAGGCCATGAATACGCGGGCCATAAGCTACGTTTTCGAAAATCGATTTTGGAAACGGATTTGGCTTTTGAAACACCATGCCGACGTGTGAGCGCAACTGAACCACGTCTACATCCTTGTCATAGATGTTCTTATCGTCCAAGCGCACTTCGCCAGTTAGGCGGCAGCCCTCGATGGTATCGTTCATGCGGTTGATGGATCGCAGGAAAGTTGACTTGCCACACCCTGATGGGCCGATGAAAGCTGAGACTGAGCGATCTGGAATCTCAATGGAAAGATCTTTTATGGCGTGTTTTTCGCCGTAGTAGATATTGACCTTTCTCGCTGAGATGTGTGTTTGCCGCTCACCCACCATTTGTGTGTTCGAAGACGTTGCTCTGGCTGTTGACATCTGGTTCATGATTTTCCTTACCAGCGGCGCTCAAACTTGCGGCGCAAATAAATTGCGAGGGCGTTTGCCAGCATTAAAATGCCAATGAGCACCATGATGGCAGCGGAGGTTTTTGATTTGAATGCAAGTTCTGGCAAATCGGACCACAGAAAAATTTGGACTGGCAACACCGTTGCTGCATCTGTTGGACTGGCAGGCACGTCGACGATGAAGGCCACCATGCCGATCATCAGCAGAGGTGCTGTTTCACCAAAGGCGCGCGCGAGGGCCAGAATGGTACCGGTCAGAATACCTGGTAGAGCAAGTGGCAACACGTGGTGGAACACAGCTTGTTGCTTGGATGCGCCTACACCCAAGGCTGCTTCTTTGATGGATGGCGGCACGGCGCGCAAAGCAGCGCGAGACGCGATGATAATCGTTGGCAGCACAAGTAACGCCAAGACCAGCCCGCCGACGACGGGAGCAGAGCGCGGCAGGCCAAAGAAATTGAGGAACATCGCCAAGCCAAGTAAGCCAAAGATGATTGATGGAACGGCGGCCAGATTGTTGATGTTGACTTCGATCAAATCCGTCCAGCGGTTTTTACGGGCGAACTGTTCAAGATAAATGGCGGCAAACACGCCCAGTGGCAGACCAAGCAGGATGGCGATGCCCACTGTGAATAGTGATCCTTTGATTGCGCCAAGGAGTCCTGCTAGTTCTGGCTCGCGCGAGTCACCATTGGTCCAAAAACGCCAAGCGACCGATCGCGTGACGGGCAGTTTTTCTCTAAATTTATCAAGCAAAGGCTTATCGTCAGTTTCGATCAGGCCTTTGTAGTAAAGATCGGCATCAGCTGAGAGCAGCAGATCGGCTTTTAAAGATTGGCCGATCAATTCGGGCTTTGCCAAAACCATATCGCGCAGTTTATCACCTGCGCCTTGCGACAGGAAACTGGCCAAAGTTTTTTTATCTTCGCGCGATTGTATGTCTGGAAATTGGTCGCGGACAGACTGCTTGATCATGCCTGCAAAATCACCATTGGCAATATCGTCCGCGCTCACTTTAGCGGGATCAACTTTAACTTCGAGGCTGGCATGGCTTTCAAAAAATGCGGGCCAACCTTTGCCGATGATATCAAAGAGCAGGAATCCTAAGAAAATTACTGTAAGGGCCAAAGCGATTGCGCCATATGCTCTGAAACGTCTTTCAGAGGCGTAGCGTTTTGCGAGCAGGCGGTTTGAGCCCTTGGCTGAAAGTTCAATCATAAGCTTGCCTGTATTTTTTGACGATGCGCAGCGCTAGGTAATTTAGTGCAAGTGTGATGAAGAATAGAACGATGCCCAAAGCGAATGCTGAAAGGGTTTTGGGCGAGTCAAATTCTTGGTCGCCCACCAGCAAAGTGGCGATTTGAACCGTCATGGTTGAAACTGCGGCAAGTGGGTTGAAACTCAGATTGGCAGCAAGGCCTGCGGCCATGACCACAATCATGGTTTCGCCAATGGCGCGCGAAACTGCCAACATGACAGCCGACATTAGGCCAGGCAATGCCGCAGGCAGAACGACGCGTTTCACGGTTTCAGACTTTGTAGCGCCCATCGCATAGGAGCCGTCGCGCAGAGATTGGGGCACGGCGTTAATGATGTCGTCTGAGAGTGAGGAAATGAGTGGTACAATCATCATGCCCATAACCAAACCTGCGGCAAGGGCGGACTCTGATGCAACATCAAGGCCTAATGCCTTACCGGTATGTTTTACGAGGGGTGCCACTGTTAGGGCCGCAAAGAAACCCAGCACAACGGTGGGGATGCCTGCCAACATTTCGAGAACTGGCTTCATCCAGCGTCGCAAGCGCGGCGATGCGTATTCTGCCAGAAAAATTGCAGAAAATAAGCCGAGCGGTGTGGCCACCGCAATCGCGATGACGGTGATCAGAAGGGTTCCGACGAGCAACGGAATAAAGCCAAAGGTGGGCGGGGTTCCGGTGGGCGACCACTTGGTTGTGAAAAGGAATTCGAAAATGCTGACTTGGCGGAAGAATACAACAGATTCAAATACGACCGAAGCAAATATTCCGACCGTTGTTAGAACCGCTACAATTGAACAGGCGATCAAGACGCCCATCACAATTGCTTCAAATTTATTCCGCGCATGCCATTTAGGCGTAACGCGCGAGACAACAAAAAAGGCTGCAATTGTTGCAGCTGCTGCACCAAGCGCTGGCATCATCCAAACATAGGAATTGGAAAATGGAATAGAGACGAGCACACCGCTCAAGCCTGCGAGGATAGCGACGGCACCTGCGAGCAGGCCGTGTTGGCCGGGCAATGAAGCTAATCTTCCTGAAGTCGCAGTTTGCAAAGCTGTTGCCTGCGATTTGGCAAACATAAACGCGCATGCTGCCGCAACGAGAATTATGAGCAGGCTCCACAAGATCACGTCAATCGTTTCCTCTCAAAACAAAAGCAAAATAAACGCAACAAACGTCAGGAAGCAAAAGGGAGAGCCGGTTCATCCGCGGACTCTCCCCACTGTTCCACTCACGTTTACTTCAAACCATCGGCAGAAATAATCGCTAGAGATTTAACAGCTTCAACAGACTTAGTGGCTTGATCTTTAGGCAATGTGATCAGGCCTTTAGCTGCCAGATAACCATCTTCGCCCAAAGCCTTTTCCGAAGTGTATTCAGCGACAAATTCCTTCATGCCAGGGATAACCTCCATGTGTTGCTTCTTAGCATAGATGAAAAGAGGTCTCGCCATTTTGTAAGAACCATCAGCGATGGTTTCATACGTTGCGCCCACGCCATCAACTTTGATATCGTTCAAAGCTTTGCTGTTTTGTTCGAGGAACGAATAGCCGAATACACCAACTGCATCTGGATTTGCTTCAAGCTTTTGAACAATCAGATTGTCGTTTTCGCCTGCTTCCACAAACGCGCCGTCTTCACGCATGGTCTTCCAAACAGCATCAAATGCTTTTGTATCTTTTTCTTTCAACGCCTTCATCGCAGGGATGGTCTCGGCACCAGCGGCCATGGCAAGCTCAGCGAAGCTGTCGCGTGTGCCTGATGTTGGGGGAGGGCCTAGAACTTCGATTTTTGTTGCTGGTAATGCAGCATCAATGTCGCTCCACATTTTGTTAGGGTTGGCAACAAGATTGCCATCCTTATCTGGAACCATTTTAGCCAAGGCTAAGAAAATTTGCTGCTTGGTCAAGCCAAATGGTTTGCCCTTGTTTGATTGGGCAATTGAAAGGCCGTCGAAGCCTACTTTGATTTCAACGATGTCGGTTACGCCGTTCTTAACGCAATCATCAAACTCAGACTTCTTAATCCGGCGTGATGCGTTTACAAAATCTGGCTTATCTTCGCCAACACCTGCACAGAACAGCTTCATGCCGCCGCCTGTGCCGGTTGATTCAACAACGGGTGTCTTCATCTTTGTGGCTTTGCCAAAAGCTTCGGCAACAGCTGTTGTAAATGGATAAACGGTTGACGAGCCAACGATGCGAATTTGGTCGCGGGCAGCAAATGCTGGGCTGGCAATCATGGCCAACACGCTGGCGGTCATCATAATGCGGTTCATAGTGTAATTCTCCTGTCTCTCGCTTAAGAGGGGGTGTCTAGGTTCTCACCATAACAGCTTTGCGACAAATTTATTACATTTATATGACGGATTAAGATATTGATAATATTAAATATTATAGACTTGGAAGATGTATTGAAAATTGACTTCCTTGACCGACGACAGATTCAATTAAGAGTTTGCCCCGGTGCCTGTTGATTATGTGTTTGGCAATTGCAAGACCAAGTCCCGTGCCACCGCGCATGCGGCTGTCTTGCACATTCACGCGGTAGAAACGCTCGGTGAGACGCGGCACATGTTGGGGGGCGATGCCCGGGCCGTGGTCTCGCACCATGAGGTGGACAGAGCCATTCTGTTCTGATCCTTCGACCTCGATGAACTTGCCAGAGGCCGCGTATTTCAATGCGTTTTCGATAAGATTTATAACCACTTGCGAAAGCTGGCTTTCGTCACCCGTCACTGCGAGAGTGTTTGGCATGTCAATGCGCACTTCGCAATTTTGTTCTTTTGAAACCGGACTCAAAAGATCTCTAGCTTTTTTTACCACATCGACCAGATTGACCAGGCCGGAAGGTGCCAGATGTTCGTTGATTTCAATGCGGCTGAGCGACAGAAGATCATCAATCAAACGTGACATGCGATCGGCTTGAGTTTTCATCACATCCAAGAATTTTGCTTGGGCTTTGGGATCACTTTTTGCTGCACCCTGCATGGTTTCGATGAAGCCCGAGATTGATGCGAGTGGTGTTCTCAATTCGTGACTGGCATTGGCCACGAAATCGGCGCGCATGCGTTCGAGCTGTTGCTCGTAAGTGAGATCGCGCATAATGATCAGTGCTATTCTTGCATTGCCGTTTTGTTGCCCCAGAGGCGAAACATAAACCTCAATGGTTCGCGGGATCGCTGCACGAATGATGTGCTCGACCTGTGATGAGGTTTGGTTGATGATTGCATCACTGACGGCCTGCAAAACGTTTGGCGCGCGCAGGGAAAGTGTGAGGTGTTTACCAACGGGCGAAACTTCAAGCAAAGCGCATGCGGGCTTATTAGCGCTTACGACCTCGCCGTTTTCAGCAACAACAATTGCGGGGTCAGGCAGGGCGCTTACGAGAGAAGCAAGTTGCGCATTATCAAAATTCATGTTCACACTCGCAGTGATAGTGATGAATTAGATCAATTCTATGAAGATTGCTATTTTGCATTATTATAGGCCCGTCAGAGCTTGTTCAATATCACCAACAAGATCGTTTACGTTTTCAATACCAATGGAAAATCTGACAAGATTATCAGGCGTAGGGCTGGTGGGGCCCTCAACGGTTTTGCGGTGTTCTGCGAGGGATTCAACACCGCCCAAAGATGTTGCGGCAGTAATCACCTCTAATCTGGTGCAGAATTTTTGCGCCGCAACAAAATCAGCTTTGAGCAAAAGAGACATCATGCCGCCATAGCCGTTGGTCATTTGACGTTTAGCGATGTCGTGGCTGGGGTGGGTGCCGAGGCCAGGGTATAAGGCTTTTTCAACTTTTGGATGGTTGGAGAAATGGCGCGCGATGGCCAAGGCATTGGCCGAAGCTTGGGCATAGCGCACGTGAAGAGTGCGCATGCCGCGCATCAGGAGGAAGCATTCGAAAGGCGGCAAAGGCGATGAGGTTTTGCTCCGCAGCGAAGTGATTTCAGCCCAACGTTGATTCAGTTCACCCGTTACGAGTGCACCACCCAAAACATCCGAATGGCCATTGAGATATTTTGTAACGGAGTGAAACACGATGTCTGCGCCCAGTGATAAGGGCTGCGTGGTGACGGCGGCTGTGCCTGTGGCGTCAACGGCGAGGATTGCGCCCAGCTTATGTGCAGCTTTAGCGGCAGCCTCAATATCGATTACATCCCAAGTCGGGTTGGACGGGGTTTCGATCCAAACGAGATCGGTATTGGGGCGTAGCGCGTTTGCGAGGGCCGCGCGATCACTGGCATCAAACAGGGTGAGCGTGATGCGGCCTTTGCCGGCCAAAAGTTCAAGCCAGTTGCGCGTGCCGTAATACATCGACTGCTGCGCCACCACATGCGCGCCCATTGGTACTGTTTCGAGCAACATCGTGATTGCAGACATGCCTGAAACGAACAATAAGGCGGCGGCCCCTTTTTCGAGGGCCGCGATTGTGTCTTCAGCTTGCCACACATTCGGGCTGCCGGAGCGGACGTAATTTTCTTTTAGAAGCGGCGCATAATTTTCATCGCGGGCATAAGTGGTGGACAGATAAATAGGCGGTACGACAGCACCTGTTGCGGCGTCGATGGCGCGCAGGGCGTGGGCGGCGATGGTTTCGGGGCGGAGGGTGCGGTTGGACATTTATGTTCTCAGTTTGATTTCAATGTCCTCTACCGCAAAGCGGGAGAGGAAAGGGGCCCATTGCGGTGCAATGGATTAGGTGAGGGCAAGTGCATGCTGCGGAGCGGCCCTCATCTATCCCAAATCGCTGACGCGATCTGGGTCCCTTTCTTCTCCCGCTGTCGCAGGCGAAGACGAATTTACTTAAGGATAAAGTTTGGCCTTTGTCCATGCCGCATTCGGATCGGCACGGCGGAAAACCACACGGTCGTGCAGTCGAAATGGTCGGTCGTGCCAGAATTCGATGCTGAGGGGAAGGATACGAAAACCGCTCCAATGGGGAGGGCGAGGCACGTTGCCAATTGCATATTTTGCTGCATAAGTGGCAACCGCTGCTGTTAATGCAAATGGCCCTTCGAGCGGGCGCGATTGTTGGGAGGCCCAGGCACCGATGCGGCTGTCCCTTGGACGGGATTGGAAATATTCGTCGGCTTCGGCACCCGTTACTTTTTCAACCACGCCGCGCACGCGCACTTGGCGGCGCAATGACTTCCAATGGAAGTTTACGGCGGCTTTCATGGCGCTCTGCACTTCTTGGCCTTTTTGACTTTCAAAATTTGTGTAAAATACAAAGCCGCGATCATCAAAGCCTTTGAGTAAGACCATGCGCACATTGGGCAGGCCTTCTTCATCAACTGTGGCCAAAGCCATGGCGTTGGGATCATTGATCTCCTTCGCCTCAGCTTCTTTCAGCCATTCAGCAAATAAGTTGAAAGGGTCGTCGCGCTCAGTGAAGCCGACGGACGCGGTGAGGATGCTCATATCTTTAAATGCCATGGTGGTGCTTTAACGCTCCACAATCGATTTTAGATTAGTGAGGCCTGCCTCAAAATCTTTGCCGACCATGCTGTCCATATCCATAAACATATGCATGACTTTCATCATAAGGTTCAGAGGCCCACGCATTTCCCAGTTCACGTTCGTAACGATACCTTTCGGAGTGATTTTAAATTCTGTCACGTTGCTGGCTTTGAAAGGTTTCAGAAAATTGAGACTGAGTTCAATATTTGAAGAAGGAACCGAGCGGGTGATTTCCATATTGCCTTCACCCACTTTCTTATTGCCGACCCAAGAATAATGAGCACCTTTGCCAGACGCCGAACCTGAAAAATTGCGCTTCAGATCGGGGTCCATTTTCTCCCAAGGTGACCAAGCACCCCAATTCTTGAAATCATTGAGATGCGGGAATATTTTTTCTGGAGGCGCTTTTACATCTATGTTGCGGGACAAGTTGAACGTGCTTGGTCGCATGCTGGCAATGACCAAAAAAGCGATCACTAAAATCGCGATGAAAACAATGGTTGTTAACATTTGGTCTCTCCCTCAACTTCTTGCGCAGATAGTTTGTAAGCCCGTCTAGCGTTCCCGTCCAGCCGCCGCGCATTCCGGCTATTGCAGCCAGGAAAGCAGATGTGATTTGGATTGGTGAGGACTTTGAAAACCAAATTACGCGGCGCGTTGATGACGCGGGTGGTTGTGATCATCGGTTTGTCAGTTGGCAATATAGTTTGCGCGCTCATGGTCACTTCTCCTCTTGCAATGTGCTCAGGTAATTCTCGAGACGATCGAGCCGCTGCTCCCACATCGCACGGTAACTGTTCATCCAGTCGGCCACTTCTTGCAGGCCCTTAGGCGATATTTTGCAGGGGCGTTGCTGTGCCGACCGACTGCGGGTGATCAATCCTGCTTTCTCCAGAACTTTCAGGTGTTTTGAGATGGCGGGTAGACTCATAATGAAAGGCTTTGCGAGGTCATTCACAGTTGCCTCTCCATCAACCTGCAACTTGGCCAAAATAGCCCGACGCGTTGGGTCAGATAGCGCCTGCAGTTTAAGGCTGAGGGGGTCAGGCATTACTTAATCAATCAATTAATTAACTTAATGGTTAAATACATAATTAGTAACAATTTGTCAATTAGGCTTCCCTTTATTTCAAAGATTAACTGTGCCATTAGCCACAAAGGGCTTAGGCAGATTCTGTCTTAATTTTGGGTGCAATATAAAAATGAGCGAAAACAAGGGCATAATGGCTGGCAAACGCGGCCTGATTATGGGTGTTGCCAATAATCGGTCTATTGCTTGGGGCATTGCAAAATCTTGCGCTCATCATGGGGCGGAATTGGCATTCACCTATCAGGGCGATGCTTTAAAAAAACGGGTTGAGCCATTGGCTGCCGAAGTGAATTCGCCTTTAGTTTTGCCATGCGATGTGAGCGATATGGCTTCCATTGATGCCACGTTTGCGGCAATCAAGGAAAAATGGGGTTCGCTGGATTTCGTGGTTCACGCCATCGGTTTTTCGGACAAGAATGAACTCAGCGGCCGCTATGTCGATACGTCGGCTGCTAATTTTACGAACACCATGTTCATCAGTGTATACAGTTTCACGGCCGTTGCTCAACGTGCCGAGAAGATGATGCCCAATGGTGGCTCGCTTTTGACGCTGACTTATTATGGCGCTGAAAAATGGATGCCGCATTATAACGTCATGGGTGTGGCCAAGGCAGGGCTTGAAGCATCGGTGCGCTATATGGCGGCGGATTTGGGCGTTAAAAATATTCGTGTGAACGCGATTTCGGCGGGGCCGATCAAGACGCTCGCAGCTTCGGGCATTAGCGACTTCCGGTATATTCTTAAGTGGAATGAATATAATTCGCCATTGCGCCGCACAGTGACCACTGAAGAAGTGGGCGATGCTGGCATGTATTTCTTGTCGGATTTGTCGCGCGGCGTGACGGGTGAAATTCATCATGTGGATTCGGGTTATCATGTTGTCGGTATGAAAAACCCTGATGCGCCTGACATGTCGGTTGATAATGCTCCAGAATAATCTGCCGATCATTTATTTCATCCGTCACGGTGAAACCGATTGGAATAAACAGGGCCTCATTCAAGGTTCCATCGACACTGATTTAAACGCCCATGGCATTGACCAAGCCAAAGAGGTGGCGCGCGCGTTATCTGAAAAAACGGGTGAATTTGACCGATTCAATTTCGTGGTCAGCCCGCAGCGCCGCGCCCGCCAGACCATGAATTATATCGCCACAGCGTTGAAGCTAGATGAAGGCGAAATCAAAATTGAACCGCGCGTTCGCGAACTTGGTTTTGGTATTTGGGAAAACCGCCCATTTTGGGAATTGAAAGATTCTCCTATTTTTCCGGCAGATGCCGAAACCCGCTATGACTGGCGTCCCCAAGGCGGCGAAAGCTATGCCGATGGCGTGGCCCGCGTGGATGATTGGCTGGCAACAGTGGAGCACCCAACATTGGTGGTGGCACACGGCGCGGTGGGTCGCTGTCTCATGGGCCGGGTGGCTGGCTTACTGCCCGCCCAAATCGTCACGTTGAAAACCCCACAAGGTTGCTACTGTCGTTTACAACAAGGCCAGATTGATTGGTTTGACGCGAACCACGATGCGGCTTAATTAGGTTCCATGTCACACAACACATTCGGCCACCTCTTCCGCGTCACGACATTTGGCGAAAGCCATGGGCCAGCTATTGGCTGCGTGGTGGATGGGTGCCCGCCCGGCATCGCGCTGACCACCGACGATATTCAAGGATTTCTTGACAAGCGCAAACCCGGCACGTCGCGGTTTACAACGCAGCGGCAAGAGGCTGATCTGGTTAAAATTCTATCTGGTGTTTTTGAAGATGAGCGCACCAATGGCCCGCGCACCACAGGTGCACCGATTATGCTGCAGATTGAAAATACTGATCAACGCTCAAAAGACTATTCTGAAATTCGCGATACATTCCGCCCTGGCCATGCTGATCTGACTTATCAGGCCAAATATGGCATTCGTGATTATCGTGGGGGTGGGCGCTCATCGGCACGTGAAACAGCATCGCGTGTGGCGGCTGGAGCCGTGGCTCGCAAAATTATTCCGGGCGTTACTATTCGTGGCTGCATGATCCAGATGGGCGACCAAAAGATCGATAATAAGAATTGGGATTGGGCCGAAGTTGAGCGCAATCCGTTTTTCTGCCCTGATGCTGCTGCGGCGAAACATTGGGAAAGCTATCTTGATGGCATTCGCAAGTCTGGTTCATCGATAGGTGCGATTATTGAAGTGACGGCATCGGGGGTGCCTGCTGGTTGGGGTGCGCCATTATACGCAAAACTCGATTCCGAATTGGCTGCGGCGATGATGAGCATCAATGCTGTGAAGGGCGTTGAAATTGGTGCTGGCTTTGCGTCGGCCGCTTTGCATGGCGAAGACAATGCTGATGAAATTCGCATGCGCCACGGCAAGCCCGAATTCATGTCAAACCATGCTGGCGGTGTTTTGGGCGGCATATCAACAGGGCAAGATATTGTGGTGCGCTTTGCGGTAAAGCCGACATCTTCTATTTTGACGTCGCGCAAAACCGTGACTGCGCAAGGCGCTGATGCTGAAATCATCACCAAGGGCCGCCATGATCCTTGTGTGGGCATTCGCGCAGTGCCGGTGGGTGAGGCGATGATGGCCTGTGTGCTGGCCGATCAATTTTTACGGCATCGTGGGCAAGTGGGCGGGCTGTAGTGCGATTTTGACTTTTCTGTGAAAAGTCAAAACGTTTTAGTGCGCGCTATCTGCACAACGATTGCAACTATTGATTTGAGGCAAGGGCTGCTCGAATCCATCCTGTAATTTTACAAACACAAATCCATCAGTTTTTAATTTGAGAATGCCTTCGACCACGCCAGCACCTGCGGGCTTTGATGGTTGGTTGATGTGGGCGATGATCACGTCGCCATCTTTGGCGGTGCTGAAAGTTTTTGCCGTTCGGTTGGTCGAGAAGCTGGCACCGCCATCACCATGCACGGAATAACCGGCGAGTTTGTAATCCATGTCTGCGATGATTTTTTCAGCAGACGCTGAATAGAGACCCGTTGCACCCCGAAACCATTTGGGCTTGCTTCCGAATGCGGTTTCAACGGCTGTTGCGCCGCCTTCAATTTCAGCCCGAACCGCTTCGGGCGAACCTGCTGATTCCAGTCCAAAAACTTTGATCGGAAAGTCGACAACCGGAATATGTTGGGCACCGTGGTTTTCGATTTCGAACAAATCGGCATTGGCTTTGATCGCAGCAATTGCTAGCGGATTGCGCTTGATCCAACGAGCGGTCACGAAAATTGTCGCGCTAATTTTGTTGTCGATAAGCGTTTGTAAAATGCGTTCGTCGGTCTTGCCACTGCAGGCATCAAAGGTCAGCGCCACGCGCGGAGACGCATTTGGCAGAGTGCTTAACCTTAACTGAGGTTCCAGCAAAGGTTGAGCGAGGCAAGTGGAACACGACATAGCGAATATTGCCGCAGTAATTAGGAGGATTGATCTCATGGTAGTGCTGCTAGATTGAAATTGTGAATAAAGTGTGGGGTATTTGGTTTCCAAGTGTCACTTTAAGTGCTTAGGTGGTAGCATGAATTGACTTGCGTATCTGATCAGGATATGCGCACAACCTATTGAATGTGGAGTATTAAAACGTGAAAACACGGGCCGCTGTTGCCTTTGAAGCTGGAAAGCCACTTGAGATTGTTGAGGTTGATTTGGACGGGCCGCGCGAGGGTGAAGTGCTGGTCGAGATCAAAGCTACAGGCGTTTGCCACACCGATGAGTTTACGATTTCGGGTTCTGATCCTGAAGGACTTTTTCCCGCTATTATGGGCCATGAAGGAGCGGGCGTCGTGGTCGATGTGGGGCCAGGGGTTAAGTCCCTCAAAAAGGGTGATCATGTTATTCCGCTTTATACGCCAGAGTGCCGCGAATGCGAATATTGCCTCAATCCCAAAACCAATCTCTGCCAAAAAATTCGCACCACGCAAGGCAAGGGCCTGATGCCGGATGGCACGTCGCGGTTCTCATACAAGGGCCAGATGATCCATCACTATATGGGTTGCTCGACATTTTCGAACTACACAGTGCTGCCTGAAATCGCTTTGGCGAAGGTGCGCAGCGACGCACCGTTTGATAAGATTTGTTACATTGGTTGCGGTGTGACGACTGGTGTTGGCGCTGTGATCAATACGGCCAAGGTTGAGATTGGCTCAACTGCTATCGTGTTTGGTTTAGGGGGCATTGGCCTGAATGTGATCCAGGGTTTGCGTCTTGCTGGTGCGCGCCAGATTGTTGGCGTGGATATGAATGATGACAAGGAAGCGTGGGGCACCAAGTTCGGCATGACGCATTTTGTGAACCCATCTAAAGTCACAGGCGATATGGTGGCGCATTTAGTTGAACTGACGGGCGGCGGCGCGGACTACACTTTTGAATGCATTGGCAATGTCAAAGTCATGCGCATTGCTTTGGAAGCTGCACATAAAGGTTGGGGCCAATCGATCATCATTGGTGTTGCAGGTGCGGGCCAAGAAATTTCAACACGACCATTCCAATTGGTCACGGGACGTTCATGGCGAGGTACTGCGTTTGGTGGTGCGCGTGGCCGCACCGATGTGCCCAAAATTGTTGATTGGTATATGGACGGCAAAATTGAGATCGACCCGATGATCACTCATATTTTGCCGCTTGAGAGAATCAATGATGCATTTTATTTGATGCATAAGGGCGAATCTATTCGGAGTGTTGTTGTGTTTTGAGTTCAACTTAACAGGAGGAATGATATGGCTAAAAAAGCAGTTAAAAAGGCCGTTAAGAAAGCGGCGAAGAAAAAGGCCGTTAAGGCCAGAAAACCAAGTGCGCCCTCAATCAAGTTGCATCCGTCAATTGATAAGGGTTTTACAAAGGCTGGGGCTAAGAATTTTACAGGTGGGACGCTCACCTGCAACTGCGCGACTGACCCTGTGACTGTGGCGTTGCATTCACAATCGGCACATAATCATGCCTGTGGTTGCACCAAATGTTGGAAGCCTGATGGGGCGATCTTCTCCGTTGTCGCCGTAGTTCCAAGTGATAAGATTGAGGTGACTGCTAATGGTCATAAACTGCATGTGCTCGATACTTCAGCTTTGATTTTGCGCCATGTTTGCTCTGGCTGCGGTGTTCACATGCATGGGCCAGTGCGCAGAGAGGGCCATCCATTCCAAGGCCTCACCTTTGTACACACTGAGCTTTCGAAGAATAAGGGTTGGTCGCCTCCGGGCTTTGCGGCTTTTGTTTCTTCAGTGATTGAAAGTGGCGTGCCACCTTCCAAAATGCCCGCCATTCGGAAGCGTTTAAAGGCGCTGGGATTGGAGCCATATGATGCGCTTAATCCAGCTTTGATGGATTATCTGGCGACAGCGGCGGCTAAGAAATCAGGCGCTTATCGCGAGGCGTAAATAGAAGGGCGGCTTTGCTATTTAACATAGCCGCCCGAATAGATTAATAAGAAGAGCTGACATCCAAGATGTGACCATCGAGACTGACTTCGATGTCCATCATTTCGCCGTGTTTCTTACCTGTGTAGGTATAGGTGTCGCCAGAGCAATCGACGGCATGGACTTTGCGGAAACCATGATGGCGTACGATGTTGCGGCCTTCACCACAAGAAATATTGCCATCAACGTAATCGCCATCTTCGCCTAAATCCACGTTCACGTTGAAGTCCGGGCCTTTTGGTTTGGGTGCGGGCGCAGGAGGCAATGGCATTGGAAATGGTAGAATTTTCATCGGGGGCAGATTTATAGGCTTGAGCGGGAATGGCAATGGCTTCATGATTGGGCAGGTGTTTGTGATATTGCAATTCATTATTGGTTGGAGATTGAGTGGTTGGGCTGATGCGAAGTTTGAGAATACACCGAGCGAAATTGTCAATATGCTGGTGATAATGAGGGATGATTTAAGCATGGTCGTCTCCTGGGGTTAAAATTCAAAAACAACGTGATCGCCATTCGTGAATATCAACATGCCAGCGTAAGCTTGAACGCGAGGAGAATGCGCGGTTCATACCGCATTCATTTTTTGATCAGTTGATGGGACTAGGTTGTTCGATATTTTTCACACCAGCGCCCAGAGCCAAAACACCAGCTGCCGCAATGAGGGCCATGCCGGTGAAGGTTGTGGCGCGGGGCACTTCGCCAAAAAATGCAAAGCCGAACACCACTGCCCAGATCATTCCGGTATATTCAAATGGTGTTATGATATTGGCTTGGCCTTTACGGTATGCGTGGGTGAGCAGCGTCATGCCGACAGCGGCGATCACGCCACATGCGCCCATGAGCAATAGGTCATGATTGTTCGGCCAATCCCAGCTGCGAAACAGAAAATCAAAACTGGGGTGACCAGGTGGTTTAATGCCGAAGAGTGCCGCAATGCCAGCGAAAGCTGCCGCACCCACTAGATAAACAATGTTTTGATAGAATGACATGACAGATGATGGTGTTTCCTCGCCATATTTGCGCGCGAGAATCATTGAGAGGGCATAGGTTGCGGCGCTGATGAGGCTGAGCAAAGCTGCGGGATTAAACAAGGCGCTGCCCGGTTGCAAAATGATGAATACGCCAACGAGGCCAGTGGCGACTGCGCCCCAAGCAAGGGCCGTTACTTTTTCGCCGAGCAAGGGGCGAGACATTATTGTGACCAGCAATGGCACCATAAAGAACAAAGCGATTGCTTCGGCGAGTGGCAAAGCCGGAAAGGCCATGAAGTAAGTTGTATAAGCGCACAGCAAAATGCAGCCGCGCAAAACCAACACGCGCCATTGTTTTGTGACAAGACCTTTCAATCCGCACTCAAAATGCACCATGGTGAGCAACACTGGAAAGGCCACGATGGCGCGAATGAAGATCGCGAGTGTTACGGCATGCTCTCCGCTGATCGATTTGATAATCGCGTCCTGAATAGAGAACACGAAAATGCCAAGGATCAGCGCGAGGATACCGATGAGGTTGTTGCGATGGGTGAGGAATGTCATGGGAGTAGGCTTTAATCGAGAGTGGATTGTTAATGCAATGTGGAAGGAAGGGGTTAGAAGGCGACATTCTTAATGCTGGGCAGCTGGACTTGAAAGCTAGAAAATTGTGTGTCATTCTATGTGTGGAGGTTCACACATGACGACAAATCTTGCACTTAATCCCAAACTTTTGGATCTCGCCTTAAAGGTCAGCGGGCAGAAAACCAAAAAAGCTGCTGTCACACTCGCTTTGGAAGAGTTCATCGCAAAGCGAAGCCAAAAAAACATGCTCGATCTTATGGGCAAACTCGAATGGGACGATAACTTCGATTATAAAACCGAACGCTCGCGCTAATGGCTTTCTTTGTTGATACAACAGTCTGGTCACTCGCCTTGCGCCGTGACGTGGTTGTTGAAGCACCAGAAGTGAGAATGTTGAAAGAAGCTCTTACCGAAGGAAGCCAGATCGTCACAACCGGTTTAGTGCTGCAAGAGCTGTTACAAGGATTTACTGGCCCCAAAGCAAAAGTAGACATCATCGACCGCTTCGCCGCAATTCCACTTATTGCACCTGACCGCGTAGATCACATCGAAGCAGCCGAACTGCGAAACACATGTCGAAGGGCAGGCGTTCAGGTGGGAACGGTCGATGCGATCCTAGCGCAACTCTGTATCAGGCATAAGTTGAGTTTGCTGTCGACCGACAATGATTTCAAGAATATGGCGAGGCATATAGAATTGAAAGTGTGGTCGGCGAACTGATTTAGTTGCCATCCCACTTTTTCCCTCAAATCCGGTTATTCCCACGAAAGCGAGATGCCCGCCTTCGCGGGGGTGACGGTAGGTGGGAGTGCGAAACAAAGGTTAGCGTCCCCTTTGTTCTCAAAGAATATCAGTTCTCACAAATTAAAATGATTTTCTAATTCGGCGGCCAACATTAGGGTGCCCTCTTGTAACAATCTACTCGCACCCCAA
>JAYWEV010000084.1:0-5906 GCA_043779145.1 Aestuariivirga sp. | reverse complement strand
CGCAATTCGCACCATGCAATAATAATGCGATTGGCATCATAATAAGAAATTCCAATCGGCCAGATGGTGCGGTTGGTTTCGGCGCTATCTTCGGCACGATAATTAATCGTGACTTTGAACTGCGCGCGAATAGCCCGCCTGATCGCAGCCACATCAATATTATCTTGGCTGGCTTTAAAAGTCGGCGCGGCAATCAATGGGGAATCGTACAAGAACGGTTTCAGATGGGCCGGCAACACGGTTCCAATTTTTGCGGCGGTATCGGCTGCCGCGCGCGCCAAGTCGGGGTCGCCCCGTCTCTGCACCCAGCGCAGCCCCAACATCACGGCTTCAAGTTCATCGGTTTTAAACATCAGCGGCGGCAGATCGTAACCTTCACCCAAAATATATCCAACACCCGCTTCCCCGCGGATGGGCACACCGTCTGTTATCAAATCGGCAATATCGCGGTACAAGGTTCGCAAGGAAACTTCCAATTCTTCAGCCATGGTTTGGCCCGTCACCGGGCGGCGGTGGCGGCGGAGAAGCTGGATCACTCGTAAAAGTCGGTCGGCTCTGCGCATAAATATTTCCTACTGCAACACTGCTGACAGCATGCTGTCAGTAGTATGACAGTAGTGGAAAGCCATCAATAGGAGATTGCAATGTTACAGCTTCACACGTTCGGCCCTCACTTTAACATGCCGGATGGCAGCCCGTTTTGTATCAAAGCCTTAATGCTGATGAAGCTTTCAGGCTTGCCGTTTGAAACCAAGCAAATGAGTTTCAAACAAGCCCCAAAGGGCAAAGCGCCTTATTTGATTGACGAAGGTACGACCATTGCGGATTCTCATTTTATCATGAAGCATCTTGAGATTAAGCATGGTGTTGATTTTTCAGGTGGTTATGGCGCTGAGAAGCTGGCGGTTGGCTGGGCCGCCGCGCGCATGATGGAAGAGCACATGTATTTTCTGAATGGTTATGAGCGCTGGATGGTGGATGAAAATTTCTGGAAAGGGCCGATCCAGTTTTTTAAGGAAGTGCCTGCCCCGGTTCGTCCGCTCATCGCGCGCATTGTGCGGAAAAAGGCTGGAAAGACTCATCAGGCCCAGGGTTTGGGACGTCACAGCGATGATGAAAGATTTGAACTGGCCAAGGGTAATTTGATTGCCGTGGAGGCGATGCTGGGCAACAGCAAATACTTCTTAGGTAACAAAGTGAGTGGTGCTGATGCCTCGGTGTTTCCATTCATCTGGACTGCCAGTTCTCCCTATTTCAAAAGCCGTATTGCCGATTATGTTCGCACGCGGCCTATGCTTGAAGATTATTTGAGACGGATGAAAACAGAATTTTTCCCTGAGTATCAAAATGGCTAGACCCAAATTTTCCGATGCAGCTGTGGCCGAAGTTTTCGCCACTTACGCGCCTGTTCAGAAGGAAAAACTGACTGAGTTGCGTGATATCATATATCAGGTGGCAGAAACGACCGACGGCGTTGGTGCCATTGAGGAGGTGCTGCGCTGGCAGCAACCGAGCTATCTAACGCCTGAGACAGGCAGCGGAAGTACGGTTCGAATTGACGCAATCAAGGGTCAACCCGACAAGTATGCAATGTATTTCCATTGTCAAACGGGTTTGGTGGATCACTTCAAACAGATATATCCAAAGACATTCAAATATGAGAGGAATCGCGCCTTAATATTTGATGTCGCAGATATACTGCCAGAATCCGAACTCCGGCATTGCGTTTCTTTGGCGCTCACTTATCATCTGCATAAAGGTTCCAAAACGAAAGCGCATAAATGACACTTCCTATTATTATAGACACTGATCCCGGCCAAGATGATGCGGTGGCGATCCTCCTAGCACTCGCTTCTCCTGAACTTGAAGTTCTTGGAATTACCGCAGTTGCGGGCAATGTGCCGCTCGCTCTCACGGAAGTGAATGCCCGCAAGGTTTGCGAATTGGCGGGACGTCCGGAGATCAAAGTTTACGCAGGTGCCATTCGCCCGGTGCTGCATAATCTCGTCACCGCCGAACATGTGCATGGTAAAACCGGGCTTGATGGGCCCGTGTTGGCTGAACCCATCATGCCGCTGCAAAAGCAACATGCAGTCGACTATATCATCGAAACCTTGATGAGCCGCCCAGCTGGCACGATTACACTTTGTACACTGGGGCCTTTGACCAACGTCGCTTTGGCATTGATCAAAGAACCGCGCATTGCCTCGCGCATCAAGCGCATTGTCGCGATGGGTGGTGGATTTTTTGAAGGCGGCAACATCACGCCTGCTGCGGAATTTAATATTTATGTTGATCCGCAAGCAGCGCGATTGGTTTTGGACGCTGGCATTCCCTTCACGCTAGTCCCTCTCGATTGTACCCATCAGGCGTTGACGACAAAGGCACGTGTTCAAAAATTCCGCGATATGAAAAACAATTCAGGCCCGGCTGTGGCACTTATGATGGATTTCTTTGAGCGTTTTGACGTGGAAAAATATGGAACAGATGGCGGGCCGCTGCATGATCCTTGCGTAATTGCGTGGTTGTTAAAGCCAGAGCTTTTCACATCGCGCGATGTTAATGTGGTGGTGGAATGTGAAAGCCCGTTGACGATGGGAATGACAGTGGTGGACTGGTGGCGGGTGACTGATCGGAAGCCAAATGCCACAGTTTGTCGTAGTATCAATTCAGACGGGTTCTTCGATTTGTTGACGGAACGCCTGGCCAAGCTGGCTTAAGCAGCCAACACAGCCACTGGAGCGAGGATGGCCAAAGCTAATCCTGCTGCTAAGAACAACATCAACATACGCCCACGATTTCGGTCTTTTTCGTTCATGGATGATCTTGTGCTCCGATTCTGGGCCACAGATAAATGATTCTTTTCAAAGACTTGTGACGCCGCCGTCATGGTTAATATCCTCTTAAAAAGATGCCTGATCCACCTCTCCTTCCAGAGAATTAACCATAACTGTTGACGCAATAACGGCTGGATTGTGCCTAAACTGTGAATTTAGAGGAATTTATCAGTGTACGGATGAGTGGATGCTGAACGGAGCGTTCACCCAGGATTCATCTTTCGCATCCAAACGCGGTTATCATGATAGGCACCACCGCCTGCGGGTGCTGGCTGATCGGCACCTGTGAGCGTGTTGATGCCGCAGCCATCTTCATGGGCTTCATTAGGCCAGAGACCTTCGGCGATCAGCGTGCCTCGCAGTTGTCCCGCATTGGATTTCGCATGCAGGGTCACCTGCCCCCTCGCACTGCCGATCCGCACTTTATCGCCATCCATCAGACCAAGTGAGGTTAAATCATCTGGATGCACCAACACCGTCGGCCTGCCTTCGCGTTTACGGCTGCTCGGCGTTTCATTGAAGGTTGAATTCAAAAATGTGCGCGCCGGGCTGGTGGCCAAGCGGAAGGGATATTCTTCATTTGCAGTTTCGATTGCTGCGTAATGATCAGGAAACTCAGGCAAATCTTGATATGGCCCAAGCTGCCCTGTTGGTGACAAGAAAGCTGCCGCGCGCCAGTCTGCCTTGAAATGATACTTCCCATCATGGTGGCCAAAGCCGTTCAGAAAATGCGCCGTTTCAAAATCAGGCATCACGTCGACCCAATGTTTCTCGTCCAGCACATCGAGCCCAGGGCGTTTTGAATCGCGCAAGGTTTCATCGATGATTTCACGCGGCGTCATATCAAAGCCGCGATGCTCCGCACCGAGGCGCTTGGCGAGTTCAGTTATGACCTCATGGTTGGTGCGGCATTCGCCCGGTCGTTTCACAAGTTCTGGCCCAAGCAGAATATGACTGTGGCCACCGCCTTGGTAGATGTCATCATGTTCCAAAAACATCGTCGCAGGCAAAACGACATCAGCATATTTAGCCGTCTCAGTCATGAACTGTTCATGCACGCACACGAACAAATCTTCACGTGCGAAGCCTTGCTTCACCTTGGTTTGGTCAGGTGCGATTGAAAGCGGGTTGGTGTTTTGAATAAGCATGGCCATTACGGGCGGACCACCCTGCAAATCATGCGGATTGCCTAGCAGTGCTTCACCAACACGCGCTTGATCCATCACGCGCAAGTCGCCCTTGGCTACATCATTGCCTTCGATCAGCGTCTTGTTCCATTTGTAGCTGCCGCTGTTGGAATGAAGCGCTCCGCCGCCTTCATGCTTCCATGCGCCGACAACAGCGGGAATAGATGTGACAGCATGCATATTGGCAGCGCCATTGCGCGAACGGGCAAAGCCATAACCGATGCGGAAGAACGTTTTTGGGGTCTCGCCGATCAAGTTAGCGAACGCCTCAATGTCTGCAATACTTGCACCACAGATGGCCGAAGCCCATTCCGGTGTTTTAGATTTTAGATGCGCTTCAAATTCATTCGGATGATCCGTATACTGATTTAAATAATCCTGATCGGCTAAACCATCGCGAAACAGCACATGCATGATGCCGCAAGCCAGCGCACCATCTGTGCCAGGTTTGATCAGTAGTTTAATATCGGCCTGCTTCATCGTATCGGTTTCATAGATATCAACACAAGCCAGTTTTGCGCCGCGGGTTTTGCGCGCGATGCTGATATGGGTCATCACATTCACTTGCGTGTTAACCGGATTGCCGCCCCACACGACGATGAGATCAGATTTTTGCATCTCGCGTGGGTCCACCCCGCCAATGCGACCAGTACCTGCGTAATAGCCAGCCCACGATAAAGCGATGCACACCGTGCCATACATGCCCGAATAAGATTTGGCGTGACGCAAACGCTCTATGCCATCACGCATCACAAGGCCCATGGTGCCTGCATAGTAATAAGGCCAAACGGATTCAGAGCCATAGTCTGCCTCCGCTTTAAGGAACGCTTTGGCTGTTATGTCCAGCGCGTCATCCCAGCTGATGCGTTCGAATTGGCCCGATCCCTTTGGCCCTGTTCGCTTCATCGGATAGAGCAGCCGATCAGGGTGGTGAATGCGCTCAGCATAACGCGCAACTTTTTCGCAAATCACACCTTTAGTATAAGTGTTGTCCTTGGCACCGCGCACACGGCCAATTGTGTTTTCATCGAGCAGCTCAACCTCGAGCGCGCAAGCCGATGGACAGTCATGCGGGCAGACGGAAATTCCGGTTTTGATGTTGGGTGTGTGGATGTTCATGAATCGAAGCTTACCCTAAAAGTCTTCTCCTGCGAAGCGGGAGAAGAAAGGGGCCCATTTCGCGCATGCGGAATGGGATAGACGAGGGACCGCGCGCTCGGAGCCTGACTTCCCTCACCTATCCCAAATGATGCACCTGCCCCATGCCGTAAACTGGCGTTTCAATCCCTTCCATCCGCGCCTTTAACTGCAGCGATAAGAACTGCGAGTAATGCCGCGATTGGTGCAAGTTGCCACCGTGGAACCACAAATTATCCTGCGCGGTGGGCTTCCACATGTTGCGCAGCTCGCCTTCCCAAGGTCCTGGGTCCTTAGTTGTGTCTGAACCAAGCCCCCAGCATTTGCCAACCTTGTCGGCCACATCTTTCGAGATTAATTTTGCGGCCCAGCCATTCATGCTGCCATAGCCTGTAGCGTAAACAATCAAATCAGCTTTCAATTCGCTATCGTCGCTGAAGACCACAGATTTCGGTTTGATTTCTTTCACGCTCACTTTGGTTTTAAGTTTGATCTTGCCATCGGCCACCAATTCAGATGCGCCCACGTCAATATAATAGCCAGAACCCCTCCGCAGATATTTCATGAAGAGGCCTGATTCATCATCGCCCCAATCATGCAAAAAGCCCGCTTTGTCCAAACGCGCATAAAAATCGGCATCGCGCTCTTTCATTTTCGCATAGGCGGGAATTTGGAAGGCGGGTAAAATTTTGTACGGGATAGACGCAAAAATAAGATCGGCCTTGTGATGATCAACGCCATTCTT
>JAYWEV010000083.1:0-15696 GCA_043779145.1 Aestuariivirga sp. | reverse complement strand
CGTTATAGAGCTCAGTGTTTGGAGCACCCTTCAACATATCAATGGTCTTCAAGTCAGCGCGGTCGATGAAGTCAACTTCGCCAGCGAGATAAGCATTGGTACGGGCTGCTACGTCAACGATCGACAACATTTCGATTGAGTCGAAATTGGTGCTGCCGAAGTAGCTGGGGTTGCGTTCAGCTTGCAACTTAACACCTGGCTCAAAGTTCTTGAGAACATATGGACCAGCGCCGATGCCAGCTGCGAAATCAATCTTGCCATCCTTGGAAGGATAGATCGAAAGATGGTAGTCTGTCAGCAAGAACGGGAAGTCGGCATTACCGCCTTTGAGTTCAAATACAACAGTGTCTGCACCATCAGTTTTCACCGAAGTGATCGAAGACAAAACCGACTTGGCTGGTGACTTTGAATCAGCACCGATGTGATAGTTGATTGTGTTGACAACATCATCGGCTGTCAGAGAGCGACCATCATGGAATGTGATGCCCTTGCGGATTTTGAAAACCCACTTTTGAGCATTGTTTGATGGCTCGAAGCTTTCAGCAACGTGTGGCTTGGCTGTGTTCTTAGCATCAACCTGAACCAATGGTGCGCCCATAACAGACTTACCAAAAGCAAATGTGAAGCCGTTTGACCAAGTTGCCGGATCAAGCGAGTCAGTGGTTTGGCCATGGCCAATACCAGCTTTAAAAGTGCCGCCCTTTTTAGCTTCTGCACGAGCAGCTTGAGCAAACATCATTTGTGAAGCAGCCAGCGTCATGCCTGACGCCATTGTGAATGCCATAAAGTCGCGGCGGGACAATTTGCCCAGACCCACAGCTTTCTTAGCCATTGCAAGATTCATTTCAAATTCGGTCATTGATTTTTCTCCTCGATAGACCTTGGACATTAAGCTGGTGTGGGGTTAGGAAAAATCAAATACATGCAAGCGAAGCCTGTGCCGCACATAATACCTTTATCTTGAGCCACCCGTTATTCTTGTTTTTGTATTCTTGTTTTGTTTCAGCCTGCCAATTACGGCAAGATATTTGCTATGGTCGCACGGGTTGGCCAGTGCGTCAAATTCTATTTCCGTGATCGGATGGTGAAATGAACTAACTCATGTCGCTTTTTGACTTCCAATCGAAGCCCTTGAATCTTTTATGAAACCGCCGCAATGTTCGGTGAAAAACGGGGGTGGAGTAGGAGTAAGTGACATGAATGATGGCATTCTTGGCAGGCTGATAGTAGCGGCAGCAAAGCGGCTTTTGCCCTCGGAATTCAAAGGGTCGCTAGAACTCACCCTGCCATCCGGCCAAATAATTACGATCGGCGGCCAAAACCCAGGTGAAAAAGCCGACCTAAAGCTTAAAAATTTCAAAGTGGTCTGGGCTGGCATGCGCCGCGCGCAAATAGGCTTTTTTGAGCGATACATGGCTGGTGACGTTGAAAGCCGTAACCCAACCGCCCTTTTCCGCTTTTACCTCCAAAACCGTTCGGGATTAGACGGCGCAGGACGCGGTCTTTTCAACGCCAGCCTTTTAGACAAACTGTGGCACAAAAAGCGCGACAACAACAAAGAGCGCTCCAAAGACAACATTTCAGCCCACTATGATCTAGGCAACGCTTTTTATAAACTCTGGCTTGATGATACGATGACATATTCATCGGCTATATTCGATAGCAAGACCAATAGCCTTGAGGCAGCTCAACGCCAAAAATATGCGCAGGTGCTCGAGGCGGCAGAAGTGAAAAGCGGCTCGAAAGTTCTTGAAATCGGCTGTGGCTGGGGCGGTTTTGCTGAGGAGGCCGCCAAACGCGGGGCCGACGTTCGGGGCATTACATTATCAAAAGAGCAGCTTGATTTTGCAAACAATCGCTTAGCCAATGCCAAGCTCGACGACAAAGCCAAAATGCATTTCGAAGATTACCGCGACACCAATGGAACCTTCGATGCCATTGCGTCGATTGAAATGATCGAAGCTGTGGGCGAGCCGCATTGGCCAATTTTTTTCAAAACCATATTCAATCGCTTAAAACCTGGTGGTGCTGCTGCCATTCAAGGCATCACGATTTTAGAAAGCAATTATGACGCTTATCGCAACGGTGTTGATTTTATTCAGCGCTATGTGTTTCCCGGCGGAATGCTTTTAACCAAAGATATTATGCGCGAACAATCGGCAAAGGCAGGCTTGCTTCTCGAAAAAATTGAATGCTTTGGATTAAGTTATGCCGAAACCTTACGCCAATGGCGTCTGCGCTTTGAGGCCGCATGGCCGAAAATTATGCCGCTCGGATTTGATGAGCGCTTCCGCAAACTATGGACGCTCTATCTCTGCTATTGCGAAGCTGGCTTTGCTGAGGGCGTGATTGATGTTGGGATATATAAAATCAGGAAGCCCGCTTAATAAGCGGTTTGACTTTTCTTGAAAAAGTCAAAATCGCCGTAAGTTCAGTTTGATCTCCGTTTCGCCACGCGCTCAACTTTTCCGCCTGAAACATTATAGATCCGGTCTGCAATCAACTTCCATGCTGGCTTATGTGTAATGGCAACAATCGTAAATTGGCCTGCAAGCGATTTTATATTCTCGCATATCTCAGCTTCACTCGCATCATCAAGTGCACTCGTCACTTCATCAAGCAAAAGCAGCTTCGGTTTCAAAACCAGAGCCCGAGCCAATGACAAGCGCTGACGCTGGCCACCAGAAAGCCTAGCCCCCATCGTACCAATATCGCTATTGATTCCGTCTGGAAGCGCTTCAACAAATGACAGCGCATTTGCAAGACGCAAGGCCTCGACGATCGCTTCATCACTGACAGCGGTTTCGCCGAGCCTGATATTATCGGCGATGGTGCCGCGCAACATTGTGAGTTCCTGTGGCACATATCCAATTTTGGACCTCCACGCTGAAAGTTTCACATCCCGCATATCAACGCCGTCAATCATCAGTCGGCCCTTCTGCGGCAAATAGAACCCAATAATCAAATCAACCAATGTGGTTTTACCAGCCCCCGATGGCCCAATGAGAACAGTTATTTCATTAGCAGCGCATTCAAGATTGACATGGGTTAAAACTATTTTTTTGCCATAAGCAAAACTAACATCTTCAAACGTAATGGCACGTTCAAGCAAAGGGGCGCCAGTGCCTTCGTCGTGTTCAGCTTCGGCTTCTGCGTGCACCACTGTATCCATCACGCCGTAATAAGATTGCGTGGAAACAGTGGAGTTTTGCAGGTTAAGCTGCATGCGTTTAACCAGATCAACAACCTGATAAAATATGATGCCAACCGCCAACATTTCCGAAAGCGGAGTTTTCAAAACAACAACGCTCACATAAATCCCAATCAATATTAAGATCGCACCAAGAATATCCTGGCCATGGAAAACGCCATGTTGACTGACCATAACGCGGATCAGCGACTGACGAAGATTTAAGATGTTGATTGAAAAGTTTTCGACAAAATGGTGTTGCCTCGCCATCGATTTCAAAGGCTTCATATTGCCCATCACGTCTTGAACACCTGATGTGAGCTCAGTTGAAATTTTAAACTGCTGCTTGCCGCTTTCGCCTGCAAGTTTCAAAACAAAATTGAGCGGATATGCCAAAGCAACAATAGAGATCAATGAAACAATCACGAGCTTGAATGAAATTATAGCAGCGGCAATCAACAGCCCCATCCCTGAGATACTATTGGTCACCAGAAATGCCACTGATAAAAATGCTTCGCCCGCCGCATTGGCTTGTGTGGCAACCATAGCGGAAACTTCTCCCGGCTTATGATTTACGAAATAAGACCACCGCGCGTTGGTTGCGGCATTCAACAGCCGCATTCTTAGTTTTGTTGTAACATCAGCACCGGAAATGGCCACATGGCGCATCGCCAAGAAAGCGGTGACTGATTTTAAAATGAGTGCAGCACCCAAAAACAACAGCAAACTTGCAAAACTATATTCGATGCCAAAAACTTCAAAAATGCGTTTTAGTAAAACAGTAACTGTTGAATTAGCACCGCCATCACCCGCATTGGCTTGTGATACCAGCGGCACAATGGCACCCATTCCAAGCATTTCGCAAGCGCTGGCAAGCAACATAGAAAGCACAACTGAAATCGGCCTGCCACCCGGTGCGCTCCAGAAGATTTGGAACATTTTTTTCAAGCGGGTGATCCCGCACGCTCGGTAGCCTTCTGAAGTTGGTGCTCAAGTCTCTCCACCGCAACGCCCGCAAAAGATTGAACGCCCAATGCAACCATTGGCGCGCCGACTTCGGAACAAAATTGGTCTAATGCTGCATCATCCATCACACCGCGGTGCCAGACGGTTTTGCACAGCGTGGCATGGTCTATTCTCAATTGAGAGCGATCTTTGGAAATGCGATCAACATACAAGCCGTAAAGCGAATACTCCGAAAGGAATATTTCGCGGCCTAAAGCAACACGCCAATCGCGGCCCGACACTTGCGAAATATGGGCACACATCGCTCGCACTGTCGGGCTGTGCCAGCTTACAAGATTGTCGACGTAAGTTGCGCTCGGAAACGGAGTTCCCGTGATGCCCAAAAGCCTCGCGGATACAGATATATATTTAGGATTAGGGATCGTATCTTCGTTTAACAGAACCGATGTTCCGAAATATCGATACTGCACATTTTCACTCATGGTGGAGACGTCAAAGGGCCGAACGAAAAACACGTCCGAATCGCAATAGAGCAATCCTTGCTCTGGTAACTGAAATGCCATTTCCATTTTTATCAACTGCTGCACATGCCAGCCCGCCATAAACCGCGTGCCCCATGAAAACCACAAGCTGCGATTGTTGATAATTGGAATGCGCGCCAGATGGTGAAAAGACGATGGCAACAATTTTTCCATTTCAAGAATGGTACGATGTGGGCCAACGAGCGATTTAAACAGCGCAAGATCAACGGTCTCGACAATGATATAGTGATGCCAACCACCAGTTAGAAACACATCCATGCTTTTGCAAAGCAAACGGCAACGCTCAAAATCACCGCGATAACTAGGCGTAATGACGGCCCATCTATTTTTATCAGTTGATACGTCCAAATCTCGAGCCTCGGTTAAGCCAGTGCCTGAGCGCGGTCTTGAGCCGCAGAGGTAACGACTTCTTCAAGGGTGAAATAAATCACCATCACATACCCTGCGGCGAAATAGCTATAAACCATAAACAAGAAGAAGTGCCAGAACCACATGCTATATGCTGCAAGCCCAACAAACAAAATCATCGCCAAGAATTCGATCACAAATTCAAACGTCAAAAACTTCAGAGTGTAGGCGCGGTTAGTCGTTACCCTATGGTCATCAGCCATGACATTTAATTTTGGCGTTCGCACAAATGCCGTCTTATACCCAAACAAACCTTGAATGACCGCAATGGCGTTGTGCAAACTCAACCCACTGGTCAAGAACATAAACATAAATGCACCATAAACGGCGTGGAGATAACTGCTGTCGCGATGTTTAAACTGGCCATGTGTTTGTGCTGTTGCATAAGCAAAAACCAAGCTGCCTGTTCCAATCAAGAGCATTAGGCCAATAGGCTTAAAGGCAGCCTCAGCTTCATGGCCCATCAAAAATGGGAAGGCCGCAATTAGCAAGCTGAAGACACATACACTCGGAAAAATCCAAATGTTCAACATGTGAAACGAACCTACAACTTTGCGCGACAATGGCTCATGTGATGACCAGAGGAGCCGCATAGTTTTACGGCCTACTTCAGCAGCACCTTTGGTCCAACGGAATTGTTGTGAACGAATGGCGCTCATTTGAACGGGCAGCTCTGAAGGTGTTGTAATACTTTCAACAAACAAAAATTTCCATCCCAACAACTGCGAACGGAAGCTCAGATCTAAATCTTCGGTCAAGCAATCGCTGCTCCAACCCCCAGCTTCTTCAATGGTTTTGCGCCGCCACATGCCAGCCGTGCCATTGAAGTTTATAAAACTGTCGCTGGCCTGCCTGCCACCTTGCTCCATCGAAAAATGGGCATCAATGCCGAACGACAAAATTTTTGTCAGTGTTGAATAATTTGCATTGAGATGATCCCAACGCGTTTGAACCATACCGATTTTCGGATCGCTGAAATATCCAACTATGCGTTTGAGAAAATCTGGCTGGGGAATGAAATCAGCATCAAATATTGCAATAAATTCGCTATCATTAAGTGCAAGACCCGCTTGCAATGCGCCAGCTTTAAAGCCACTTCGATCTTTGCGCCGAACATGTTGAATGTTAATGCCGGTCTTTGTCAATTCAGCAATCACAAGGGCGGCAATATCAGTGGTTTCGTCAGTAGAATCATCCAGCAACTGAATAGTCAGCTTATCATAGGGATAATCTTGCAGAGCTACGGCGCGCAATAAACGTTCCACCACATATCGCTCGTTGTAAATTGGCAGCTGCATTAAAACTTTCGGCAAAGGGCCAGACCAAATGCTGTCAGGCATAATAATCGTTTTTTTATTTTTGCTGCGTTGATAGTTGATAGCAAGCCAAGCTTGCGACAGACCAAACATCACAATGCCCAGCGCCATTGCTCCGGTAATAATTTGAAGTAGATTGATCATTAAACTTCCAAAAAAATGTAACTAACTTGCGCGGCAAATCACCTGCCAATCAGGGTCCATAGGCTGGGGCTTTAAGCATCCCCTCACGGGCTTTACAATACGGTTATAAACGCCGAAATATCCTGTAATCAAATGTGAGAATGTGGATGCAAGCGCGACAAGTTCATGGTTTCGGGTTCTTTATGCTGGCAAGTAAATATGTTTTGTCCAATAGCTGGGGACCAATGCGTAACACATTTGTTTACGTTGTACTTTTGCTTGAATCAGTAAAACTCAAATTGGTTTGGAATATTGCTATTCACCAGCCAAACCCGGCTTATGCAATTGCAAAATATTTAGGCCAATGGTTGCCGCTCTATTCTGGCTTGGCACTACAAGTGGCTTTGGCTGTTGGCGTTATGTTCGGTATGGCCAAGATCAGTCGCTCACGCGAACTCGATGCAGCACAAGCCTTAGGTTTCAGCATGATGCAACTTCTGGCTCCTATCATGGCACTCACAGGTGCAGTCAGTGCAATATGCCTTGTCATATTCGGTTGGTTGCAACCACTATCTTTGCATTATTCAACAGCTTTTCTGCAAGAAGTCCAAGCCACCGCCAGTCTTGTGACCGATGGTAAAAATCTATTTCGAGTTGAAGGCAACAAAACCATTTTGGTCGACGATATCGCACGCGACGGCAGGCTTTTTTCAAAAGTGTTTATGTATGAAACTTACCCTGATGGCCGCAGCGTAACCACAGCTGGCAACGCTGGCCAATTGATTGGTCAGGGGAGACTTTCCGAACAGTCTTATATTGTCAAAGGTTTGGACGTCTTCGAAATGAAGGGTGACCCGGCAGCGCGACTGGCAACTGGAAAAGCGACAACAACCGCCACACGCTTAGCCGATGTGCAGGGACCGATAAAAGTGATTAAGCAAGAAGCCTATGGTGAGCGTGGTAACAGTGAATATGAGTGGACATTGGATGAGCTGGCAACAAATGGCGTCAACCTACCTATGAAAGTGGAACAGCGCCGCGTCGATGCCGAATTCAATTATCGCTTGGTGCAATTGGCGTTTATCTGGCTATTGCCCTTCATCGCTGTTGCAACAGTCATCGAGCCGCGTCGAAACCCCGGGCCATTTCGGTTTTTTATCGGACTTTTTATTGTGCTCGGATTCAATCAATACCTGAGCATCGGCACAAATTTGTCCCGAGCAAGCACTTGGCCGCCGAGCCTCACAGTCTGGTTGCCATTCGCAATTTTAGCAGCACTGGTGATGTGGCGGTTTTGGAAAGTGAGCTACCACCCTGCGTTTAAGGCGGCGCGGTGATTGATCAGATTAAGACCGATACGACCCATCATAGGTTTTGAAATGTTTCGACAGTTTCAAGCCCTGCTTCTGATAGTTGCTGCCGAGGCCAGAACCGTAAACCATTTGTGGCGGTTCGGTGAGCGGCTCGTAGACGAGGCGGCCGATGATTTGGGCGTCTTCCAAAATGAACGGGACTTCATGGCTGCGCACTTCGAGAACAGCGCGCGCACCTTCGCCGTGTCCAGACGAATGACCGAAGCCTGGATCAAAGAAACCTGCATAATGAACACGGAATTCACCGACCAAGGGATTATAGGGCACCATCTCTGCTGCATGGGTGGGCGGAATGCGCACGGCTTCGCGCGAGACGAGAATATAAAACTGATCGGGATCCAGTATCAGTGAACCCTTGTGCCAGATGGGTTCCCAATAATCGAGAACTTCTAAAGCCGCTTTTTTATCCACATCAACCAAGGCCGAATGGCGTTTGGCGCGGAAGCCGACCGGGCCTTGCAGCTTGCCACCTGTAAGATCGACTGAAAGCGCTAAGCCTCCGTCAATGTTCACTTCGCCGTCGGCAATCAGGGGTTCGGCCGCGTGGAGCTGATGGATCAAAGCATCAGTGGCTAAAGATGCGCCGCTCCGGAACCGGATTTGGCTGAGGCGCGAACCTTCGCGGGCGAGGATGGAGAAAGTGCGAGGCGAAATCTCGGCATAGAGCGGACCCTCATAGGCCTCAGGCACTTTGTCAAACTCTTGCGCATAGTCCGTAATCACCCGCGTGAAAATATCGAGGCGGCCTGTGGAGCTTTTTGGATTGGCCGCAGCGGAGATGCCTTTTGGCAGCGCCAAGGACTCTTGTAGCGGCACGATATAAACGCAGCCCGTTTCCAAAACGGCACCGTGCTCCAAACTGATTTCATGCAAGACCAGGTTTTTCAATTTTTCAGCGACAGTTGTTTTCGGGCCAGGAAGGAATGAGGCACGAACACGGTAAGCCACTTTGCCCAAACGCAAATCGAGACTGGCTGGTTGAATCTGATCAAAGTCAGGTTTGCGGGCCAGTTTTACAATACCGTTTTCACAATATGCCGCAATGCGGCTGGCGGGGAGGATACCTTGGGTCATGCGCCCCTTTTGGCGGGAAATGGAGAGTTTTCCAAGCGATTCAAAATGCCAGTGGAAAACTGGCTGAGAGTGGTTAGATTAGAGCGATGTATGAAAAAACCACTCGCAACATAACGGTTTTTGTTGAGCCGCAATATTTGGAAAACCAATCAAAGCCTGATGAAGGCACCTATGTTTGGGCATATACAATTGTTGTGCGCAACACTGGCCAGGAAATTGTGAAGCTTTTGACGCGTCACTGGATTATTACGGATGCAATTGGCCGCAAACAAGAAGTGCGCGGCGATGGTGTGATTGGTGAGCAACCTGTATTAAAGCCGGGCACACAATTCCAATATACGTCTGGCTGCCCTCTCAACACCTCATCGGGTGTCATGGAAGGAAGCTATGGCATGATCAACGAAAAGGGCGAACATTTTGAAATTGCGATTCCGGCCTTTTCGCTGGATAGCCCACACGACAAACATAGCGTGAATTAAATGACCTCGATTGAAATGTTGGCCGAGCTGATTGGCTTTGATACGACCACAAGGCTTAGCAATATTCCGCTCATTGAATTTGTTGAGCGCTATTTAGATGAGCATGAAGTGCCGCATATTCGCGTGGATTATGAGAAAGGCAAAACCAACCTTTATGCGACAATCGGGCCTGATATTGCGGGCGGCATTGTTTTGTCGGGGCATACCGATGTTGTGCCGGTCGACGGGCAGGATTGGGCGTCAGATCCATTTGTGATGGAAGAGCGCGGCGGTTTGTTATATGGACGCGGCACTGCGGATATGAAAGGCTTTATCGCTTGTGCTTTGGCTTTGGTGCCAAAATTTAAAGCAATGAATTTAAAGCGTCCAATTCATTTGGCGCTGAGTTGCGATGAGGAAGTGGGCTGCAAAGGTGTTCGGCCATTAGTAGCGCATATGCGCGATCACTTAAAAAAACCGCGCGCGGTTTTTGTAGGTGAGCCCACTTCGATGAAAGTGGTGAATGGCCATAAATCAGCAGTTACGTTTTCGACTGAGATAAAAGGCAGGGCCGGGCACTCATCACTCACCCACCAAGGTGTCAACGCCATCATGGTGGCCGCTGATGTGATCGGTGAGATGAGCCGTATTCGCGCCGACTTAATTGCAGAAGGCGATCCGACAGGACGTTTTGATCCGCCTTACTCGACGATCCATGTTGGCGTAATCAATGGGGGTACGGCGAAGAATATCATTCCTCAAGATTGCGATTTCCAATGGGAAACCAGATTGCTGCCACGGGTTGATCCCGGTGCTGTGCCGCTGCGGCTGGAGAAATTTGCACAGACACTTGAACCCGCGATGAAGGATGTGGCACCTGAAAGTGGCATTGCCACAACTAAAACCAATGAAGTGCCGGGGCTGTCACCGGAACAGAATTCAGAAGCAGAACATTTGGCACTGCATGCCGCAGGTGCCAATTCCACACATGCGGTTTCCTATTGCACGGAAGCTGGATTATTTCAGGCCATTGGCATTCCGACGGTGATTTGTGGGCCTGGCAATATTGAGCAGGCCCATAAGCCTGATGAGTTTGTTTCAGTGGCGCAGATTGAGGCTTGCGAAAAATTTATGATAAAGCTGGCTGAGACTTGTTTAACCTAAATTCGATGAAATTAAAAATAATCCTATGACGTGTAAAAATAACTTGACACCGTACGGTGAACCTGCCATATAGGTCTAGTCTCGAGAATTGGGTTCGGACGTTTCAACAAGTCTTGCAAGCTGAGTGAAGACGACGTTGGGGGTGATCGGCCCAATAGTTCGAACTATTGACGGCCCTTTTGTTCTGTCATAAGATTTTATTACGGGGGCTCAACAAAGGATAGAGAAAATGAAAAAATCTATTGGAATTGTTGTGCTGAGTTTGTTTCTTTCGACGAGTTTGATTGAAAGTACAAAAGCTAAAGATACGTTGATGTTACCAAAGACTGCCAAACTGCTCGACAAGGCTGGCGTAATGGCGACATATGACGGAAAACAGTTCGCTTGGTCCCATCCGAACACCGATCACGTCACTGGCACCGCTAATTTTGATTTAAAAAATGACTTGGCACATGGGACATGGAATGACGGCAAAACTTCGGGTGAATGGGAATCTAAAATAACGTTCAAAGGCGATCAATATTGTTACGAGGCGCGTGGCAAAGGTAAGAAAAAATACAATAAGATGGTTTGCAATCTTGTTTATCTTGATGGCACTACGACCTATGAACTAGATCCGAAAACGAAGAGGGTGTTATCTATCGATAGTCCCATGTGAGGTCAGTTGATTAGCCAGGGAGTTATTAGTTCCCTTGGCTACCCACAATCACCTGGGCGTCTGTCTTGCGTAAGCTCACCCATTGCTTGGGGTCATGTTGGGATTGGCGTTTTAGGAACTTATAGTTGGTTTGGTTGGCGCTGAGCACTTCGTCACGGCGATTATCGAGAATGAGGTCGGCGTTCTGGGTGAGAACTGAAAGAACCGCGTGGCCTTCACCGTGTTCATCGAGCAGAACTGTGATGAGCAATTCGTCGGGGTTAAAGCCGAGTTTTACGAGCAGGCGCTTCTTGAGCAAAACGTAATCTTCGCAATCGCCAGCGGTGGTCGGATAAGCCCAAAATTCTGTGGTGTGATAAAGGTCCATATCGCTGGATGGCTTGATCGATGAATTGACGAATGTGTTGACTTGGTTGATGTCGTTCCAAACTTCATCGGTGAGAGCTAGGCGTTCGGTTTTGCCATCATCGGCTTTGCATTCATCAGCGCCGCGCTTGCAAAATAAGACGTATCCGATGGGCGGACGGGATTTGCCAAATTCCGTGAGGACTTTATCATTTGGCGCAGCTGAGGCTGCCGACACAGAAACAGCCAAAGCCAAAAAGGCCAAACCGAAAACTCTTTTTACGCAACTCAACATGGCGAACAAGCCCTCGTTAATACTTTATTAACGATGCCAAATTGGTTGAATCTTGTCGAGAGTCAGAGGGCCACAATTACGGCAATCTGTGGGATATGGTTAATTTCCGTTAGGGAATTGGGTTGCTCACCACAGTTGAGCGATATCGCTTGTGGCAGCCAAAGAGCCCTCATCCCCCTTCGGGACCTTCTCCCATTGGTAAGAACCAACGGGCGAAGGCGATAAAATTTATCCGCCTTCGCCCGTTTCGCGAAGCGGAATGGGAGAAGGTGCCGACAGGCGGATGAGGGCTTTTCTTCTACTCCTCAGCAGCCTTCGCTGCCGCATCAGCTCTACGCCTGCGGATTTCGTAGATGACGACGCCGATGACTGTTGCGGCAATCAGCAGGAAGGCTAAAGCGTTGATTGTGGGCGTAATTCCGGAGCGGATTTTTGAGCCAACGTAAACGGTGAGCGTGTCTGAGTTACCACGGGTGAACAGTGTGACATTGAAGTTTTCTGCCGATTGGAAGAAGCCGATCAACGCGCCTGCGAAAATTGCTGGATAAAGATGCGGCAAAAGAATGCGGCGCATGACTTGGGAGTGGGAAGCACCAAGATCAAGCGCTGCTTCCTCTAGGTCAGCATCAAAGCTTTGCAGCCGGGCCAGAACGAGGAGCATCACGTAGGCGGCAATGTAAGATACTTGGCCCAGCACGGAGAGGTGAAGGCCTGCTGGCACATTAAATTTATACCAGAAGAGTAATGTAGAAATGCCAATGACCGCACCGGGTGTGAGGATTGGGGCAACCATGATGCCGTAGATGATGGAGCGGGAACGGGCTTGCAGACTGTTCAGAAGGATTGCCCCTGCTGTGCCGATCGGAACTGATAGAGCCACTACCGCAATGGCCACAAACACAGTATTGCGAGCGGCACCCCACATGCGGCCATCCGCCCATAATTCTTGAAACCAATGGGTGGTAAAACCAAACCAAGGATAGATTGAGGGAAAGCGCGTATCATTAAAAGCGGCACCCGCCATGACGATCAAAGGCAGAAGCATGAAGGCGATAAACAGCACGACGTAAGTGCGAATGGCGTAATGTCCGAAGCGATGTGAATTCATGTGTGTGCCCTCACTTCGCAATATCAACAAGACGCACGTTCAATAGGCGCATCACAAGGCTTACAAAAATAATACACAAGGCGAGCAACAAGAACGCGTAAGCCGCACCCGTGTTCCAATCCAAGCCTTCAAACATCCACTGCTGAATGATCTCCGTGAACCAGCGCGAGTTTGGTGAAGCAAGCGTGCTGGGCACGATGACCGAGCCGGCGCAGAGCATGAACACCATAACGCAACCAGATGCGATGCCGGGCTTTGAATGCGGGATGACCACGCGCCAATGCGTGCGCCACATGGATGCGCCCAAATCTTCTGAAGCTTCGATCTGATTTGTGTCGAGCGATGAAATGGCATTGTAAATTGGCAGCAGCATGAACAGCAGGTAAGAATAGATGAGACCAATAATGACTGCGTTAAAACCGGAAATCCATCGAACAGGTTCCAGACCAATGCCCTGCAACATTGCATTAAGTGGACCGTTATAAGCCAGAATGATGAACCAAGCGAAGGAGCGCAGAATTTCAGAAACCCAAAGCGGGATGATCAGCAGTAAAAAGATTGATGGTGCAGTTTTTGGGTCGACAACTTTCGCTAAGAAATAGGCCAATGGATAGCTGAGGATCAGGCACAGCATTGTAACAGCACTGCTATACAGCACTGTCTGAAAAAATATTCTGATGTGAATGGGGCTGCTGAAAAACGTCCAATAGTTATTCAGAGAATAAAAATCCTTCGGCCCGCCCAACTGGTCAACTGGAAGATAAGGCTTGAACGAAAATTCAAATAAAACAAAATTTGGGATGAGCACCAGTACCAATAGCCAGAAAGCTGTGAAGGCTATGATCAACCAGGTAAGCGAGGTGCCATATCTGCGGATGAGTTCACTCATAATACGAGGCCCCTATCAGCTGCGAGTTTTGGCATGCGCCAGAAGCACGCCGTGATCAGCATTAAAATTCATTTGCACTTTTGCACCGCGTTGCGGTGGTGGCGCGTTTGGATCATTTTGAACCTGCGCCATGTGAGTGTGGCCCGCATTATCTTTCAGGAACACATTGATGAAGTTGCCTTCGAAGGCTGACTCAGTGACTTCGACGGGAATTGAGTTATCAGATTTTGCCGCTGATTTTGTGAGCGTGCAATGTTCGGGGCGCACATAGAGGCGAACCGGAGTGTCTTTGTTGACGCCGGGCCCAATCTTGGCGGCAAAATTACCCACACTCGTAACATAGGATGCTTCGCCAGCTTTGATCGACTTGATCTTGCCGTCAAAAATATTGTTTTCCCCTACGAAGGAAGCAACGAAACCATTTGACGGTTGGTTATAAATTTCATTTGGGGTGGCCACTTGTTGGAGCACGCCTTGGCTCATAACGCCCACACGATCAGACATGGCCAAGGCTTCGCCTTGATCATGGGTGATGTAAATAAATGTAACGCCGGTGCGTTTTTGGATGGTGCGAAGCTCGGCGCGCATATGTTGGCGGAGCTTTAAATCGAGCGCTGAAAGTGGCTCATCCAGCAACATCACTTTTGGTTCAACGGCAAGTGCGCGGGCAATGGCCACACGTTGCTTTTGTCCGCCCGAAAGCTGGCTGACTTTTTTGTCGGCTGATTCATGCAGATCAACCAGCTTCAATAATTCTTCGGCCTTTGCGCGGCGGGTGGCTTTATCAACACCGCGCACTTCCAAACCAAAGGCGATGTTTTCCCAAATGGGCATCAAGGGGAAAAGGGCAAGATTTTGGAATATCAAAGCGGTGGGGCGTTCATTCGGGCGAGTGCCCGTCATATCCTTGCCGCCGATCAACACTTTGCCCTCGGTCGGATCCATGAACCCTGAAATCAAACGCAGGATAGTGGTCTTGCCGCAGCCTGATGGGCCTAAGAATGAGAAAAATTCGCCAGCCTTGATGGTGATATCCACCTTATCAACGGCGCGAAATTTACCGAAATCCATCGAAATATTGGACAGCGTTACGTCTTCACTCATGTTCCTCACCCCGGCCTTATTTTTGTTTTTGGCCTTACCTAGTCACTATAAAAGCAGAAAACGATGGGCGTTTCCACCCATCGTTTCTTGTTGTGTATATCAGCGATTAGCCGGCGATGAACTTATCGGAATATTCAGCACGCAGCTTCAAATAGGAGCTGGTTTGTGTTGGCCACCACCAGAGCTTCGACAAAGCATCGCTAGGGAATGCAGCGTTGTAGAATGCTGCAACCTTTGGATCCAACAATTCAATGCCGCCCTTACCAACGGGGTTAGCAGAATAAGTTGTGGCCATAGCCGCGCCGCCTTCTGGCGTGGCTTGGAAGTTCAGCCATTCGTAAGCTTGCTCTGTGTTCTTGGCGTTCTTCATCATCATGTAACCTTGGTTCCATGCAATAGAGCCTTCCTTTGGAGCAACATAGCCATATGGGCCTTCTTTGGCCATGTTGAAGCCTGTTGAATCCCAGCACTGACCGATCACAGCACCGTTGGTGCGGAAGGCTGCTTGAGCTTCGTTTTCGCCCTTCCAGAATTGAACGATGTTCTTCTTCTTGGCGATAGCTTCCTTGAGGATTACATCCCAATTGGCCTTCATCACATCATCATCTTTGTAGCTGTCCATGAATGGCTTTGGCAATTTGCCTTCAGCATCAAGAACGCGGCCCAAGGATGCGAGCGCTGAG
>JAYWEV010000082.1:0-37022 GCA_043779145.1 Aestuariivirga sp. | reverse complement strand
CCAAGATCACCCATAAGTGGCGCTTGCAACCCGGCAAGATGTTGCTGATTGATCTCGATAAGAAGAGGATTATTTCAGATGAAGACTTGAAGAAGGATTTGTCTTCAGCACATCCTTACAAGGATTGGCTCAAGAAAACCCAAGTTGTGCTGCGCGATTTGCCAAAGGCAAAAACTGCACGGCCCAAGATTACAGTGCCATTGCTCGATCGTCAGCAAGCCTTCGGTTATACGCGGGAAGATTTGGCCGTGTTGATGTCTCCAATGGCGTCCACTGGCCAAGAAGCCGTGGGGTCAATGGGCAATGATGCGCCGATCTCGGCACTGTCTGATCGTTCGAAAATGCTTGATACTTATTTCAAGCAAAACTTCGCGCAAGTGACCAATCCACCGATTGATCCGATCCGCGAGGAGTTGGTGATGTCGCTAGTGTCCTTCATCGGCCCGCGTCCGAACTTGCTCGACCTTAAAGGCACCTCCAAGCATATGCGCCTTGAAGTGGCTCAGCCCATTCTGACCAACGAAGAACTGGAGCGCATTCGCAACATCGGCACCGTGCGCGAAAACCCATTCCGCACTGTCACCATTGACATAACTTATGACGTGGCCAATGGCGCTGAATATATGGAAGCCGCATTGGACAGCGTCTGCGCACAGGCCGAGCGCGCCGTGAATGATGGTTACAATATTATCATTTTATCTGACCGTGCTGTGTCTGCCGAGCGCATTCCAATTTCGGCCTTGCTGGCCACATCAGCCACACATCATCATTTGATCCGCAAGGGCCTTCGTACACTCGTGGGCCTTGTGGTTGAATCAGGCGAGCCGCGCGAAGTGCATCAGTTCTGCACGCTCGCAGGCTATGGCGCAGAAGCCATCAACCCTTATCTGGCGTTTGAAACCTTGGAAGCCATGTTGCCAACGCTCGACGAAGAGATCAGCGCCTATGAAGCTGTGAAGCGCTACATCAAGGCTGTTGATAAAGGTATATTGAAAGTCATGTCCAAAATGGGCATCAGCACTTATCAGTCTTATTGTGGTGCACAGATTTTTGATGCGATTGGTTTATCGACTGAGTTCGTGAAGAAATATTTCACTGGCACAGCCACGCAAATCGAAGGCGTGGGCCTTGCTGAAATTGCCGAGGAAACCTTCCGCCGCCATGACGACGCCTTTGGTTTGAACCCTGTGCTCGCAACCACGCTCGACATCGGCGGCGACTATGCCCAGCGCATGCGCGGCGAAGCGCATGTGTGGACGTCCGAAACTGTTTCATCACTGCAACATGCCGTACGCGGAAACTCATCCGATAAATACAAAGAATATGCCCGCCTAATCAACGAGCAGAACGAACGCTTAAAAACCATTCGCGGCCTCTTCCGGGTCAAAAGCGCTGAGGAAATGGGCAAGCACCCCATTGAGATGGACCAAGTTGAATCCGCCAAAGATATTGTGAAGCGCTTCTCATCAGGCGCCATGTCTTATGGTTCAATCAGCCGCGAGGCGCACACGACCATTGCCATCGCCATGAACCGCATCGGTGGCAAATCCAACACTGGTGAAGGTGGTGAAGAACCCGATCGTTTTGTAAAAATGCCAAACGGTGATTCCATGCGCTCTGCGATCAAGCAGGTGGCTTCTGGTCGCTTTGGTGTAACCACGGAATATCTCGTCAACTCCGACATGATGCAGATTAAAATGGCGCAGGGTGCAAAGCCCGGCGAAGGCGGACAGCTGCCTGGCCATAAGGTTGATGCAACAATCGCTAAAGTGCGCCACTCCACACCGGGTGTTGGCCTCATTTCGCCACCGCCGCATCATGATATTTATTCAATTGAAGATTTGGCTCAACTGATTTTTGATTTGAAAAACGTAAACCCCGCAGGCCAAGTGTCTGTGAAGCTTGTATCTGAAGTGGGTGTTGGCACTGTAGCTGCTGGCGTTTCGAAAGCTCACGCTGATCACGTCACGATCTCTGGCTATGAGGGCGGAACAGGCGCATCGCCACTCACATCAATCAAGCATGCTGGCTCGCCATGGGAAATCGGTTTGGCTGAAACGCAACAGACTTTGGTTGCAAACGATCTGCGTGGCCGTATCGCCGTGCAGGCCGATGGCGGCATTCGTTCTGGCCGTGACGTACTGATTGCGGCTTTGCTTGGTGCTGATGAAATCGGCTTTGCCACAGCTCCGCTTATCGCTGCGGGTTGCATCATGATGCGCAAATGCCACCTGAACACCTGCCCCGTTGGCGTTGCCACGCAAGACCCTGAGTTGCGCAAGCGCTTCAAAGGCCAGCCAGAACATGTGATCAACTTCTTCTTCTTTGTTGCAGAAGAATTGCGCGGACTGATGGCCCATATGGGCATCAAAACTTATGATGAACTGATCGGCGCCACCGAATGGCTTGACACCAAAAAAGCCATTACCCATTGGAAAGCTAAGGGCCTCGATTTCAACAGACTCTTCGCAAAAGCCGATGTAAACAGCCCCGTGGCCACAAAACGTGTGGGCCGCCAAGACCATGGCCTTGATAAGATTCTTGATCGCAAATTGATCGAGAAGGCAGCGCCTGCTTTGCTGGAAGGCAAAGCTGTTGTCATTGAAACCGACATCAGAAACTCTGACCGCACTGCGGGGGCCATGCTCTCTGGCGAAGTGGCTAAAGCTTACGGTCACGCCGGCCTGCCTGAAGATACAATCATGGTAAAGCTGAAGGGCACATCTGGCCAAAGCTTCGGCGCTTGGGCAGCACACGGCGTAACGCTCGACCTGACAGGTGAAGGCAATGACTATGTGGGCAAGGGCCTATCTGGCGGCAAAATTATCATCAAGCCACAAGACAACATTGGTTTTGCAGCTGATAAATCGATCATCGTCGGCAACACCGTGCTTTATGGTGCAATCGACGGCGAGGCCTATTTCCGCGGCGTGGCGGGTGAACGCTTTGCCGTACGCAACTCCGGCGCTGTGGCCGTTGTCGAAGGTGTGGGTGATCATGGCTGCGAATATATGACAGGTGGCTGTGTGCTGGTGATCGGTGAAACTGGCCGCAACTTTGCTGCGGGCATGTCTGGCGGTGTGGCTTATGTTCTCGATGAAGACAAAACCTTCGAAAAGCGCTGCAACCTGTCGATGGTTGATTTGCAACCCGTGCCGGAAGAGGATGAGTTGATCGAAAAGCACCAGCATCATGGCGGTGATCTTGAATCGCATGGGCTGGTTGATATCACCAGCGGCATGGACAAGCACGATGCCACGCGCATCTTCGAATTATTGGGCCGTCACTTGAAATACACAGGCTCCACCAAAGCCAGAACCATCATCGACAACTGGGCCGAATACCTGCCCAAATTCGTCAAGGTGATGCCCGTCGAATATGCGCGTGCGTTGGCGGATTTGGAGAAGGCGCAAGAAACCAGCAACGGCATGACTGTTGGTGTGAAGAGGGCATGATGTTGTTTGCCGCTCACACAAATGGATTACGAATGGTGACGCGCCCAATGCGCTGGCCATCATTCAAATCCTCCGTGTACAGAACATCGCAACCTGCGAGTTCTGCAGCAGCAATTATGTTGGCATCATATATTTTGAATTTATGGTCGCGTGATATCTTGACCGCAAGATCATGTGTCGCTTCAGTTAGCGAGACGACTACGCATTTGACCCTAATCGGCGCTAAAAGATCAGCAATTTCTGCAAATTCCAATCCGAGCTTCTTCCGAACGACGTTCACGAATTCATTGAGAACTTGCACGCTTATCGTCGGTCGATTTGCAATTGCGCTCAAAGCCTTTGTACGCTTTCCAATATCCGGCGAAAGCGAATATAGAAGTACGTTTGAGTCTAGAAAAATCTCAGTCACGAGAATTGGCTTCGTCGCGATCAAACTTGTAATCAGCAGGCCATTTCACTTTATTACGAATTTCTTCAAATCGCTCCCACATTTCCTCAACCGTCTTCTCTCTTTCTGCAACCAATTTGCCATCAACGGATTCAATTTTGATTTGATCACCTTCGGCAAAACCAAGTGTCGCAGCTACATCAGCAGGAATGCGGATGGCCAGGCTGTTGCCCCATTTCGAAACTTTCATCACATCCTCCATGGATATACATCATCTCAAATGTATATCATAAATCATTAAAGGTATCAACCATGGGTAAAATCACAGGCTTTATGGAAATCGACCGCCAAGAGCGTAAATATGCGCCAGCGGCTGACCGGGTTCGCAACTATAATGAATTCGTGATCCCGCTCGGTGATGGTGCCACCAAAAACCAAGCGGCGCGCTGCATGAATTGCGGCATTCCTTATTGCCACACAGGATGCCCGGTGAACAATCAGATCCCAGATTGGAATGATCTCGTTTACAACGACTCGTGGGAGGAAGCCTCGCGCAATCTCCATAGCACCAACAATTTCCCTGAATTCACGGGCCGCGTATGCCCTGCTCCATGCGAGTCGTCTTGCACGCTGAACATTGATGATAATCCGGTGGCGATCAAAACCATCGAATGCGCCATAGTGGATAAGGCATGGGAAAATGGCTGGATCAAGCCGCTCCTCGCCCTTGAAAAGACGGCTAAGAAAATCGCCGTCGTAGGCTCAGGCCCCGCTGGGTTGGCCGCAGCACAGCAACTCGCGCGCGCAGGCCATGATGTGCATTTATTTGAGAAGAATGCAAAAGCTGGCGGCCTGATGCGTTACGGCATTCCTGATTTCAAAATGGAAAAGCATTTGATTGATCGTCGCGTGACGCAAATGGAAGCCGAAGGTGTGACCTTCCATTATGGCGCACATATCGGTGTGACGCAGGATGCCAAGCAGTTGGTCGATTCATTTGATGCTGTGTTGCTTACTGGTGGTTCAGAAAAACCCCGCGATCTTCCCATCCCTGGTCGCGAACTTGTCGGCGTTCATTTCGCCATGGATTTCTTGCCGCAGCAAAACCGCCGTGTGAGCAAGGAAAGCCCTCTCGATAACCGCCCCATCCAAGCCACAGGCAAACACGTTGTGGTGGTCGGCGGTGGCGATACGGGTTCAGACTGCATCGGCACGTCGATCCGCCAAGGTGCTTTATCCGTCACTCAAATCGAAATTATGCCGAAGCCACCTGAAAAAGAAAACAAAGAACTCACTTGGCCAAACTGGCCAATGAAACTGCGCACCTCATCATCGCATCTCGAAGGCGCTGAGCGTGATTTCTCTGTGCTCACCAAATCGCTCGTCGGCGAAAATGGCGAAGTGAAGATACTTCGCTGCGCCAAAGCGGGGCCAGACTTTAAAGAAATGCCAGGCACTGAGTTTGATTTAAAAGCCGATCTTGTCCTGCTCGCAATGGGCTTCATCCAACCCGTGCATGAGGGCATGATCAAGAACTTGGCGCTGAAAACTGATCAACGCGGCAACGTTGAAGCCAACGTGAAAGATTATAAAACCAGTTTGGATAAAGTGTTCTCGGCAGGCGATATGCGCCGTGGCCAATCATTGGTGGTCTGGGCCATCCGCGAAGGCAGGCAAGCTGCGCGTGCCGTCGATGAATATCTGATGGGCGAGACAACACTGCCACGCTGATGTTTTCAGAATCCGACATCGCAAAGTTCCGTGCGCAAACCAAAGGCGTGAGCAACGTGCTGCATTTCAACAATGCTGGCGCTTCATTGCTGCCGGACATCGTTCACAACACTGTCGTGCAGCACTTGGAGCGCGAGCGCGAAATCGGCGGCTACGAAGCTCAGGCTGAAGCCGCATCACGCTTTGATCAATTTTATTCTGAAGTCGCAAAAATGATCGGCGCAAGGCCCTCCGAAATCGCTTTTATTGAAAATGCCACACGCGCATGGGATATGGCGTTCTATTCTTTGCCGCTAAAAGCTGGCGATGAAATCATCACCATCCAAGCCGAATATGCCAGCAATTACTTGGCGTATTTGCAAGCCGCAAAACACAAAGGCGTGGTTATCATTGTCGCACCGAATGATGCCAGCGGCCAAGTGGATGTGGCAGCACTTGAGAAACTGATCAACAAACGCACCAAACTTATTTCTGTTACTCATGTTCCGAGCCAAGGTGGCCTGATCAACCCTGCTGCTGAAATCGGCAAAGTCGCCAAAGCGCATGGTATTCTCTATCTGCTCGACGCCTGCCAATCTGTTGGCCAACTTGAGATCAACATAAGCGAAATCGGCTGCGATATGCTCTCAGCAACAGGGCGCAAATTTCTAAGAGGCCCGCGCGGCACTGGTTTTCTTTATGTGAAAGAAGAACTGGCGAACACACTGGAACCTGTCTTCATCGATCTCCACGCTGCTGAATGGTTGGACGGCGATCAATATCAGCTGGCAAAAGGTGCAATCCGCTTTGAGAATTGGGAATGCTTTTTTGCAGGTAAGTTGGGCCTGATGGAAGCCGCCAAATATGCCAACGACATCGGCGTCAAAAACATCGCTGCCAGAAACAAACATCTTTCAACTCTGTTGCGCGAAAGTTTATCAAAAATCAAAGGTGTCAATCTCACAGATTTAGGCGTCAACAAATCAGCGATAGTCACATTTTTTAAGGATGGTATTACGCCTGAGGAATGTCACACCAAATTGCGCGCGCAAAATATAAATGTCTCAGTGTCACCATCAAGCTACGCGCGTTTGGATTTGGGACGACGAAAAATAAACGCGTTGATTAGATCAAGCATCCACTATTTCAACACTGAATTTGAGATCGAAACATTCTGCAAATCTGTTCACGCGCTTTAACTAGGGCGCAGGCGCCACATACGTAAAATCATCAAATCGACCCGCTGGCGCAAGGGGTGACACGCCCACTGTAAACATCTTTTCTGCACTCGAACCTGCAGAGGCCGCAACGCCAATAGAACTCGCTGAAATGGCCGCTGCGTTTGCGGTTTCGTTAACAACAGATGCAATAACATCGCCGCCTGAATGTAACACGGCTTGCCCATTCTGATCCTCTTGCGCAAAAACCGGGCCTGCTTCATCAGGTGCCGTAGCGGTCACAGCGTCTCCCTTACCCGGTGCAACAGTTACAGTTTCAACTGCGGGAACAACTGAATTATCTTTCAAAGCCTGCAATACAATCTGACCAATCCGGTTATTGCCTAACCTAAAGAATGTGACACCATCATTCTGGCGCAACTTTTGCTCAACACCAGAATCATCTGGCCCTCTCGCACTATATTGCCCATCAGGCCCCAAGAACGGCGCGCGCAAATCAACAAACTTGACGCCTTTTGCCAAGGCGCGTTCTTTTTGCAGTGCCGTTATCATCTGCATATCAGCATCATAAGCACGGTCGCCCATCGGCGGTTGGCCGAGCCAAATAACTTTCACATTTTGCGCTAGCAATGCATCAATCAAAGCGTCAACATTTGCTTTATAAGCTGCAATCCATTCCGCTGAGTTAAATGCCATTCGACCAACGGGCGTTCGAATATCCTGACGATCATTCAGGCCAATCAGAACCACAGCCGACGAGAAATCTTTGTCTTCCATAATTTTTGGAATAGAAGCGGCCCAATCATATCGATCGGGCCTGGCCAAGGCTGAGGCTTCGCTAAAACGATTCACGATTTCAAATGTGGGATCATTTGCTGTCATGCGCGTAAGCCCTCCGCCCATGCCGCCGCCCATCTCGTCACCAACCACAAGGATGCGCTTCACATCTTCAACTGCGTTTGCATCAACAGGCGAGGTTTCATCAGTCGCTGCCGAACCAATTGCAGGCAATGCGTCTTGTGCAAATGAAAAGCTGAATTGAAAAAACAAAAGCCCCACCGCAACGGTCATTCCCGCAAAAGCAGGAATCCAACTTCCTTTAAACACCTTACCCAGTTTAAATTTGGATCGCCGCTTTCGCGCGAACGACGACTTTATAGTAATGTTAGAAAAAACCATGAAACGGATGCTAGCCGCCCTTGCGCAGCAGCTCAAGTATCTTAAGCGTCGGCTGGCCATCAAGTGCGAGGCCTTTCTTCTTTTGGAATGCTAGCACAGCTTCATATGTCTGCGCTCCAAAGCGCCCATCCGCAGCACCACCGGTTTCAATACCCATCGCGTTCAAACGCTTCTGCAATTCAACACGTTGCGATGGATTAAGATCAACAGCCGCACTTGGCCAACTCGCTTGAAACGGTGCAAGTCCGCGAATTCGGTCACCCAGATGCCCCACAGCAAGTGCGTATGAATGTGACTGATTGTAAGCCATAATGGCCATAAAATTACGGGTCACCAAAAACACCGGGCCATTGATAGTTTGCGGGATCAGAACAAAAGCATCGGCTTGTGGTGCGCTGAATGATTTTACACTCAACGGCGCGATGCCCAGTTTTATCCATTCTGAAACTGGCTTCCAATGCTGACGGCCAATCAAAGTGCGATCAAAATTTGCGGGCAACTGAACTTCCCAGCCCCAAGGCCGATCAATCTTCCAGCCGGCTTTAGCAAGATAATTGGCCGTTGAAGCCAACGCGTCTTCTTTCGATCCCCAAATGTCGCGCTTGCCATCGCCACTCCAATCGACAGCATAAGACACATAGGATGACGGGATAAACTGCGTATGCCCCATCGCACCCGCCCACGAGCCCACAAAATTATCCGGGCTGCGCGCGCCACTTTTCAAAATCCGAAAAGCTGAAAGCAGCTGAACCTTGGCGTATTCTTTTTTGTTGCCATTGTAAATCAAAGTCGCAAGCGACCGCATCACGCTCATCGAGCCTGCGTCCTTGCCGAAATTAGATTCCATTCCCCAAATGCCGAGAACTGTAAAGCGATCAACACCATATTTTTTCTCAATGGCTTTGAGTAACGAGTCATTAGCGATTGCCATTGCTTTTCCGGTTTCAATTCGCGCAGGCGTTACAGCGGTTCCGAGATAGTCGCCCGTGGCAATCTTGAATTCGGGTTGCGTATTGGCAAGCTTAATAACGGCAGCATCAGGTTCGGTGATGCCCGCAAAGGCTTGATCAAATAATTCGCGTGAGAAGCCAGCAGCTTTGACGCGCGGCCAAAGCGTTTGAATAAACGCTTCGAACTTTGCATCAGCAAATGCCGCCTCCGGCACAAACATCAAAGCCGCAGCCAAAGCTATTCCAAGTATTTTGCGCATTCAAATCCCCACCGAATCGTCAACATTCAATCTGCAAGTGTTTACCAGCAAACGATGAAGCGCGAAATTGTGTTAGAGATGAGATCAACCTGAACTTTGCCGAAATCGTCAAAGTTCGGACAAGTTGATCGAAAATTGAAACTTAGGGCGATTTTGACTTTTCCATGAAAAGTCAAAACGTTCTAGGCAGCGTTGCGCCGTTCCAGATGTTTTTCCCAAGCCAAGGCCGAAGCGACGATAAAATCCAGATCGGCATATTTTGGTTGCCAGCCCAAAACCTCACGCACCCGTGCTGCGCCAGCCACAATGGCCGTTGGATCTCCTGCCCGACGCGGAACTAACTTCTTGTTGACTGGCCCACCATAAGCTTTTTCAACAGCATTGATAACTTCAAGAACCGAATAGCCTTTGCCATAACCACAGTTGAAAATACCGCTCTCGCCGCCTTTGCACAAATGCGCCAGCGCATCCATGTGCGCCGCAATCAAATCACTGACATGAATATAGTCGCGCAAACACGTGCCATCTGGCGTATCATAATCCGTACCGAACACATCCATCGAAGCGCGTTGCCCTAAAGCTGTCTGGCAGGCAACTTTGATTAAATGCGTGGCACGCGGTGTTGATTGACCTGAGCGCCCCTTTGGGTCAGCGCCCGCCACGTTGAAATAACGCAGGGCTACATAATTTAATCCATAAGCAAAATGTGAATCGCGTAGCATCATCTCGGTCATCAGTTTCGATGTGCCGTAAGGTGAAATGGGCGCTGGCAATTCGGTTTCAAACACGGGCTGCGTTTTCGGATTGCCATAAACCGCAGCAGTGGAAGAGAAAATGAAATTATTAACACCAGCCTTCACCACGGCGGCCATCAACGCACGCGATTTTACGGTGTTGTTCAGATAATAGCCCAAAGGATCAGCAACAGATTCTGGTACAACAATCGAACCTGCAAAATGCACAACAGCATCCACATTATGGGTCTTAATAATACGTTCGACAAACGCTTCATCGCCAATGTCACCTTTAACCAATTTGGCTTGCGGTGCAATCGCCCACGCGAACCCGGTTGTAAGGTTATCAAGCACCACAACATCTTGGCCTGCATCAGTCAGCGCCAAAACCATGTGGCTACCGATGTAACCTGCACCACCTGTGACCAAAACCGCCATCTGCTCTCTCCGATATTTGAATTATCTGTCCATATGGAACTTGTTAGTTTAAACTCTGTTATATAAATTCCAATTGCATTGGCTCCAAGCCGCTATGTTTAAGGTTTCGTTAAGATGACCCGCCCAATCAGAAAAGCCATCTTCCCTGTCGCTGGCCTCGGCACAAGGTTTTTACCTGCTACAAAAGCAATGCCCAAAGAAATGTTGACGGTCGTAGATCGGCCGCTCATTCAAATCGTTGTCGACGAGGCGCGAGAGGCGGGCATAGAGCATTTAATTTTTGTAACGGGCCGCAATAAAGGCGTGATCGAAGATCACTTCGACAAACAATACGAGCTTGAAACAACATTGCGTAAGCGCGGCAAATCGGAATCGCTCAGCATTCTTGAGCAGGATTTGCCAGGTGCAGGCCAAACCAGTTTTACGCGCCAACAAGAGCCTCTGGGTTTAGGCCACGCAATTTGGTGCGCTCGTAATATTGTGGGAGACGAACCATTTGCCGTTCTGCTGCCAGATATGATCATCAATGCAGCACCCAGTTGCATGAAGCAAATGGTTGATGTCTACCATCAGCGCGAAGGTGGGAACGTGATTGCGGTTGAAGAAGCACCAACGGAACAGTTGCATCGCTATGGCGTGGTCGGCCCCACTGATTGGAAAGACAATCATTTTACAATCAATGCAATGGTCGAAAAACCAAAGACCAACCCGCCGTCAAATCTCATTATTTCTGGCCGCTACATCTTACAACCGGAAATTTTTGCGGAGATTGAAAAGCAAGAACCAGGTTCAGGCGGAGAAATCCAAATTACTGATGCGATGATCCGCTTGATGCAGCGCCAACCGTTTCATGGCTTGAAATTTACCGGAACGACTTATGATTGTGGCGATAAGTTGGGCTTTCTGGCAGCGAATGTGGCTTACGCACTCGAACGCGCTGATTTGGGCCCAGCGTTCAGGCAAGTGTTGCAAGAAATCGTAGCTGGCCAAGGCGGTTTTTTAAGCTGGAATGCCAATAGCGAATTGGCAGGAGTATTAAGTGATTTGAAAGCTGGCCACCTCCAGCATTCAAATGAAATTGACACGCCCGCGTTAGAAAAGCGGGCTTGAAATTAAAAATTTACTTTTTAAAAACGATGCTTGTGGTCAACCTTTGTTCGTCATAGTTTCCGCTTGCCGCCCCAGTGCCATCATCAAACCAAGTGCCTTGATAAATGACCGCGGCACTCACATTAGGATTGAGCGTCCACTCTAATCCAGCCGTTGCTGTTTTATTTGTCGTTGAAGCAGAACCGATATCACTGCGCGTAAGTCCGATGCCTGCAAGAAGATTTATATTTTCTCGCAAAGAATAAGTGGCATTTATGCCAGCGCTCCACTTGCGCGTAGCGCCCAGATTCAGTGTCTCAGTCTCGGCCAAATCAACCCCCGTCACACCCTCAATTTTGAGAAGTGGGATAGGGCTCCAAGCAACACGCCCACGCAACCCAAATGCCGAAGTGGTGGCCAAGTTCGGATCAGAGTAACCGCGCACAATATAAGCTAATGCCACATCGCCTTCCCAGATAGGGCCGTCGCTCAAACTTAACCCAAGTGTTCCAGTCAAACCCTGGCTATCGCGCCTTTGCCCATTACGGTCTATCGCTTGATCATGAAAACGAGGCGCATAAACCAACTCTGCATAAGGTTTCAACCTTGCACCGAAATCTCCCAGGCTGGCTCTGAGCGTAAGAGAAGGTTCAACATAATTTCGGTCAGCATTGTTTTCTGTGCCCCCACCAACCAAGGCTACATCGCTGAAACTACTACGATTGACAGCAGCTTTGGCCGTTCCTTCAAGGCCGCCAAAATCATGCACAATATCTGCGCTTAAGCCGAAGTTCTGATCCCGCCGTGGTTCAGCGGCAGCCGCTGGAACTGAGGTGTCTCCCAATCCAGTCGCATTGGCAACATAGCTTGCTGCAAAATCCGAATGCGTTGTATGGCGAATGTCCAACCGGAAATTTGTTGAAACCGATCCAGTCAAAGTTGAAAGATCAGGATTTTGCAAATAGCGCAAAAGTTCCGCACTTGCCGTTCCTGTCCAGCTATGACGCGACCAATCGCTTTCAAACCGGATGGTTGGCCTCAGGCGCAAACCAAAATCGAATTTGGGATTTAAATTGCTTTGCGCAACATTCGAAGTTGCCGCGGTGCCAATTTCCAGCGTGGGGTAAAGGCGCATACCGCCTGTATCAATTCCAACTGGCGCGTAGAGATCAACTGCCACCTTTTTTTTACGAGGCCCGGTTGGCTCTTCGGGATCAGCGATGGTGAGCGGTTTGGGTAAAGTCCCTACCTCAACGTCAACCGGCTGTTCGTCGAGCACTGTTGGTTTAAGCATCGACGGAGCCTGTTGGGCATGCGCAACAGAGGCAACAGACAAAACTGCCGCCAGCAAAACGCCACGCCTAATCACTCGCTCACGCACTATTAAGTCTCCACATGTGAGACTTAACAAAAACATGGTTAATGGAGCGTTGCTGTCAGGCTCTTAACCCGCAGTCATTCCCTTTAAAAACAGCGCAATGCCCGCTTTAGCAACTGTTTCTGCAGTGTAATTGCCAGAAATTGCCTCTGATGCAAAAAGTCTGGGCTTGATTAAGCCGCATTGCACCAGTTCGACAAATTGCATAGCAGCCAATCGCGGGTCAGCTTTAACCAGCGTGCCGTCATCCATTTTGCGCTGAAAATAATCAGCAATTTTAATGATACCGTAAGCTGGCCCCGCTTCATAAAACGCCCGCCCTATTTCTGGAAAACGATCTGCTGCAGCAATAACCAAGCGAAGATAAGCAATTGTTTCGGCGTTGTTATAAAGCCTGCTAAACCGCGTCGCTAGTTCTTCTAAAACTCGCTCCACCGGCAAATTTTCATCTTCAATAACAACCGCTTGCTCGGCTTGTCTACGACGATCGCGATAAATCAAAGCTTCAAACAGTTTATCCTTCGACGGGAAGTACGCATAGACAGTGCCCTTTGAAACACCTGCTGCTTTCACAATATCGTTCATGCTGGCCCCGTCAAAACCTTGCGCAAGAAAACACAACTTGGCACCATCAAGAATTTGCTGACGCTTGGCCCCGTCAGTATTGTCGTTCTGCACAATTGCCATATCAGCCATGCAACCAAATCCCGTGATCAACGTTAAACCGAACGGTTCGGTATTGCATATAGATACTCGAATCGCTAACTGCAATGTGTGTACCGAACCGTTCGGTTCAATTTGGATGTGTGTAGTATGTCAAATGTAGCGCTTAAGAATTCTCCAGCCGAGCTTGATGTAAAAAATCCAGTTGCAAGAGAAATCCCAAAACAATCATCTCCCAAACCACCTGAAGCTCCGGTGGCCTCTAAAAAGCCAGTGCGCGGCACGCTTATGCGATTTGCAATAGCGGCTGCGGTGTTAGCGACGGCTGGCTATTTCGGTTATCAATATTGGACGGTTGGCCGTTTCCAGGTTTCCACCGACGATGCCTATGTTCAAGCTGATATGTCGTTAATAGACAACAAACTGGCTGGCTATGTGAAAGAGCTACCAGTAGCTGACAACAGTGCCGTAAAAACTGGCGATGTGATAGCCCGGTTTGACAGTAGTGACTATAAATTAGCATTAGCGTCTGCAAAGGCCCGTGTTGAAACACAAATCGCATCAATGGCCACAAACTCACAACAGATTATCGCTCAACAAGCGCAAATTAAAGCAGCATCAAGTCAGCTCACAAGTGCGCAGGCCAGCGAGCAAACCGCTGCCATATTACAAGCGCGTGCGTCGGAATTGTTAAAGAGCAAAGTTGGCACGCAGCAAACCATGGATACAACAACCGGCGCATTACTCGCAGCGCGCGCCAGTGCAGACACCGCAACCGCAAATCTTGAAGCTGCTGAAGCCCAAATTGGAATTCTAAATGCCCAATCCAATGCTGCAGAAAAGCTATTGGAAGAACTGAGTATCGCCGTCAAAAAAGCAGAAAATGATTTGAAATATACAGAAATCAAAGCTCCGTTTGATGGCATAGTTGCTAATCGCGCAGTTGAACTTGGCCAATTTGTGGGTGCTGGAAGTCGGTTGATGGCCGTTGTTCCTATTCAGGATTCCTACATCCAAGCAAATTTCAAAGAAACCCAACTCCGCCATATTCACCCCGGCCAAAAAGTTGAAATTATCGTCGACGCGCTCGACGGTGAAAAAATCGAAGGCGTAGTTGATAGCATAGCACCTGCTTCAGGCGCTGATTTTTCCCTGCTGCCACCCGAAAATGCAACTGGCAACTTTACCAAAATCACCCAACGTTTTCCTGTCAAAATTACATTGTCAACAGGCTCTGAGGCTAAGCTTCGCTCTGGTCTTTCGGTTTCCGTTACGATCGACAGCCGCGATGCAGGCAAATAAATGGCAACCGCTCAAACCATAGCCATAACGCCATGGAACAAGCGCCACGTAGCGGCTTTCATTGTCATGATCTTCGGAATGTTTATGGCAATTTTGGACATTCAAATTGTCTCGTCATCTCTTTCAGAAATCCAAGCAGGCATATCCGCCAGCGCTGATGAAATATCTTGGGTGCAAACTTCTTATCTCATTGCCGAGGTAGTCATGATCCCACTCTCGGGCACCCTGACGCGCATATTCTCCACGCGTTATCTCTTCGTCATGTCGGCTGCTGGGTTCACGCTAATGAGTTTAATGTGCGCAATTTCCGGTTCCATCAATGAAATGATGGTTTGGCGAGCACTTCAAGGCTTCGTCGGGGGCGCGATGATCCCCACAGTATTTGCAACTACATTTACCATTTTTCCGCCCGACAAGCGGCAGGTCATAACGCCAGTAATCGGCCTCATCGCAACATTAGCGCCAACAATTGGCCCAACCGTAGGCGGATATTTAACGGAGCTTTTTTCATGGCACTGGTTATTTCTGGTTAACATCGTTCCCGGTGTCGCCGTTACCATAGGTGCGTATTTCCTGATTGATTTCGATAAGCCTGATTTAAAATTGATCAAGAGTTTCGATTGGACTGGACTCACTTTGCTTGCAATTTTTCTTGGCACTTTGGAATATGTGCTTGAAGAAGGCGCAGCCGATGATTGGTTTCAGAGCGCGCTGATATCACAACTGATTATTATCTGCGCAGTTTCAGGCGCGATGTTTTTTTGGCGCATGCTTACTAAGCCAAATCCACTGGTTGATTTTGCGGCATTTAAAAACCGTAATTTCACCGCCGGCTGCGTCTTCTCTTTCACAATGGGCATTGGCCTGTATGGATTAACTTATCTTTATCCGGTTTACCTTGCGCGCGTCCATCAATATTCAGCTTTAAAAATCGGTGAAACGATGTTCGTTTCAGGTGTGGCAATGTTCCTGACTGCACCCATTGCGGGCCGACTTTCCACAAAGGTTGACCCTCGTATTATGATTGGCGGTGGCTTTATTGGATTTGCGATTGGCACCTATATCGCATCGGGAATTACCACCGAGTGGGGCTTCTACGAACTGCTCATGCCGCAAATTCTGCGTGGTGTTTCGTTGATGATGTGCATGGTCACAGTGACCAACATCGCACTAGGCACTCTAACGCCGCAAGAACTGCGCGGTGGTTCGGGCCTCTTTAACCTGACGAGAAACTTAGGGGGAGCTGTAGGGCTGGCCTTAATCAACACTTTGATGAACCAACGTATGGATCTTCATCTTGCACGCCTGCATGAATCAATGAGCTGGAGTCACGACAAAGCTGTACAGACACTGCAAAACATGACCTACGCATTATCAGCGCTTGGCTCAGATGCGCCAACTGCTGCTTTAAAAAAACTCTCTGGCCTCGTACGCCAACAAGCAACCGATATGGCAATTGCAGATATATTTGTGCTGCTCACATTCCTATTCATTGGCATAGTGTTTCTAACACCGCTGCTAAACAAACCAAAACCGGTCGCTGCTTCAGCGGGTGGTGGACATTAAAGGGTGATCAAACATTCATTGAGCCATTCCCTTATTGGCGTCCTCGCGAAACCGCGGATAAAACTTTTTGCTAGCTTAAATCTGGGTAAGTTGGTTTTCCGCGTTTACGGAAGTGACGGGATAAACAATGATTTATTTTAAAGCGATCAGAGTCTAAACCGCCTCCACCACCAACCTCATCCCCTCCACACCCGTCACCTTTATCCGCGCACCCACGGCCATATCAGGCCCGTCCACATCCCACAGCGTGTCTTCAACTTCAATCTTGCCGCGGCCATTCACAATGGCTCGGTCTAAAACAAAACTACGCCCCACGAGACCGTGATGGCGTTGATTCAGATGTGGCGAATCGGTTTTGGAATGGCGCGAGTTCATCACAAATCGCCAAGATGCCAGAACGCAGAGCAACGCCAAAATAGCAAAGCAGAATATTTCCTGCACGCCAGTGAAATGGAAAACGAGATCTAGAATCGCCGTTAATGCTGCAGCCATTGCCAGCCACAACATAAAGATCCCTGGCATCGCCATTTCAGCAAGCAACAATAGCCCAGCAACAATCCACCAGAAATAACCTCCGGCCATTGGTAAGAACTGATCCATAACTCCCTCCTTAACCGCGCGTCACCGACGGCACGACGCGCTTGGACGCAGTCTGCGCCGCTTGGCCGGAGGACCCATTGCCAAACGCTTCTTTAGCGATCTCAGCGATTCCGCCAATCGAGCCCAGCATCGAAGATGCGTCAAGCGGCATCATCAAAATCTTCTGGTTCGGTGATTGCGCCAAAGCCTCAATCGCCTTGATATAGTTGTTGGCCACGAAATAATTGATCGCTTGCACATTTCCCTTCGAAATCGCCTCACTCACCATCATGGTAGCTTTGGCCTCAGCTTCGGCAGAGCGTTCACGCGCTTCAGCTTCACGGAATTTAGCTTCCTTCAATCCTTCAGCATGAAGCACAACCGATTGCTTTTCACCTTCAGCTTTCAAAATCGCAGCACTTCGCATACCTTCAGCTTCCAAAATAGCTGCACGCTTATCACGCTCGGCCTTCATCTGACGACCCATGCTTTCCACCAAATCGCGTGGCGGGTTGATGTCTTTAATTTCAATACGCGTCATCTTCACGCCCCAACCTTGCGTGGCCTGATCAACCACACCCAAAAGCTTGTGATTAATCTCATCGCGTTGAGATAGAAGATGATCAAGCTCCATCGAGCCCATCACAGTGCGGATCTGCGTCATCACCATATTGAGAATGGCATTTTCGAGTTCGCTCACCTCATAAGAAGCTTTAGCCGCATCCAGAACTTGAAAAAATGCCACTCCGTCTACCGTCACCATCGCGTTGTCGCGCGTGATCACCTCTTGCGAAGGCACCGACAGAACCCGCTCCATCATATTTAATTTATGCCCAATCCGGTCAACAAATGGCATGATCAAACCAAGGCCTGGATAGAGCGTGCGGGTATATTTACCAAATCTCTCAACTGTATGATTATAACCTTGAGGAACCATCCGGATCGCTCGCAGCAGGTAAAAAACCACCACACCCAACAAAACCAATACAAAAATGCCAGCACCTTCAAACATTTAAGTCCTCCCCTTGCCAAGCCAATGATTCGGCTAGCTCAACTACATATAGGTCATCTTTTCAGAAAAACAAGGTTAATAGGAATTAATTACATCCACCCCGAAAGCTCATCCCGCGCCAGCCTTGTCAGCATCGCAATTGAATCGGCACTGTCATTCAAACACGGCACAACAGCAAAATTCTCACCGCCATTTTCGTGAAAGGTCTCTTGCAAACCAATCGCCAACTCTTCCAGCGTTTCAACACAGTCCGAAGAAAATCCAGGCGAGATCATCAAAAGATTTTTCACGCCCTGCGCCGGCAAACCTTCAACGGTGTCCTGCGCATATGGTTTCAACCATTCGGCCTTGCCAAAGCGCGATTGAAAAACAATTTGCGCAAAGTCAGCAGACATCCCCAATTTCTCGCGCACTAACCGCGCAGTTTTTTGGCAATGGCAATGATATGGATCACCCTTGTTCAAATACTCGCGTGGCAAACCATGAAACGCCAGCAGAATCTGGTCGGGCTTCCAACTCAAAGTGGACATATATTTCTTCAAACTCTCCGCCACCGCATCAATGTAAGCAGGATGATCAAAATATGGCGGCACTGTGCGGATTGCAGGCTGCCAGCGCATACCCCGTAAAGCCACATAGGCCTTGTCCAAAGCGGTTGCTGTCGTCGCGGCCGAGTATTGTGGATATAGCGGAAACAAAACAATCTTATCACAGCCAGCGTCTTTCAATGCTTGCAACCGCTCCTTCACGGGTGGCTGTCCGTAACGCATAGCCCAATCGACAATAAGCTCACCGCCTCCAGCAAGTGCAGCTGAAACTTTTTCTGCCTGCGCGCGCGTGAAGGTTTTGAGCGGGGATTCATTAAGCTCTTTATTCCAAATCTGCTCGTAAGCATGGCCGCTTTTCTTTGGTCGGAAAGTTAGAATGATTAAATTGAGTATCGGCCACCACAAAATTCGCGGCAATTCAATTACGCGCCTGTCAGATAAAAATTCTTTCAAATAGCGCCGCATCGGCCAATAATCCGTTCCCTCTGGCGTTCCCAGATTTATCAGCAGCAACCCCGTCTTACGCCGTACAATTGGCGGGTGGTTCGGCGGCAAGTCCATCAAGTTTAGTCCCTTATTCTTACTAATACGCGCGGCGGTTTATAGTGGACGCAAGAGTCAGAGTCCCTCAAAATCTCCAAATTATTTGATTCGGCGGCAACAAGCAGAATGCAAGACAGAGAAGTTGAAAAAGAAATGCCGCAAACCACACGGCTGTCACGTATTATTGCAACTTATGCGTTGTTACCAAATGCCAGTTCCGCCAGCAGACAACTGAATGAGCTGACGCATACCATTCCCTTTTTTTATTTTTCCATCTGACTGCGGCTGTTTCCGTCAATGTCATGGTATTTTCAGAAGTGCCGCAGCTTTTATTAGGCCTGTGGCAAACCGTGGTATTATTGACAGCGGGCGTCTTCATCTGGGCCATCCATCAAGGGCACAAAACCGGATTTGTTGGTGAAAATGCAGAATCAATTCTGAAAGTCTCACCGCTCATTGGCGTAACGCTGGCCTTCGCCTGGATCTCGCCCACTCTGGTGTTTTCGCATTATGCCAGCTTCGATCAATCACTCGGATTATTTTGGATAAGTTTTGCCATTATGGCAACGGGCGCCATCAGCTTGGTGCGTTTGCCCGCAGCAGCAATTATATTCTCGGCACTTATGACGATAGCAATGGCCTACGGCGCCGTTGCCACACTGCACGTTGCAACTACAATGGCATCAATTGTTGGCGCATTTTTTGTTGTGGCCGTCGTAGGAGCGATTGTCATACAGCACTACACTTTTCTCAACCAAATCGAAGCAGAAGAAAAAATAAAACATCAGAGCGAAGTCATTAAACTTCTGCTGAATGATTTCGAAAATGGTTCAAGCGATTGGATTTGGGAAACCGATATCAATGGCAAGTTAGTATATTTCTCACCGCGCCTAGCCGCCATATTCAACAAAAAAATTGCCGATATTTTAGGGGCGCAATTTTCAGGCTTGTTTGCCAGCGAAGTCGAAAACCAAGCACGCGAACCACTACAAGTTCTTATGACCAACCGAGAGATTGTGTCGGAGCAAATCTATAAAACTGAAATTGATGGACTAACGCAACACTGGCAAATATCGGCCCATCCGCTCACAACAGAACAGAGCGCGTTTTCTGGTTACCGGGGGGTAGGACGCGATGTGACAAAACAGATCAAACATGATCAAGAAATTCAAAAAGCCAAAGAAGAGGCCGAAAAAGCCAATGCCAGCAAATCGCAGTTCCTTGCCGTTATAAGCCACGAGTTGAGAACGCCCATCAATGCCATTGTCGGGTTCAGTGAAGTTCTGAATACTGCTCAAAGCGAAACACTTCCCCTTGCCAGCCAGCACGAATATCTCACAACAATTCTCGAAAGTGCCCGGCACTTGCAAGGTTTGATCAATGATATTCTGGACGCAACGCGCATCGAACGCGGCAGTTTTCAAATGGCAGATCAAGAGATTGATGCAGCCGAATTAGTTGAAACAGCGGTTCGGATTTGTCGCCGTCACGCCACAAAGAGTAAAATCACTTTAATAGCTCATGTCGTAGATGACGTTTCAATTATTGGCGATCTCACAAGATTGAAACAAGTGATCTTGAACTTGATAACAAATGCCATAAAGTTTTCGCCAGCATATGGCATCGTCAATATAGACATGCAGCGTGGCCCACAATCTTCGTTATTGATTTCGATCCGCGACGCAGGCATCGGCATAAAGACTGAAGATGTTGAACGCGTATTCGAACCTTTTGCCCAGGGTGATGAAGGCTTAACGCGCCAATATGGGGGCATGGGTTTGGGCCTCGCAATTGCTCGCAAAATCGCCAGGCTGCATGGCGGAGAAGTGACACTGAACGGCGAACAAGGCATTGGAACCGAAGCCATAATCACCATGCCCAAAGCCCGCGTGCGCTGGCCAACCACGCTTAGAAAACCAGAAGCATCGGTTGCAGCTTGATCCCACTTCGCGCTAAATGAGCCTATGGCAACATCACCCAAAATTCCAGCCTTCATGGGCAGCAAACCTGGCCGCACAGCAAAAGGCGCAAACGCTGCTATTTTCGGCGCACCCCATGGCACACCGTATCAAGGCATCAATAACCGCGTTCACACCAAGGCCGCCGATAGCTTTCGCTTGGCGCTGAAAGAAGACGCAACCTGGCTCGAGCATTGGGATTTTGATTTAGACGGCCCAATGTTAACTAACCCTGAATTCAAAGCTGTCGACCTAAGCAATTTACCAACCAAGCCAGCCGACGGTCGCGGCAATCGCAAAAAGATCGAAGATACAACCCGCGCCATTTTGAACGAAGGCGCTGTGCCCATCATGTTCGGCGGTGATGACTCAGTGCCCATCCCTTTCATTGCGGCCTTTTCAGGTGGCCCACCTATCACCGTCTTGCAGATCGACGCCCACATCGATTGGCGCGATGAACGCTACGGTGAACGCATGGGCTTTTCCTCAACCATGCGCCGCGCCTCTGAACAGCCGCATGTCTGGCGTATCGTCCAAGCGGGCGCCAGAGGGATTGGCAGTGCCCGCAAAGCTGAAATAGATATTGCGCATGATTGGGGTGCGCACATCATTACCAGCCGACATGTCCATCATCATGGGCTCGGTTCAGTTCTCAAACATATTGAACCAGACAGCGCCTGCCTCATTACCCTCGATCTTGACGTGCTGGATTCGAGCGAAATGCCAGCCGTGGCCTACCCTTCTCCCGGCGGCTTAAGCTATGTCCAAGTGACTGACCTTATCGCTGGTGTAGCCGCTAAAGCAAAAATCGCAGGTTTTTGCATGGTGGAGTTTGTGCCCAAGCGCGACATCAACGGAACCGCTGCTTTCACCGCAGCAAGAATTGCGGGTCAAGTTTTGGGCCACATCGCGCGGCAGAAAAATTAAAGCCCAATTAACAACCAACACTGCACTGGTGCCGTTAAACAGCCATGAAAAACCAGAAGCCTAATTACGGAATCGATGCTCAGGGCCTTGTACGTGGATTTTTGATCGGCGCACTCATCTTGGTGGCAATTGGAATCGTGCTGTTGAATTTCGGTTCATCGCTCGAGTCTTGGCCAAAAATAGCAGCTGTCGTTATATTGACACTCGCACTTTAAGGTGGGGCTGGTGGCAGTGAACCGGGAACCGCTTTCGCCCTTGATCGCAGCGCTGTTTGCCTGTGCAAGATCGTTAAGGCCCGATCAATAAATCTTATCAGTCGGCAGACCCAAGGCCATGGCCCCGGCATACTCGGCCTGCTGGCCTTGCTGCATCGGATGATAGCGCGCACCTTGAATGTCACGGAAGCAGCGTTCCAGCCCTGAAGCGCGGTAGAAGGCAGCACCGCCTGCAGCTTCCATGGCCAGTTCGACGGCCTTGATTGCATGAACAGCCACAAGTTTTCGCCCCATCATCACGTCGTTGACGGACTCAGCCGACGGCGTGTTACGTGCCACCACCTCCAACATGTGCTGGAGGGCCAGCTTCGCGCCACACAACTCGGTATCCATTTGCCCAACCAAACTTGTAATATGATGGTCATTGCGGCGCTTCTTTGCGAGATCAACAGCAATGTTGCGGGCGTTTTCCGCCACGCCGACATAAACACTGTAGATCAGTGGAATGGCGATGGTTGCAATAATCTGGAACAGCGGATGCCATTCCCCGGCCTTGCGTTTCAGGGCAACAGCAGCATCTGGCACCACATGGCCATCAATCACCACGTCGTTGGAGGCAGTGCCCCGCATTCCGAGGGTCTTCCATACGGGATCGATCCGCACATGAGGCGAATTCATGGGAATGCCAAAATGCAAGACCATCGGCGCTTCGCCAGCTTCTGCCAGAATTGCGCTCGTCATCAAGAGGCTGCCAACAGGTGAAGCCGAGGTGAAGACTTTTCGTGCAGTGATTTTGTATCCACCTTCAACGCGCTCGGCCTTGCCGGAACCCGCAATCCAATCCGAGCCGCCACTGGTCATGACAATAATCTTCTCGGTAGCGATTCGTTTGAGCAGAGGTTCTGTTGCTGCAATCTTTTGGTGCTGCCAGCGCCAGGCCGGAATTGCCACTTGCTGGGTATGCATGGCAAATGCCAGCGCTGTGGAACCACAATAGTGAGCCATGGTGCGCAGCATGCCGGCAAGTTCAGCAACGTCAGCGCCACCGCCACCCAGTTCCACCGGCACACCTGCTTCAATCAAGCCAGATGTTTTCAAGGCATTGTAATTCTCCGATACGAAGCTGTCAGTTTCATCTGCAGCAGCGGCCCGAGATGCGAAGTCCTTCCCCAGCATATCCACGGTACGGATGAAATCAAACTTTGCGGGCTTCAAATTTGTGACGGTGTTCATGGGACTTTCCTCCAGTATTGACACCCAAAGTGGACCCATTAATCCAACAAGGCCAGTCATGCATCTGTACTGCCTGCTTCTCTGCTCCCGAAAAACTGACTTTAATCGGTACAGTATTTGTACTGTCGAGAATGCGTTGATGGTGCTAGTGTGATTTCGGGGCGCAAATGAAACGAGGAATGCATGCCCAACTCTGCAAGCTACGGGCAGTTCTGCCCGGTTTCCATGGCCGCCGAAATATTCTGCGCCCGGTGGACAGCGCTGATATTGCGGGAATTGCTGTGCGGCACGACCCGCTTCAACGACCTTCGCCGCGGTGTGCCACGCATGTCGCCGTCGCTGTTGTCCAAACGCCTGAAGGAACTCGAAATTGCAGGTGTCATCCGGTCAACACCAAGCAAGAAGGGAGTCACCGATTACCGTCTCACAACGGCGGGTGAGGATATGCGCCCCCTCGTCATGGGACTTGGCGTATGGGGACAACACTGGGTCGAAACCAAACTCTCACTCAGAAATCTCGATCCGTCCCTTTTGATGTGGGACATGCGCCGAAGCCTCAATCCAAAACCGCTGCCAAGGCGCCAGTGCTGCATTCAATTCAGCTATGGCGATGTTGCTGAAAATCAACAAAACTGGTGGTTGCTGGTTTCGGCCATCGGCGAAGTGGATTTGTGCAATGCCGATCCCGGTCATGAAATCGACCTGCTTGTCAGCGGCTCATTGCGCGCCATGACTTCAGTCTGGATGGGTCTCAGCACGATCAAGGCCGAGGCCTCTAGCGGTGCCCTCGACATCAGCGGCGAGCCCGCAATTGCCGCTGCCATGCAAGAGTGGTTGGGCCTCAGCCCTTTTGCCCAAGAGAAAAGCCGCCTGACAGGTTGATCGGAGCTGCCTATGAAGTCATAGAACAGCACAATTGGCGGTTTTTGTGACAATCTGCCATGATCAACCACGACCAGCAAAACCGCAATCCTCGAATTTGTCAAAAGTCCCGTCGAAGCCATATCTCTTAGGCATGTTCTGCCTTATGAATTGGGACAGTCGCATTACAAAAATTACCGACCGTGAAAAAATATTCGATCTCGTCAATTGGCGCGGCGATGAACAAGGCCTCGACGTCGGCTGCGGGCGTGGCTTAATGTTGATAGGTGCAGCAAAGCGCTTGACCAGCGGCAAGGCCGCCAGCATAGACCTGTGGCATGAGCGTGATCAATCTTAAAACGATCTGAACGCGTCGTTGCACTGAGGGAAATGTTGCGCGTCCTGAACCCAAATGGCACACTGCTATTTACGGACATCGTCAACCGCGCAGAATATTCAGAGCAATTCGCGCTGATGAATACAAACAACATACAACTGATAATTTTTTTCCATTTAAAGATCGTATTCTGCGCCTTGTTTCATTCGGTTCTTATGGCCCCACAACAATATCGGCCCATAAAGCCTAAATTTATTTCGATACTTCATAATAGTGGTTTGGACGTGGTATTAAATTCTGCCTAACCGGACAGCCAATTGATGACAACGCCAACACAAGCCGAAGCCACGAAAGTCTTCACCCGCATCGGTCTCCTCTCTTTTGGCGGGCCTGCAGGGCAGATTGCTCTCATTCACCGCGAAGTGGTCGACGGCAAAAAATGGATAGAAGAAAAAGAATTTCTCCATGCCCTGAATTTTTGCATGTTGCTGCCTGGCCCCGAAGCCATGCAACTTGCCACATACATCGGTTGGAAACTCCACGGCCTGCGCGGCGGGCTGATTGCCGGCCTTTTGTTTGTGACGCCAGGTGCCGCAGTCATACTCGCTCTTTCACTTCTGTATTCTCTCTTCGGAAAACTCAGTCTCGTCGAAAGCCTGTTCTGGGGGGTTAAGGCAGCTGTACTGGTGATCGTACTCGAAGCGCTCTTGCGCGTCGCCAAGCGCGCTTTAAAGAAGCCGGTCGACTGGGCCATCGCCGCAGCATCATTCATAGCACTCTTTTGCTTCGCCCTGCCCTTTCCATTGGTCATCGCCGTGGCGGCATTGATCGGCTTCTTCAACGCGAACGAAAAAATCAACACAAACGAAAAACCAAAGTCCTTGCCGCCTTTCTTAGGGCTCGTCAAAACCACTGCGATATGGCTGGCCATTTGGCTCGTACCCTTAGCGCTCATTAATTGGGCTTACGGTCCAACCCATGTCTACACAGGCCTCGCCCTCTTCTTCTCCAAGCTATCAGTTGTCACCTTCGGCGGCGCTTATGCCGTCCTCTCTTACATGGGGCAAACTGTCGTCGAGCAATATCACTGGCTCACTGCACAAGAAATGATTGACGGCCTCGGCCTTGCCGAAACCACCCCCGGACCCTTAATCCTCGTCGGCCAGTTCGTCGCCTTCCTTGCCGCGGCCAAATCCTTAAACAGTCTCTGGGCCGGATTATTCGCAAGCTTGATTTATTTATGGATGACCTTTGTGCCGTGTTTCCTATGGATCTTTGCAGGTGCACCTTATGTGCAGCACCTGCAAACCATGCCGCGCCTGTCGTCTGCCCTCTCAAGCATCACAGCCGCCGTCGCTGGCGTTATCCTCAACTTGGCCATCTGGTTTGGCCTCCACGTGCTCTTCGGCACGGTCTCGCGCGCCTCAGGCCCCATGCCGATCTGGCTGCCAAATTTCCAAGCTTTCGATGTCGCAGCTTTCGTGCTCGCCATCATTTCGGGCCTTGCCCTGCTGCGCTTTCATATCGGCATTCCGAAAACGCTCGCCTTGGCGGCTTTCTTGGGAGTAGTCTACAAATTCGTTCTGCCACTGATTTGAAAGTTTCAACAAATGTCGACACTCCCCCTCGTGGGCTTACCCGCCGATACTTATGAGAGTCACGGTTTTCTGTTTCATTCTCTCGGCGATAAATATGTAAGCGCATTGGCTGAGGTTTCCAAAGCCCTGCCTGTCATGATTCCCTCCATGGTGGATCCTCTCGGCATCGATGATCTGCTCAACCATTTCGACGGCATCTTGATGACGGGTGCCGTCTCGAACGTTCACCCGCCGCATTATGGTGAAACGCCGTCAGCTGATCACGAGCCCTATGATCACAACCGCGACAATACAACGCTTAAACTCATCCGCGCTTGTGTTGATCGCGGCATCCCGCTGTTCTGCATCTGCCGTGGCTTTCAGGAATTAAACGTGGTGATGGGCGGCAGCTTGGAAACCGAACTGCAACGCGGCGACGGGCGCCTTGACCACCGAGCAGCTCCCTCCGATGACAATGATCTGCGTTATGGCGCCAGCCACAAAGTCATCATCGCCAAAGGCGGCATGTTGGAACGCATCATCGGCAAATCTGAAACAATGGTGAACTCCATCCACCGCCAAGGTGTTAAATCTCTGGGTTCAGGCCTGAACGTCGAAGCCACCGCCCCAGACGGTATCATCGAAGCTGTATCAGTGAAAGGCGCTAAAGCCTTCGCCTTTGCAACCCAATGGCACCCCGAATACAAAGCGGCGGGCAATCCAGATTCAGTGAAACTGTTTACGGCCTTCGGAGACGCCGTGCGCGCCCATGCAAGGCAGCGCAGCGAGACTTTTGTGGGAACGCGAAGAAGCGCTTAAACCAACTCTACCAACTTCGCCAAATTCTCGATCATAGCTGCGGGCCGACCGGGGATACGGTCGTCAAACCCCGGTGACCGCATGACCCGCACCGTCTGAAATCCAAACTGCGCCGCCGCCTGCGCATCCCACGCATTGGCCGATACAAAACAAATAGACGGCGCATCCGCAATTTGCATCTTCTGCATCGCCAAACGATAAACCCGGCGGCTCGGCTTATAAATGCCAACCTCTTCAACCGACAAAACATGCTCAAACATTTTATCTAAGCCCGCATGACGCAGAGCAGAGTCCAACATAGACGGACTGCCATTGGATAAAACAGCACAGCGTTTGCCCTTGGCCCGCACCGCCTGCAAAGCGGCCAGCACTTCTTCATAAGCATCCAGCTTTAAATAGAGCGTCATCAATTCATCAGCCAAACCCGCTTCTGAAACGCCAAAAACTTCCAATGTGTAATCCAACGCATCACGCGTCACATTCCAAAAATCCGTATGCGTGCCCATCAAGCTGCGCAACCACGTATATTCCAGCTGCTTCTGCCGCCATAGCTTGGCCACATCGCCAGATTTCTCGCCAATGGTACTGGCTAATTTTTCAACCGGCGAAGCCACATTGAACAATGTGCCATAAGCATCAAACACGCATGCTTGCACACCTTCGAGTTTCTTAAACAGATCGTCAGCCATGAGCACACACTAGTCAGCACACGGAATTTTTCAAGCTGCACCCTGTGGGTAAATCAACCGATCGAAGCAAGGCCTGGAAAAGTTTCAATCAGCCAATAAGAAACGTTCTGCATCCAACCCGTCAGGAACATCACACCCGTGATCACCAATGCACCACCCATCACCTTTTCAACCAAGCCCAATTTCGCTTTGAACTTCGAAAAGAAATTGAGAAACACGTTGATGCTAGCCGCCGAAATTAAAAACGGAATACCAAGCCCAAGCGAGTAAACAAACAACAGTGATGCACCCTTGGTCACGCTCTCCGTGCTGGCCGCAATCGAAAGAATGGCCGCAAGCACCGGCCCGATGCAAGGCGTCCACCCAAACGCAAACGCTGCCCCAATGCCATAAGCACCTAATAATCCAATCGGCTTTGCATCTTGATGATACCGCACTTCACGCGACAAAAATGAAAGCTTGAACAGCCCTAAAAAATTGAGGCCCATAATAATAATGAAAACGCCTGCAAGCTGCGCCAACAATGGCAAATAGGCCCGCAGCAATTGACCGAAATAAGAAGCTGAGGCTCCAAGCGTCACAAACACCGTCGCAAGCCCCAACACAAAGGCCACCGCCGCTAACATCACATTACGGTAATTGCGCGCCCTGTCAGCACCCTCCGCATTCCTCAAATCATCCAGCGAAGTGCCGCTTATGAAAACCAGATAAGGCGGAACCAAAGGCAGCACGCAAGGCGAGAGAAAGCTAATAACCCCAGCCACCGCCGCCGCACCATATGAAACATCTAAAGCCATGAACACCTCAATGGCAGTGCATCAGGATTATGACAACCCACGAATAGTCGCAGCTGTTCACTTGACAGTGTGACGAAGTTGATATGTTATGTTATAACATATCAATATGGAGTATTAGTATGCGCTACCTCGTTTTATCCCTCCTCTGTGCGTCAATGCTGACAACATCCGCCCAAGCCGCCCCCAAAATCGTCACCACAATCGTGCCCCTCCACAGCCTGGTTTCCAGCGTGATGGACGGTATCGGAACGCCTGAACTCCTCATGCAGGGCCAAAACTCCGAGCATAACGCCAGTTTTACCCCACAACAGATTGCCGATATGGCCCATGCCGATGTCGTGTTTATGATCGGCAATAATTTGGAAACAAAGTTAGGTGAAATCAGCGGAACTGAAACAGTAGGCGCTAAAGCCTTTGTCAAAATGAACGAAATTCAAGGTCTCACCACCCACGCCATCAGAGAAGGTGGAACTTGGGAACCAGACGCTGATGAGCAGCCTCGCACTAGTGGATCAGCCGACCCCCACATCTGGCTTGATCCTGAAAACGCCAAACTTATGGTAAAAACCATTGCAAATACCTTGGACAAAGCCGACCCTGCCAATGCAAAACTCTACGATGCTAACGCTACGAAAACTTTGGCCGAACTTGACCTCCTCGAAGCTGATCTCAAAACCCAGCTTGCACCAGTGCAACACAAACCCTTCATTGTCTTCCACGATGCTTACCAATATTTCGAACATCGCTTCGGTGTGACCGCCGTCGGCAGCATTTCCAATTTCTCGGCAAGACCGCCTTCCGCCCAGCGTCTCGAAGAAATCCACAATAAGATTAATTCCAGCAACGCAACTTGCGTGTTCCGCGAACCACAGTTCGCGGACGCCGCAGTGGTGACGGTAATCGAAGGCACCAAAGCCAAGTCCAGCGTGCTTGATCCCATTGGTGCAGATTTGAAACCGGGCCCGAAAGCATATGGGGAATTGCTGCACGAGATCGCAAAAAATCTAACGAATTGTTTGAAGTAGCGTCTTCCACCGCTTGCGGAGGAAGAAAGGGGCCTATCGAACGAAGCGAGATGGGATAGATGAGGGCCGTTCGACAAGCACAGCCCCTCACCTATCCCATTTCTTTGCAAGGGGCCCCTTTCCTCCCCCGCTTTGCGGTAGAGGACACACTACCAAAAACTCACTTCATGTTTTAGCCGCAATCCGGCATCATTTAGCAAAATGAATCGGTGGAAAACATTTTGCGAAAACTCGTTCTCACAGCAGCACTCTTTGTCTGCCCAAGCTTTGCCAATGCACACCCTCACATCTGGGTCAGCATGCACAGCGATTTAATCTTCACCGACGACGGTAAAGTTCAAGGCGTTGATGTGGAATGGACATTCGATGACGCCTACGCCAAGGAAGCCCTAGACGGAATGGATGCCAACGGTGATGGTGAATACAGCCAAGAAGAATTAGTGGCTCTCACCAACGAAAATTTGGGGGCGCTGAAAGACTATAACTATTTCACGTTCTTCCACACCGCCGATAAAAAACTTGAAATCGGAACCCCCATTCGCGCAGGCCAAACTTATAACGGCAAACTTCACCTTCATTTCGAAGTGCCACTCAAAAAACCTTACGACCCGCGCGAAGGTGAGCTTACGCTCAAAATTTACGACCCAGAATTTTTTATCGCTTTTGACTATATCAAAACCGATCCCGTTGGTACTGAAGGCGATGTTCCCAAAGGATGCGAAATGATTGTAAAACCCGTGCCAACAGATGCTGAATTGACCGCAACCCAAACCATGTTGGCCACCAAAGGTAAGGATTGGAAGCCTGAAAACGGCGAAGACTATGGCTCCATGTTCGCCCAAGCAGTGCTCGTTTCATGTCAAAAATAATCTGCGTACTGATGGTTTTTTTGGGCTTGGCGTTTATCACCTCCGTGCACGCGCAAACCACGACCACGCCCAACACTATAATAAAAAAAAGCCAGCTTCTCGTGCGCCCGAAAGATGTCGATGGCAACATTATCACCACGCCTTTTTTGGAAAACCCCATCATCTGGGCACGTGATAAACAGCAAGTTTTTTCCGGCACAATGAGAACCGCGCTCAACAAACTGAAAACCGACAGCTCAACTGCGGCGGCCAGGACGCTCCTCAGCTTTGGCTTGGCCTACGGCATCTTTCACGCAGCAGGCCCAGGCCACGGCAAAGTCGTGATTTCATCATGGTTGCTCGCCACTGAGAACGACTTAAAACGCGGACTCTTGGTCGCCTTTTTGAGCTCAATGTTTCAAGCCTTCACTGCAATACTATTGGTCAGTGGGTTATTCTTGATCGTTGCAAGTGTGGGCAATGTGGTGCGCGATGTTGTGGGATATATGGAACAGGCTTCCTACGCCATGATCTGCGCACTGGGGGTTTATTTGATTTACACAGCAACACGAGGCTGGTTTAAAAAACGCGTTGCGGTTGCGCAATCGACCAGCACGCCATTTAACTTTGAAATTGTAACCCCACACAATGATCAGGGCCACATTCATGACGAACATTGTGGCCATAACCATGCGCCGGAACCAAAAGATTTGCGCGGCGATTGGTCATTCAAAAAAGCTCTATCGCTTTCCTTCGCCATTGGTATCCGCCCCTGCACTGGGGCCATTGCAGTATTGCTCGCCGCTAACACCATCGGCCTTTACTGGGCGGGCATCGCTTCAACATTGGCCATGGGCTTTGGCGTTTTTTTAACTGTGTCGGTGATCGCAGCAATCACGGTCTACGGAAAAGATTTTGCTTTGAAGTTAGCCGCGCGAGACAACCAAAGGCTAGGAACCATCGTCAACCTATTGCGTTTAGGAGGCGGCGTCGTGGTCGCGTTTATGGGCGCAATCATGTTCTTGGGCTCATTTGGTGCAAACAATGGAATGCTGTAAGAAATAGTAATGAATAAATGGTTCGTGCTCGCTGGTTTCATCATCCTCTGCCTCGGGGTTGGCGTTGTCTCAGGCGTGATGACGGCAGGAGCGATGGTTGATTGGTATCCCTCACTCAACAAACCAACTTTCAACCCTCCGTCATGGATTTTTGCACCTGTTTGGACACTACTCTATATTATGATGGCCGTAGCAGCTTGGAGGGTGTGGCTTGCAGGCCCTTCATCAAAGCCCGCCCTCAACTTATTTTTCATCCAACTGGTTTTGAATTTTTTGTGGGCGATATTTTTCTTCGGCTTGCATTCGCCCGCATTAGCTTTGATCGACATCATCGCCATGTGGATTATAATCGCGTTGACCACGCGTGCATTTTTCAAAATCGCCAGGCCAGCAGGGTGGTTGCTCGTACCCTATCTCGCTTGGGTCAGCTTTGCGGTAGTTTTGAACGCAAATATTTGGTGGTTATATTAAGCAAATCTAACCGCATAAACCTGCGGCAAAGTTGAGCTGACCAACTGCCAACTATCGCCTTGGTTCTCACTCACCCAAACATTTCCAGTGGTCGAACCCATGGCCAGCATCTCTCCCGTCTCATCAATCGCGAGCGCATGCCGAAACACCACATCATAAGCATTCTTTTGTGGCAAACCCTTTTTGAGCGACTTAAACGTTTTGCCCCCATCGCGCGTCCGCGTCACCACCAATGCCCCATCAACCGGAATGCGTTTCTCATCCCTAATCCCCGGCACAAACCATGCTGTATCAGCATCATCAGGATGCACCACCACACCAAACCCAAAGCTCGAAGGCTTAGCCACAACGCGCGTCCACTGCTTGCCATCATTTACCGATTTAAAAATGCCCGCATGATGCTGAACCCAAAACTTCGTCGGTTCAGCCGCACATTGCACCATCATATGCGGGTCTTGACCATCAGGGTTTTCAACTTCGGTTGTTGGGCCATCGTCAAATTTCATACCATGCGCAGATTGCGCCCAAGTCCTGCCGCCGTCACCCGTCACCCAAACACCACCGCATGAAACTGCAACACGAACAGTGTCAGCATCACGCGGATCAACACAGATTGAATGAATGCCTGGAATATCAGCTCCGCCACCTAACCATTTATTGCGATCAGGATGTCGCCACAGCGTATCCATTATTTCCCAAGTGTCACCCCGATCAGACGAGCGGAATAATCCCCCCGGCATCGTGCCACACCAAATAACGCCCTTCTGTTTTGGCCCACCTGTCTCCATTGCCCAAATCAGTTGTGTGGTCCAATTCACGGGCTTTCCCCAACCATCCCTATCATCAAGCCCCTCAGGTTTGGTTGGATACTTCGGCGTAGCAATTTCAACCCAAGTTTTTTTGGCCCTATCGCGCCGGTGCAACTTAACCCCAAAATGCCCATGATTAAGCGCCGCATAATCGGTTCCATCGCGCGGGTCATGCAAAGCCAGCGTCACATTATCAGCAAGGAAATGATCCGCCTTGATCACCCACCCGCCACGGCCCCGACCCAATTCAAACAATCCTTTCCGTGTCGAAACCAAAATGCGTTTTGCCATTTCAACCTCCTGATAAAGCTTGCATCACCCAAACTTCGCTGTTGGACCGAACAGCGTCTGTTAAACCGGTCAAATCCTTCACCGCCACACCATCAACCAAAATGCGCATGTGTTTGCGAACGGCGCGCTGATCATCCAAAACATAAGTTTCAAGCCGCGTATTCACTTTAAAAACCTCGGCCAAAACATCACGCACGTTTCTTCCATCGCACTCAACAGTGGGGCAATCCACATGCCGGCGCAAATTTGATGTAAAATGAACCTTGGCCATGCGGCACTTTATCATGGCGACAGAAAAATTCCAGCGGCCCAAAATACTATCATGAAACGTCGCTCATTTCTGCTCTTGGCTCTTTTACCCAGCGTGGCTCTTGCGCACTCCTACATGCTTGGCGATATCGCCATCGGCCATGCTTGGGGTCTGCTATCCAAGGACGGTGAAACTCAAATCCTTATGCCGCTTTTTAATAGCGGCAACACAACAGACACTCTCATTTCGGCATCGTTCGAAAATGCAAAATCCACTGAGTTGCGCACCAGCAATGATTATAGCAAGCCTCCTGAAACAGGCTTTGTGCTTGCCCCCAAAAAACCATTCCCAATGCGCCCAACAGCAAATCACATCAGGCTGATGGGCCTGACCAAACAACTTAACGCAGGCGACCGAATTTCAATTGCACTGAAATTTCAAACCGCAGGCGAAACCAAAATCGAAGTCCATATTCAAGATAAGGCGGGCGAATAATGAAGGCAAAAATTACCTGGTTGAACGGCCGCATATTTGTTGGTGAATCTGGCTCGGGCCATTCCGTCATTATGGACGGCGCGCCAGAGTCCGGCGGCCGCAACACAGGCTTTCGCCCCATGGAAATGATGTTATTGGGCCTTGGTGGTTGCACAGCTTTTGACGTGGTCATGATCCTCGAAAAATCCCGCGAGAAAGTCACCGCCTGCGAAGTAGCCCTGGAATCCGAACGCGCCGGTGAGGATCCAAAAGTATTTACATATGTCAAAATGATCTACACGCTGAAAGGCCACGATCTCAAACCAGCCGCCGTTGAACGCGCCATAAAACTATCTGCCGACAAATACTGTTCAGCCTCAAAAATGTTCGAACACACAGCCAAGATCGAACATGAATGGAAAGTTGAAAGCGCGTAAGCGACTGCTGACAATTCCTGACACTATGGTGTGTTAACACCACTCATCAACAACGGAGATGAGACATGCCAAACCCAAATATGATTTTGCTATTTGTAAAAAGTCCTGAAGCCAGCGTTAACTTCTACCGCTTTACTCTTGATCTTAAAGCCATCGAGGAGTCACCCACCTTCGCCATGCTGCAACTCAACGATTCCACAATGCTGGGCCTCTGGGCTACAGCGGGTGCAGAACCAAAAGTAACGGCATCGCCGGGTGCCATGGAAATTTGCATTCAAGTCGAAGACCGAAAGTCGGTCGATCATTTATGCGCAGAGTGGCAGGCCAACTCTGTTGCAATAGCTCAAAGCCCAACAAAGCTTGATTTTGGATATACCTTTGTGGGCCTTGATCCCGATGGCCACCGCATCCGCGTTTTCAGGCCTGAATCACCATAACAAAATTTTCGACCTTAAGCTTTCTTCCGCGATGTGCGGCGCAACCAAACACACATGAACGCGAGCAAAGCGGCACTCAACAAGGAAATAAATAAGCCAACTTTTTCGGGCCAACTCTGCACAAGATTGAGTTCTATTTTGCTCTGACCCGCAGCGACATCGAACTCAATTAAACCAAATTTTGGTTCTGCCGAAAGTCTAATCTCTTGGCCTGTTGCTAGATCATGAGCTTGCCACAGGTGCCAATAAAACTGGTGCACAATCAGATGTGTCGGTACAGCTGCTTCAATATCAACAATCAAATGCCGCGAACTCAAGCTTTGCAGGCTGGTCTTAGTATCGGTCGGCATAGCAACAACAGGAGCAAACTCACTCGGATTAGCACTCCAATCAGCCCGCAGCACATCGCGCTTGCCCTTCGTAATTTTTTCAATGGGAGCAAAGGCGGTCTTCGGCAGATACTCCCACGCAGAAAGATGATCAGCCATCATGCCATCAACAATCGCCGTTGGGATTCCTATTAATATCGTCAGTTTATATCCAAAATAACCGTTCACGCCAGCAAGCAACACCACGCCAGCACCAGCCGTTATCATGGCGTTTCGCGTTTTCGGTATCAATGCAGCAACAACCAGCGGCAAACCAAACTCGGCAACCATCGTAAAGCGCCAAGGAAATTGAATAGCTTGCAAAAACGGCAAGCTTTTCCATAGCAGCCACGATAAAGGCGTCATAAAAATCCAGCCAATCACCAGCGGCGCAATGGCCCAAACAGCTTTTTCACTTATGTGCCGAAACCGATAGATGAAGCCGAGGCTTAACACAGTTACAATCACCAGCCAAATTTGCAGCAACATGATCAATGCTTCGTTGAATTTCGGCTGGCCATCAAACAGCATCCAATGCGACCAATCATTATATTTGACCCAAAGCGTTTGCGAAGCAACTTCTGGAAGAAGCGCAAAAGCGGGTAGCCAATAAATCGCAGCAAGACCCAGCCCCACCAAACCATAGCCTGCACATTTAGAAAAGAACCTTGCGGTTTCTGAATAATTCTTGGTTTTCGCAAATCCATAATAAAGTGCGATCGGAACGAACAATAATGCGCAAATCACAACCGAAGGCAGATGACAAAGAATAAGCGCCAAAAGACAAAGTGCAAAACCAATCCCTGCAAATCGCTCAGCCTTGAAAAGCCCGATCAGAAAATAAGCTAACAGCGGCATAACACCGATGGCAGCAAATTCGCCGAGCGCCTGACGTAGGCCCCAATCCATGCTGAGGTGGTAAGGCAAAACCATATAGATTCCAGCACCATCCGCACCGCACGGGCACGCACTTCAGTTGAAAACTTGTTCGTTGTCTTGTTCATAGTGGCTCCACCTTCTCAGGAGTTGGAGCCTCCGGCAATCCCGAAGCGGTTCAGACGATATGCCGATTTTGAGGATGTCGAGTTTCACCAATTTGAATTGTTCAGTATAGTTTTCGGCTGTCAAACAGAGCACGCCAGAAAGGGGCAGATTGCAGATTTGGCTATTAACTTGAATCCAAACGTTTCAATTTTTCAGGTTGAAAAGAAGGGACTGGAGTTAGCAATAACTAAAATCAAATAGGCATTACCCCCTCTTTTGGTCAGATTCCTGCAAAAAATTGGAACCAACACCAAACATAAACCCACCTCGCACTTAAGTATCTACGGATATTCAGTGGCGTCATCTAACTCCCAACATTCTCCAATTTTTCCGCCAACCATGTCTTGATCAGAGATTGGTAAGGCACATCGCGTTTGTTGGCGGCCACTTTGATACGTTCTAATAAACCGTTAGGTAGGCGGAGTGAGATGGCTGTTGCACTGGGCTTGAGATTTGGCAAACGCACGCTTTCGGCCTTGCTCCAATCGACATGACCCGCGGAGTCATTTTCTTCCCAAAAGGCGCGTTCTTCAGCCTCGGACTTGAACGCACGAACCTCCTTAAGTTTATTTTTCATAATATTCACGCTCCTTTCGACTCATGTTTCGGGCCGAAATGACCCTAATTCTTGTTCCCTGATGTCTGAGAGTGAAGGTTGCATGCAACTTTCTTCCTTCATCTGTTTTCCCCAACGCGTGAAATCGGATTTCAACAACGCTGTGCATCACGTCAGGAACAATCAGTAGCGGTTCATTGAAAAACAACTGCTCGGTCTGAGCCTGACTGACATCATGTTTTTCAACACTTTTGCGGGCATTGCCTTCACCCCATTCGAAACCAGTGATCAGCTTCCAGTCTATCATTGTTGTATATTGTCATAATATACAACAATTGCAAGACGCTTAAACGACAAAAACCGCCGCGCATTTCTGCGTCGGCGGGTTTGTGTAGCTGTTTATCGTATCTGAAGGGATTTAGACGATAGGCGATTTTAAGAAAAATCGCTTTTTCAAGTAAATTCATTTATCTGTCTTTCGCAGGCCTGGCGGCGACCTACTCTTCCGCGTCTTAAGACGAAGTACCATTGGCGCTGGGGTGATTTACGGCCGAGTTCGGGATGGGATC
>JAYWEV010000081.1:0-15916 GCA_043779145.1 Aestuariivirga sp. | reverse complement strand
CACCGCACTTAATTTCAAACGACTGAATCTACCTTAAGGCCCCTCACCCTCCCATGCTTCGCATGGCGAAAAGTCAGTTGAATGCAATCCGCTTGACTAGAATCTGAATTTGTTACCAAGTGATAACGACGAGAATGGTGGATTAAGCTAAGAATTAAGGGGGCGAATGGGATTGGAAAATACACGGCACATTTGTAGCGGTATTGTTGAGACGTGCTGCGAGAGATATGTGCACTGTCACCGTAACCCTAAATCAAAGGGAAGCGTCCCCATTAATTGCCCATTATTTGAACTTTGAAGATTGTCTTAACCCGGAAACTTGAACGAATTGAGAGTATTAAATGCGGTGTCACCATAACCTTAGAAATTATATCATAGCGTCAGCGCTTATTGCCGTCATCGTTGTCATGTTTTCCGCGTTCATTTTGCCGGGGAATGTTCTTGCTGATGAGGCAGCTATTTCTGAACGTCGGAAAAATATAGTACAGCTCTACGTCCGCAATGCGTTCTCAAATGGAAATGTTAAGCTCCGAAAATTTGACTTATTTGGCACAATTCCAATTACGGGTGAATGCGTAGGTTTGAATCAATCGCAATGCATATTTACGAAACAAACCCTTGATCGTTCTTTTGAACCAAGCGCCAATGCACAACTTAAGGCATCGGCATCCCCTGTCATTACTTTTGTTTTTGCAGGAGGCAAGCAGATGGCAAGCCAGTTACCCCCGGCAATTGCGGAATATGCAGGCGGGGTCTCTGATATTTCAGACCCACAGTGCGCAATGTTTTATCAATGTGCAGATTCGCGCATTTTACGGGGAAAAATCATAGCCTCAATTGATCAGCCAGCGAACAAATTACGAGCGTGCTTGATCGTTCAAATTAGCAGGCTCTTGGGGCCAGGCTTTTCCCTGACTGATAAATTTTCCATTCGATGGAGTGCCTCGCTCAGCAAAGAGTCTGAAGAGAAACTGGATCAAACTCGCCATATCTCAGCAATACTTCAATACATACATATGTGTCCGAAACTGAAGCCAGGGATGTCGGAAAGCGAAGTCCTCAAAGTATTACTCGTGCCTACCAATTGCGCGTTAAATTTAGAAGGGATCAATTAATTATGGAATTACAAATAAAGGGGACGCTTCCCTTAACAAAGAAAGGGGACGCGTCCCAGGGCAGCGAGTTCAGGTTAACAGCGACCACTCCGTTAGGGAAAAGTGGATGATCTTGAATGCACCAAACGGTGCGGGACGGTAGAATTACGGTGACACCCCACTTAATTAGAATTACGGTGGAATTACGGTGACACCCCACTTAATTAGAAAACGTGTGCGTCAACGCATTTTATTGCCGCTAATATCAGCATCATTGCTTTGTAAATTGTGTGGCCAGGCAGCAAAGGTTACGCTTCTATGTCAAGGGTCGCCCTTCACCCTCGTCCCCTCATCTATCCCATCCGTCTTCGCTGCTCTTCGCCGGATTGGCCCCTTTCTTCTCCCGTGAAAGAAACGGGAGAAGACGTTTAGAAATACGGTGACGCCACACTTAATTGCAACCGACCGAATATATCTTAAGGCCCCTCACCCTCCCATGCTTCGCATGGGCCCCAACCCTCTCCCCAACGGCGAGAGGGAAATAACAAATTATGCGGTATGTTTAAATTTTTTTCGCTAATACTGAGATCGTCTCAGTTCAAATTTTAAAATCTGCTCGGGCTAGCGTAGCCCAGCTCCACAAACCTAGCTCTACCCTAACCGAGGAGAGGGTGCGTCAACCGAAAGCACTGATCATCACTTTAGCTAAACGCTTGGCGAAATCATTGGGTTCTGCCACCACCTCACCCTCAAGCATGAAAGCCTGATCAAGCAGCAAATGCGCTGCATCATCAACGGACAAGGCCCCCGTGTTCTGAGCCAGTTTGGCCAATGCCTTAATCAAATCATGGCCCGCATTGATTTCGAGAACAGGCGCACTCACAGCCACGCCTGAATCTGCTTGGCGCGACAAGAGCTTTTCTAAAGTGCGGTTCATCTGGCCATCATTGACCAAACATACAGCACTGTCCGTCAAGCGTTTCGAAATACGCACATCAGACACACGAGCACCCAACACTTGCTTGAACGCTGCAACCAAACTCAAAGCCGCAGGCTCATCAGCTTTGCTGGCTTGCGGTTCATCCTTCGCCTCAATCAAATCCAAATCAGCCGTTCCCTGGGCCACTGATTTAAAAGGCTTGCCCTCGAAGCCTAGGGCTGTGCGCACCCAGAAACTATCGACGGGATCAGTGAGCAGAAGCACTTCAACATCACGCGCCTTATAGCCTTCAAGCTGCGGGCTGGATTTGGCTTTGGTGGCATCCTCGGCCGTCAGATAATAAATCGCCGTCTGGTTTTCCTTCACACCAGAGATGTAATCCTTGAGGCTAATGTTCTCGCGTTGCGTTGTGTTAAACCGAACCACTTCAAACAACTGATCGCGGCGCTCATAATCCTCATAGAGGCCTTCTTTGATCACCGGGCCAAACACCGTCCAGATTTTTTTGAACGTATCAACGTCTGTCTCGGCGCATTTTTTCAGTTCGCTTAAAACCCGGTTGGTCACAGCCTTGCGGATCACGGCGACATCAGGATTATTCTGCAACATCTCGCGCGAAAGATTGAGCGGCATATCAGCACTATCAATCACGCCGCGCACAAAACGCAGATAAGGCGGAAGCAAAGCTGCATCATCAGCAATGAATACACGTTTCACATATAACTTCTGTTTGCCTTTGCGTTCAGGATCATAAAGATCAAATGGCTTTTCACCTGGCACATAGAGCAACACGTTATATTCTTGGCGACCTTCAGCTCGGTAATGGATGGTCAACGCAGGCGCATCCGCTGCATGGCTCAGAATGCCGAAAAATTCATTGTGCTGTTCGGGCGTCACATCGCTTTTGCTGCGCATCCAAATGGCATTGGCGGAATTGATCTGGCGTGGCTCCCCCTCAGCTTCAAGCATGATGGGGTGAGCGATGTGATCAGAATATGAGCGCACCACATCTTCAAGCTTCCAATCCTCAAGATAATCCATAGCATCATCACGCAGATGCAAAATGATTTTCGTGCCACGCGAAAGCTCAGCCGCGGGGGCAACGGTGAATGTTCCTTCGCCGTCCGAGGTCCAAACATGGCCTTCATTTTCGCCTGCTTTGCGCGAATAAACTTCCACTTTAGATGCCACCATAAAGGCCGAATAAAACCCAACGCCAAACTGCCCAATCAAACTTGGCGCATCTTTTATATTTTCGACGAAGGCTTGCGTGCCAGAATTAGCAATGGTGCCCAGATTTTCGGTCAACTCATTAGCCGTCATGCCAATACCGCTATCGATGATCGTCAGCGTTTTTGTCGTTTGGTCAGGCTTCAAGCTGATCGCAAGCTTGGCGTCCTTTTCCAAAAGATCAGGTTCGGCAATCGCTTCATAGCGCAGCTTGTCCAAAGCATCCGATGCATTTGAAATCAGTTCGCGCAAAAATACATCGCGGTCGGAATAAACCGAATGCACCATCATGTGCAGCAGCTTGCCTACCTCTGCTTGGAAGGCTTGCGGTTTTGCAGATTGATCGGATTTCTCGCTTGTTGGTTTTACCATAGTGCACCCCGTTGGTTAGCTTGTGATATTGGAAATCACCGCCGTTTCGTCACGTGCGTATCGGACAAAAAAAGGGCGACTGCAACAGCAGCCGCCTAAATACTAAACAAACAAACAGATTGACGCTAAGTCTTTAAAAAACAGGGGCCCGGCCGGTTGTTAGAAGCTCTGGGGGGCTGGGGGGCTTGAACCAAAGCAAACCAGCCGGGCTGTCGAGGCAACAGTCGGACTATCTTCTTGCATCATGTCGAAGACTTGGTGCAATTGCGGCAAAACTTGGGAATTTTGGCCGCTTGCAAAATTTATGCTTCGGCTGCATTATTACAGCGTGATGACAGTCATTCAGATGGTTGCCGATGTTGGGCATTAATCAGATTGGTGAAACAGGCGTTTTGCTGAGGTTGTCTGGCATTTCACCTAAAGAGGTGAGATTTGATCGCTCAGAACTCAGTGTGGTTCTTGGCCTTTATGGCCGTAATGTTGCCAGTGGCGAATGGCGCGATTATGCGATTGATTTCGGGCGCGATATAGCAAGTTTCAGCGTGTTCAGGCGCAGCCGCGAGCAGCCCTTATACCGAATCATCAAGAACCCTGTTTTGGCTCGCAAAAATGGCCTTTATTCAGTGGTGGCTCAAGGCGGGCTGATTATGAAACGGGGTAATGATTTGATCCAAGTGTTGAAGGTATTTGAGAAGCGCCCAAAGCTGGCCGACGCGTAACGACATTTCACATTGAGATTAGGCGGTTTTTCCCCCATATAGCCCATTATGACTGTGGTATCCCCAATCCTCTTCCGTAAAATGAACGGACTAGGCAATGATTTTGTCGTGCTTGATGCGCGCGCACGGCCATTGGTTATTTCGGAAATTGCGGCAAAAGCGATTGCCGACCGGAAAACCGGAATTGGTTGTGACCAGCTCATCGTTCTCGAAAAATCATCTGGCTATGATGTGCGCATGCGAATTTGGAATGCGGAAGGCGGCGAAGTGCAATCCTGCGGCAATGCCTCGCGCTGCATTGCCGACGTACTGTTTGAAGAAAATGGCACAAATACAGCCACCATCAGCACAAAGGGCGGTGTGTTGATTGCCTCCAAAGCTGGCGAGAAAATGGTGACCATTGACCAAGGTGTGCCGAAGTTTGGTTGGAAAGACATTCCGTTGTCCGAACCTTTTGCCGATACGCGCCACATTGAAATGCAATATGGCCCGATTGATCATCCGCTCATCCACTCTCCTTCAGTTGTAAATGTGGGTAATCCACATTGCATATTCTGGGTCGATGATTTGGATGTCGTAGATTTAGGCCGAGCTGGCCCGATGCTTGAAAATCACCCGCTATTTCCAGAACGCGCCAATGTCTCCTTTGCCAAGGTTGTTGCACGAGATCATGTTATCTTACGAGTGTGGGAGCGCGGTGCGGGATTGACCAAAGCTTGTGGAACAGCAGCCTGTGCGACGATGGCCGCTGGGCACCGTATTAAAATCATCGATGCCAAATGCAAAATCACACTGCCAGGTGGCGATTTGCACATGGAGGTTCGTGAAAGCGACGGCCATGTTCTGATGACCGGGCCCGTGGCCTATGAATTTGATGGTGTTTTGCCTGAGGGTCTTTTGTGACAACGGTTGAACACATTAGTTTTGGATGCAGGCTCAATATTTTTGAGACCGAAGTTATGCGTGGGCATGCCGAAAAGGCAGGGCTGCAGAATGCCATCGTTTTCAATACCTGTGCGGTCACGTCCGAAGCCACCAGGCAAGCCAGGCAAGCCATCCGTAAAGCGCATAAAGAAAACCCCGAACGACAAATTATTGTAACCGGCTGTGCGGCCCAAACTGATCCAGAAATGTTTGCCGCAATGTCCGAAGTTTCGCGGGTGTTGGGCAATGAGGAGAAGCTTCAGTCATCAAGCTGGACCCTCGGCAGCAACCGCCCGCGCATTGATGTGTCTGATATCATGACCGTGAAAGAAACCCGGCCACCGATCATCGAGCAACTCACAGGGCGCACGCGTGCATTTGTTCAGGTGCAAAATGGCTGCGATCATCGCTGCACATTTTGCATCATCCCTTATGGGCGTGGCAATTCGCGCTCGGTGTCAGTTATTGATGCCGTCGAACAAGTGCGCCGGCTTGTGGCATCGGGCCATGCTGAAGTGGTTTTATCAGGCGTTGATTTGACGTCATGGGGCGCTGATCTTGAGGGTAGCCCGAAGCTTGGGGCTTTGCTATCTGAAATTTTGAAGCAAAATCCCGATCTAAAACGCTTGCGCCTTTCTTCAATCGATTCCATCGAAGTGGATGATCAATTGGTTGAAGTGCTGACGGGCGATACTCGCGTGATGCCACACCTCCATCTTTCGCTCCAATCTGGCGATAATATGATTTTAAAACGCATGAAGCGCAGGCACAGCCGTGAACACACAATTGAGTTTTGCGATATGTTGCGCACCAAAAGGCCTGATACGGTTTTTGGGGCGGATATTATCGCGGGGTTTCCGACTGAGACTGATGAGATGTTCGAGAACTCAATGAAGATTGTTGATGAATGCGGTCTCACATATCTCCACGTATTCCCCTATTCACCGCGTCCAGGAACACCGGCGGCCAAGATGCCAGCGGTCGAACAGAGCCTCATAAAGCGGCGCGCGGCACTGCTGCGGGCCAAGGGTGAAGCGCGGCAGAGTAATTTCATGGCGTCGCAAATGGGTGCCACGCGTGACGTGTTAATTGAAACCCCAAGCCAAGGGCGTACGGAGCATTTTGCTTTAGCGAAATTTGAAACAGTGATGGTTCCAGGTGCTTTAATCTCGGCGCAGGTCAAAAGTGTTACCGCTTCACATCTTGTGATGGGACTTTGAGGCATGGCTGGGTTTTTCAAAAAACTATTCAATCGGATTACCGGCAAACCTGCTGAAGACGTGGCTTCGGTCGAAGTTGAGCAAGCTGCACTGCCAGCACCTGAGCCGGAACCCGAAATTATTGTTGTAGCCGAAAAGCCGCAGACAATTGAGAAGGCCAAGGCTAAGCCTGCCGCGAAAGCGCCCGTCAAGTCAAAGGCTCCACCGCCGCCGCCGGCTAAGAAAGTGGTTTCCAAAAAAGAAACCCCAAAGCCCTTAGCAAAGAAGGCGACCAAAGCTGCGCCACCTCCACCACCCGCAAAAGTAGCCAAGGCGAAATCCGCGCCGATTGTTAAAGCTGCTCTGCCTCCACCACCCGTGAAGGCAACGAAAACAAAGCCTGCACCGGTTGTTAAGGCCGTACCGCCGCCAAAGTCGGTCAAACAAGTTCCACCACCAAAGCCAGTTCCACGTCCTGAGCCTGATCCCGAAATTATTGCGCCTGTGGCAGCAGCTCCGCCACCACCACCTCCGCCGCCTGTTCCCGTTATTGTTGAAGAGCCGGCGCTCCAAAAGTCGGGTTGGTTTTCGCGCCTTAAAGAGGGGCTTTCGAAATCTTCTAAGACGATCTCGGGTTCGATCACCGCGATCTTTACCAAGCGCAAGCTTGATAAGGAAACGCTGCAAGAGCTTGAGGATACACTCATTCAAGCTGACTTAGGCATCACCGTTGCCGAACGCATCATTAAGGCGGTCTCATATGGGCGCTATGACAAGGAAATTGACCCTGAAGAAGTGAAGCAGATTTTGGCAGACGAAGTGGCCAAGGTTTTAAAGCCAGTCGAAGTGCCGTTCAATTTTGGTTCGGAAAAACCTTTTGTTATTCTCGTCGTTGGCGTGAATGGATCGGGAAAAACAACGACAATAGGTAAACTAGGTTCAATTGCCGCTGCAGAAGGCTTCAAAGTGATGTTTGCAGCGTGTGATACATTCCGCGCAGCAGCCATTGAGCAGTTGACGGTTTGGGGTGAGCGCATTGGTGCCACCACAATGAGTAGGCCCACAGGCGCTGATTCAGCGGGACTTGCTTTTGACGCGCTGAAACAAGCGCGGGAAGATGGAACTGATATTTTATTTATCGACACAGCAGGCCGCCTGCAGAACAAGACCTATCTGATGGATGAGCTTGATAAGGTTGTGCGGGTTATCAAAAAGCAAGATGAAGCAGCACCTCATGCTGTGTTGCTGGTGCTTGATGCGACCACCGGGCAGAATGCATTAGCGCAAGCCGAAATATTCACGAAAGTTGCCGGTGTGACAGGTTTGATTATGACCAAGTTAGACGGCACGGCGCGCGGCGGCATTCTTGTGGCTATTGCTGAAAAATTCAAGCTGCCCATTCATGCCATTGGTGTTGGGGAAGCAATTGATGATTTACAGCCCTTTGATGCGCAAGCATTCTCGAGGGCTATCGCAGGATTTGAAGACGCATGAGCCAGAACAAAAAGCTATTATTAGACTTGGGCCCGCTCGTTGTGTTCCTTGCAGTCTATCTCAAATTTGATCTGATTTATGCATCCGCCGCTCTCGTGGTTGCAACGTTGATTGCTTTGGCAGTCGGCTACGCGCTCACCAAGAAAATTTCGTATATGCAATTGGTAACCGCGGCTTTGGTGGTGGTGTTTGGCGGACTGACGTTTTATTTTAAAGATCCATTTTATCTCAAGATTAAAGTTTCGCTCATCAATATTTTGTTTGGATCAGCACTTCTCATCGGCTTGTGGTTTAAAAAACTTTTCTTGAAAAGCATGTTGGGTGAAGCGTTGAACTTGCCAGATGGCGCATGGCATACGCTGACACTGCGTTGGGCGTTGTTCTTTTTCGGCCTTGCGATATTGAATATTATTATATGGGTCTATTCAGAACCACTATGGGTCAATTTCAAAGTGTTTGGCATTCTGGGGCTAACAGCGCTTTTTGCAGTTGCGAATACGCCCTATATGGCCAAACATATGATTGACGAGCACCCCGAAAAATAAACTCTGCCAACTGATTATCCGTGTACTGTCTAATCGTGTTTTTCGATTGTCAAGTCTTGCGTTCTGTTGAATTTTGATCCTAGCTAGACGTTCAGAAATTTAGTGATGAATTTTTGCTTGCCGCAGTTACAATGACTCGCTAGGACTCACCAGCTCTTGGGAGTTATGAGTTTTTTTCATGGTTAAACATGAAAATGATTGCAAGTATTGGGGGAACTGATGCGGGCTGGGAACAGGGAATAGGTATGTCGGGCAACAAAGAAACAAAGCAGTTTACGCGTTCCTTCTCCCATTTGTTGAAGCGTGCCGTTCAGTATTCTGTTCATCTTTATATGAATGAAGTTGGTAAGACTGGTTTGACCCATCGTCAATTTACGGTGCTGTCTGCTGTTGATAGCAATGAAGGCAAGAGCCAAACTGAATTGGTAAAAATTACAGGCATTGATCGCTCAACACTTGCTGATCTTGTTGCGCGGTTAATGGCACAAGGTTATTTGCAACGTCGCCGCACCAAGGAAGATGCAAGAGCCAACGCTATTCGTCTGACTCCTGTTGGCAAAAAGATTTTAAAATCAACCCAGACAGGCGCTGACGATATCGATAAGAAATTGTTGTCCCATTTTTCAGCTGCTGATCGCAGAACAATTATGGAAGGCCTTGGTATATTGGCTGGAGAAATGGACAAGGTTGACGTCGGTTCCGTTACTGAAGCAGAGCCCACCAAGATAAAGTTGAAGAAAAAACTGGCTATTGCTTAAGCGGTAAAGCGGCTTTCTGAATTTCCGCCACAAAGCTGCCGTCGGCGATGCTCGGTGCTAACCCACCAATCACTTTATACCTAATCACTCCATTGCCATCGACGATAAATGTTTCAGGAACGCCATAACTGCCCCAGTTAATTGTTGCGCGTCCCGATGTATCTGCACCAATCGCCGTAAATGGATTTCCATATGTGCCGAGAAAATTGCGCACATCTGCTGCTGCATCTTTGTTGTTGATTCCGACCAGTTGAATGTCGCTGCGCTGACTTAAGGCCATGAGCAGCGGTTGTTCCTCGCGGCAGGGCACACACCATGATGCAAAAATATTGACAACTGAAATTTTCCCATTTTTCAGGTCGGCCTGCGAAAGGCCAGGAATGTTGAGTTGCTCAACAGCGGGAAGTTCGAACGCAGGTGCAGACTTTCCAATTAATACTGAAGGGATGAGCTTGGGGTCATGGGCTAGCCCAAACCAAAGTGCGACAGCCATCGTCACAAACAACGCGACCGGCAAAACCCGCCATCTGCTGCGTTGAATGGTCATTGGTCTTCTTTGGTGGTTTGGCTTTTCAGCTTTGCCGCCAAATTGCGATCGCGCCTCAGTATAAATACTGTTAGCCCGATAAGGCATATCGCAGATATGAGATATGACGCGATGACTAAGCCTGTGTGCGGTGCCGAATAATCCATTAGCGATTTCCAATTTCAATAAGACGGGCCTGGCGCAATTTGCGTGATGCAATTTCGCTGCGAATGGCAGTGAGATGAAGCGCCAGAAAAAGAATCGTATAAGCCACAGCCATGACCAGCAAAACCCACAGCATCGAACGGTCAATGGTCGATCCACCCATTTTAAGAACACTGGCACCTTGGTGAAGTGTATGCCACCACTCGACTGAAAATTTTACAATGACAACGTTTATCACACCTACGATAGCAACAACCCGGGCGATGGCTGCAGCACGCGTCGGCTCTTCGATGCTTTGCCAGAGGGCAATATATCCTAAATAGAATAACATCAGCACAAACATCGATGTGATGCGCGCGTCCCACACCCAATAGGTGCCCCAACCGGGCTTGCCCCAAAGCGAGCCTGTGACCAATGCCAAAAAACAGAATACAGCACCGATAGGCGCTGCGGTTTTTGCCGCTGCATCAGCCAGTGGATGCCGATATATAATTGCAATCGCGCTAAAGAATGCCATGGCGCAATAAACAAACATCCCCATCCAAGCGGCGGGAACATGCACATACATCATGCGCACGGCTTCACCATGCTTTTCATCTGCTGGCGAAGTGATCAGCGCGCCATAAAGGCCCAGCGCAAACAAAACAGCAGTAATGCCCCATATATAGGGCAACACTGCATTGGCGATTTTTAGAAAATTGGCGGGATTAGCGAATTTTTGCATGGCAGGCTTTCTTTTATCTCAGATAGGCTTTCAACGCCACAGCGCAAGCCCAAGGGGCGACAATGAGGCTCATGAGAGTTATTGCGCAGAGCACAATGAGGGCAGGTGCAGAGCTGCTGGGGCCCATATCGGAAGTGCTTGCAGCAACGCCAAAAATCAAAACTGGCACATAAAGTGGCAGTATGAGCAACGACACTAGTAATCCTCCACGTCTTAAACCTGCTGTTACAGCCCCGCCAATGCTGGCTAACATCGACAACGCAAGCGAACCTGTGACCATAGACACAAATAAGATTGGCAATTGGCTGACATTGATACTGAGCAATAATGCCAAAGGGGGCGTCAGAATTGCTAATGGCAAACTAACGGTGATCCAATGGGCCAAAGCCTTTGCCAGCGTTATCAGCTCAAACGGCAAGTTTGTCATTGCCATGATATCAAGAGAACCATCCTCAAAATCCTGCTGAAACATACGGTCAGCGGTCAGCAGTACCGACAGCAACAGGGAAAGCCACATCATACCAGGCGCTAAGCGTGACAATAGGTTCTGATCAGGGCCCAAAGCCAATGGGATCAAAACCATAACAGACAAAATAAAACCTAAAGCAGCGCCCAAGCCCCCACCTTGTCGCCTCGCCAGCGCAATATCTCTTTTAATCAAAGCTAGCGCCGGCCTCAGCATCAGTGGGCCCCGCCAAGATTGATGCTTCGAGTGGCGTTGATGCCAAGATCCGTGTGAGTGGCGGCGATAACAATTCCACCCGTGGCGACATGACTTCTAATCTGATTTTGCAATAAAATAAGTGATGCTGTGTCCAGGCCAACCGAAGGTTCATCCAACAGCCAAATTGGGCGATGGGCAAGCACCAGTCGGGTTAAAGCCAATCTGCGTTTTTGCCCCGCTGATAAAAGCAAAGCTTGATCATCTGCCAATCCGTCGAGATTAAAAAACGAAGTTGCATTTGGGTTGAGCGGAGCCCCCAAAAGCTCTGACCAAAATTTCAGATTTTCCTGAACAGTAAGGGCTGGTTTGTTGGCTTCTGAATGGCCGATGTAATGAGCGTGCTCGGCTATCGTTGCTTCATCTTGGCCACCCTCAAAAATTAAACTTCCGCTTTCTGGAACGTTTAACCCTGCAAGCAGTCTCAACAACGATGATTTGCCCGCCCCATTTGGCCCGCGCAGTTCAGCAAATTCACCAGCGCCAATTTCAAAATTGAGATTTTCAAAAACGGTCCTGCCGCCGCGCTCGCAACTTAAATTTTTGGCCTCCAGCCGCATTGGCAGGGACATCAACTAAACCATATACTGCCCGCCATTGGCGGTGATCGTCGATCCTGTGATGAAGCTCGCATCATCTGCTGCAAGGAACGCAACACAACGCGCAATTTCTTCTGGCTCGCCCAAGCGGCCAACTGGAATATGCGGCAAGATGCGTGTTTTGCGAACTTCTTCTGGCACGGCCATAACCATTTCCGTTGCAATATAACCAGGGCATATTGCATTAACGGTTATGCCTTTTGCAGCCCCTTCTTGAGCCAGCGATTTTACAAAACCAATTTCGCCAGCTTTCGCAGCGGCATAATTGGCTTGGCCCATTTGGCCTTTCTGGCCGTTGATCGATGAGATGCAAATGATCCGACCAAAATTCCGGTCGCGCATGCCGCTCCAAATAGGTTGAGTCATGTTAAACAGCGAATTGAGATTTGTGTTCAAAACCTCTTGCCATTGCTGTGGTGTCATTTTGTGAAACATGGCATCGCGGGTGATGCCTGCGTTGTTGACGAGAATATCAATGGCACCAATGTCGGCTTCAATCTGTTTCAACGTTGACGCGCAAGTATCGTAAGATGATACATCGCATTTATAAACATGGATTCCAGTTTCGGCTTTGAAGGCATTCGCAGCTGTATCGTTGCCTGCGTAGATCGCGGCAACATTACACCCTTGGGCCTTCAATACTTTTGATATAGCCGCACCAATACCCCGGGTGCCTCCGGTTATAACTGCTGTTCTCGCCATGTTTGCCTCCCTCTTTTTTAAAATTATCTTTCCAAGCACATGGCTACACCCATGCCACCCCCGATGCAAAGTGTAGCTAAACCTTTCTTGGCGTTTCTGCGACCCATTTCAAACAACAACGTATTGAGAACGCGAGCCCCTGATGCGCCAACCGGATGTCCGATGGCAATGGCACCGCCATTGACGTTAACTTTGGCTGTGTCCCAACCCATATCTTTGTTAACCGCACAGGCTTGCGCGGCAAATGCTTCATTGGCCTCAATCAAATCAAGATCGCTGGCTTTCCATCCGGCTTTTGCGAGAGCTGCTCTAGATGCTGGGATTGGGCCCGAGCCCATAATTGCAGGGTCAACACCGACGCTGGCCCATGACGCGATGCGCGCCAACGGCGTTAGGCCGCGCCTTGAGGCTTCGGCTGCACTCATTAAAATCACAACAGCTGCACCGTCATTAATGCCCGAGGCATTGGCGGCCGTGACCGTGCCATCTTTCATAAAAGCTGATTTAAGTTTGGCGATGCCTTCAAGCGTAACGCCTTTTTTGATGTACTCATCATCAGAAACAACCACATCACCTTTTCTTGTGGTGATTGTGACGGGGATTATTTCATCTTTAAACTTGCCTGCAGCCTGCGCGGCTTCAGCTTTGTTTTGTGATGCGACTGCGAAATTATCTTGCATGTCGCGCGTGATTTGCCACTGGGCCGCAACATTTTCAGCAGTGTTACCCATATGATATCCATTAAACGCATCCCACAATCCGTCGCGGATCATCGTATCTATCATTTGGTAATCGCCCATCTTTACGCCCTCCCGCAAATGTTGTGCATGTGGGGCTTTGCTCATGGACTCTTGACCACCTGCGGCAACGATCTTTGCATCCCCCATGGCAATTTGTTGCATGCCCAAGGCAACAGCGCGCAAACCTGAACCGCACAGCTGGTTCATGCCCCAAGCTGGTGTCGTTAATGGAATGCCCGCATGAACAGCGGCTTGGCGCGCGGGGTTTTGGCCCTGTGCGGCAGTGAGAATTTGTCCAAGAATAACTTCATCAACTTCTGCTGCTTCGACATTGGCGCGAGAAATCGCAGCCTTAAGAGCCACGGTTCCCAACTGTGCTGCAGTCAAACTCGAAAGTGCGCCATTGAAAGTGCCAACAGGCGTGCGGGCGGCTGAAACAATAACAATATCATGAGCAGAAGTGGACATTTGCAGGCTCCTAAATCGAAAAATTAAGTTGGTTTGAAATTAACAATAGCATTCCTCATCGCATTGCACAGCGCTTAATCAGTGCATATGCGAGATTTTTTGCACTTGCAATTGTGCGGTGCACGGAGCAAGTTTTCACACGGCCAAGCATCGGGAGAATGCTCTGGTTAGAGGGAGAATTGTTTTGAGTGAAGAACAGGGACAAAGTAAGACTGCAACGGTTATAAAAAAATATGCCAATCGGCGTTTGTACAATACCGCGACAAGCACGTATGTGACGCTTGATGATCTGGCAACGATGGTTAAAAGCGGATCTGATTTTTTGGTTTACGATGCCAAGACAGGCGAAGATATAACGCGGTCAGTTCTGACTCAGATTATTTTCGAAGAAGAAAACAAGGGTGGCGCGCAGACCATGTTACCGGTCAATTTCCTGCGTCAATTGATCAAAGCTTATGGCGATACGATGCAGGGTTTGGTGCCAGGGTATCTTGAATTTTCTCTCGATAATCTGATGAAAGATCAGGAAAAGTATCGCAAACAAATGCTGGACAGCGTTGGTGTTGGCGAAGCTTTTAAAGGTATGGAAGAACAGGCAAAGCAGAACATGACCATGTTCAATGAAGCCTTGAAAGTGTTTAATCCATTCGCTTCAGTTTTAACACCAGGTGCTGCAGCTTCGGCAGCGCCAACCAATGAAACGGCAAAACCCACATCATCAACTTCTGCAAGCAAAGATGAACTGGAAGCACTCAAGACTCAACTGGCTTCAATGCAGAAAAAATTGGACGATATTACCCGCTAGATAGCGAATTTGGTTCAAACTTAGAGCGGATTTGCCCCTTCCATGAAAGGTTAAAACGCCCTACGCAGCACTTTGGCTTTCGATGTGATCTCGATCAGGAAAGAAATTTTTAAGGTCGGATAGTGCTTGGCGTAGGGTTATAATGCTCGCATCAATTTCCGAAAATTCCAATTCAGTGAGAGATTCTGGGCGAGCTTCAGATTGTTGTATTTCAATCAAAAGCTCTGTGGTTTCGACTAGATCATCGGAAATATCGACTTCAACCTGAAGGCTAGAAATGATTTCTTCCTCTGATTGAATATCAAAAGGGGCTTCTTCTGTAACAGAGGATTTTGAAACGATGGTTGGAATTGCCCGATGATGGCTGGTGGCGCTCAGCGCAAACAAAGGCGTTTCGGCAGCTTCCCAGGGAATATCCATACTGGCTGGTCCAAACAAATTACCTTGCAGATAATCCACGCCCCAGCTTCTTAAAGCTTCAGCGTCTTCAGGTTGTTGAACCCACTCCGCAACGGTTTTGATTTTGAATTTACCGGCAAGATCAATCAAGCTTCTGACGATATATTCATTTTCGTTGTTGTTGCGCAAATCCTGACAAAAGCTACCATCGAGCTTGATTATGTTTACAGGTAAATCTCTTAAATTACGGAAAGATGTGAAACCAGATCCGAAATCGTCAATTGCGACACTGGCTCCAAGTTTGCGAAGGCTTTCGACAAACTGCCTTGTGGAAGGTATGTTGCTGAGTGCGACAGTTTCAGTCACCTCGACAGTCAAACGTGGAGCGACATCACTATTTGCGGCTAGAATTTCAAGTAACTGAGAATGCCACCTTGGATCCATGGCAGTTGTGCCAGACACATTCATTGACAATTTTGCGTCGGGATGGGTGTTTAGGGTTTTCACGATCATCTGCATGACTGCGCGATCAATCAGTCTAACGAGCCCTAAGCTTTCGGAAATTGGAACTAAATGCGATGCCGCGATCAATTCTCCGGTCGTGGTATCAGACATTCGCAATAGAGCTTCGTGCATCGCAACTTCGCCCGTTGAGGCCGTGACGATGGGTTGATAAGCCAGTTTGAAACGCTCTTCTTTCAAACACTGCACAATTTCAGTGGCGCAGCGCGCATTGCGCGCTCTTTCCGTCCTGCGCTGCTCAGACGGCTTATATACAATATAGCCGTCAGA
>JAYWEV010000080.1:0-15931 GCA_043779145.1 Aestuariivirga sp. | reverse complement strand
GGGATCTAAGTTTTTGGACCTGAAGTTTTGATCAAAGTTGGTTTCCCGCCTTCGTGGGAATGACGGAATTTGGGTGGTTTGACATCCGCTATAAATATGTAATTTAACCACATGCGCGTCGCCGATTTTGATTTTGAACTGCCGCCGGAGAATATTGCGCTCCGGCCTGTAAGTCCGCGTGAAGCTGCCAAGCTTCTGGTGGTTCAGCATGGCGCAATTTCTGATTTGCACGTGGGTGATTTGCCCGACCAATTGCGGCGCGGCGATCTTTTGGTTTTCAACAATACGAAAGTCATTCCGGCAGCATTGTCGGGTGTGCGGGTTGGGCGGCTTGGCACAACTCCGAAGATCGAAGCATTGCTGCATTTGCGGCTTGATGGGGCGCGGTGGAAGGCTTTCGTGAAGCCAGCAAAAAAATTGCTGCAAGGCGACAGGGTTCAATTTGGTACGTTAAGCGCCATCGTCGAAGAAAAAGGTGAGGCGGGCGAGGTTACATTTCGCTTCTCCGTTTCAGGTTCTGATTTAGACATTGCTCTCACTCAGGTAGGGCGCGTTCCTTTGCCGCCCTACATTGAATCCAAGCGTGCGCAGGATTCGCAAGATAAGTCTGACTATCAAACCGTTTATGCCGAAAAGGCGGGAGCAGTTGCGGCACCCACAGCTGGTTTGCATTTCACACCTGAATTGATGAAAGCTTGCCAAGCTGCGGGAATTGAATCGGAATTTGTTACACTGCATGTGGGTGCTGGAACATTCCTGCCTGTGAAAGCCGAGGACACTGCTGATCATAAAATGCACGCCGAGTGGGGCGAAGTATCGGTTGAGACTTTAAATCATATTCAAGCGGTAAAGGCTTCTGGGGGCAGGGTAATTGCCGTTGGAACAACATCTTTACGTTTGCTAGAAAGTGCGGCGGGAATGCCTTTCTCCGGCACAACCGATATTTTCATAACACCCGGTTATAAATTCAACACCGTGGACGGCTTGATGACCAACTTCCATCTGCCGCGTTCCACGTTGTTTATGTTGGTCTGCGCATTCTCGGGTTCTGACACAATGAAAGCGGCCTATGCCCATGCTATCGAACAAAATTATCGGTTCTATTCCTATGGCGATGCCAGCCTGCTATGGCCTTTGGCATGACCCAAGAGTTCGGATTTACGCTTCATAAAAAAGAAGGTTTGGCACGACGCGGCACGGTTCACACCGGGCGCGGCGACATTCGCACGCCTGCCTTCATGCCCGTGGGCACTGTGGGAACGGTGAAGGGGCTTTATCTCAATCAGGTGAAGGAAACCGGAGCCGATATTATTCTGGGCAACACCTATCATTTGATGTTGAGGCCAGGCGCTGAACAAGTGGCCAAGCTTGGCGGCTTACACAAGTTTATTGGCTGGCAAGGGCCGATCCTCACTGACTCCGGCGGCTTTCAAATTATGTCGCTGTCGAAAATCCGCAAGATCAAGGAAACGGGGGCAACTTTCCAATCGCATATTGATGGCCGCAAATATGAACTCACCCCTGAGCGCGCGATGGAAATTCAGCGCTTGCTGGGTTCTGATATTCAGATGCAGCTTGATCAATGTTTAGAGCTTCCCCATTCCGAAACGGAAGGCGAGAAAGCCATGGAGCTTTCACTCCGTTGGGCTGCTCGTTCGCGCACCGCATTTGGTTCGCAACCCGGCCGCGGAAATTTTGGCATTGTGCAGGGCGGCACCAATGAGCGGCTGCGTTTAAAAAGTGCTAACGGTTTGCAGCAGATTGGTTTTGAGGGTTATGCAATTGGCGGTCTTGCTGTGGGTGAAGGCCAAGAACTTATGCTGCAAACGATTGACTTCACTGCGCCCGCTTTGCCTGAAGACAAGCCACGTTATTTAATGGGTGTGGGTACGCCGGAAGATTTGCTGGAAGCGGTGGCGCGCGGCATTGATATGTTTGATTGCGTGATGCCGACGCGTTCTGGTCGCCATGGCCAGGCGTTTACGCGTTTTGGCCGGATTAACATCCGCAATGCCAAACATGCTGATGATACACGGCCACTCGATGCTGAACATCCGTGCCCCGCGCTTTCGCAATATTCCCGCGCTTATTTGCACCATTTGGTGCGGTCAGGCGAATTGCTTGGCATGATGCTTTTGAGCTGGGCTAATATTGCATATTATCAATCGCTGATGCAGGGCATGCGTGATGCCATTGACGCTGGAAAATTTGAAGAATTCCGTGTGGCCACACATGCGCATTGGAAGCGCGGGGATATTTAGTGTCCTCTGCCGCTTGCGGGAGAGGAAAAGGGCCCATTGCAAAGCGATGGGATAGGTGAGGGTCTGAGTTTGCGGAATAAGGCCCTCATCTATCCCATCTCACTTTGTTCGACGGCCCCTTTCTTCCCCCGCAAGCGGTGGAAGACGAACTAAACTTACTTGCCCCCGCCGCCCGTATGTTCGCCATCGCGGGTCAAATAATAAGCACACAGAATCGGGATAAAAGTCACCGCAATCACGATGATGGCCACAACATTCGTCACGGGGCGTTGGCGCGGGCGGATCAATTCTTGCAGCATCCATATGGGTAATGTGGATTGTTGGCCTGCAGTGAAGGTGGTTACGATCACTTCGTCGAAAGAAAGCGCAAAAGCCAACATGCCGCCCGCCAATAAAGCCGACGCTATTTGTGGGAGCACGACATAACGAAAAGTTTGAAAGCCATCCGCCCCCAAATCCATGGAAGCTTCCACCATATTGCTATTGATGCGACGAAACCTTGCCAGCACGTTGTTGTAAACAACCACAATACAGAATGTGGCGTGGCCCAATACGATTGTCCAAGTTGAAAAGGGCAGGTTCATAATGTCGAAAGCTGAACGAAGAGCAATGCCTGTGATGATTCCGGGCAGGGCGATAGGTAGGATGAACAAGAGTGACAGTGAGTCCTTGCCGTAAAATTTGGCGCGTGAGAGGGCGGCCGCGGCTAGCGTTCCGAAAATCAAAGCCAATAGCGTGGCGAAGGCGGCAACTTTGATTGAAAGATAAAGCGGCCCCCAGATATCAGGCCTATCGAACCACGCCGCTAGAAACCATTTTGTGGTGAGGCCCGGTGGTGGGAATTGGAATGATTTTTCTTCTGTCGTGAAGGCATAAAGGAATATCAATAACAGCGGCAAATGCAGGAACAACAATCCCGCCGCAGCGCCAAGCTTCAATCCCCATCCGGCTTCAGAGCGCATCGAAAGCTCCTGCGCGTTTGGCCAAGGCCAAGTAAACGCCCATGATCAACATCGGCACGACGGTGAAGGCGGCAGCCAGTGGAATATCGCCCGCTGTACCTTGAAGGGTGTAGACCGCTTGGCCGATGAAGGGCCGCGAATTGCCGACGATTTGCGGGATGATGTAATCGCCAAGCGTAAGTGAAAACGTGAAGATTGAACCTGCAATCACCCCGGGCAAAGCCAGTGGCAGAATTACCGTTCTAAAAGTTTGGCGCGGGGTTGCACCGAGATCAGCCGAAGCTTCAATGAAATTTTCAGGCACGCGTTCGAGTGCTGCTTGCAAAGGTAAAATCATATAGGGCAGCCAGATATAGAGGAACACGAGAAAGGTTCCGATGTAACTGAATGACAGCGAAGAACCGCCGATAACAGGTATGGATAGCAACGCATCCAAGGCCCCGCCGAGGCCCAATCCATTGGCCGCCCAAGTGATGATCCCTTCCTTGGCAAGGATCAATTTCCACGCATAGACTTTCACCAAGTAACTTGACCAAAGCGGCATCATCACTGCGAGATAAAACAGCGCCTTGGTTTTTCCGCGCGCAAATCTTGCTGCGTAATACGCAATTGGAAACGCGATGATGGCAGAGGCGATGGTGACGATGGCGGCCATGGCCACGGTGCGGCCAATGGTTTGCAAATTGGAGGACTCGAATAATTGGCCATAAGTTGAGAGCGTAAACTCGTGAATGATGATGCCAGAAAAATCATCGAGGTGGTAAAAGCTTTGCAGCAGAAGTGCCAGAAGCGAGCCGATATAGACGATCCCAATCCATGCCAGCGGTGGGCCGAGCAACATTGCCGTGAGTGCACCCGGTCGCTTGTAGAGTAAATCGGAAAGCCCTCGCATTAAGCCTTTTCCATTTCAACGATGGCGTCTCTCGCCCAAATGAAGCGCACAGTCTGGCCTTCTGTTAACGCCTTCGCGGTGGCGGGCAGAGTGGCAGAAAGGCGAGTTCCTTTGGCATCAATCACCACGCGCGTGACTGCACCTTGATAGTGAATAGCCGTAACGCGGCCTTCGGCGTTGAACTGGTTAGAAACCACTTTCTGATCGCCAGTTAGTATGTTTATCTTTTCAGGACGAAGGCTGACCCAAGCATCTGGTCCGCCATGCGCTTTTGAGAATTCAGGCGACATAACATTGGACGAGCCCACAAAATCAGCCACAAAGCGCGAGCGTGGGCGCTCATAGATTTCAGACGGCGGCCCTGCTTGAACGATTTTGCCTTCGTTGAAAATCGCCACACGGTCCGCCATTGATAAAGCCTCGCCTTGGTCATGGGTCACGAAAACAAATGTTATGCCCAACTGGCGTTGCAGATGTTTCAGTTCTTCCTGCATTTGCTCGCGCAGTTTTAAATCAAGCGCGCCCAATGGTTCATCAAGCAGCAGAACTTTTGGTTCGTTCACAAGCGCACGGGCCAGCGCCACGCGTTGCCGCTGGCCGCCAGAGAGTTGGGCCGGGCGGCGTTGATCAAAGCCTGATAGTTTGACCATATCGAGCACCTGTTTGGCTGAAGCCTCGCGGTTCGCTCGGGCCACACCCTTGATCATCAAACCGTAAGCAACATTTTCGCCAACGGTCATATGTGGGAACAGTGCATAGTCTTGGAACACCGTGTTCACATTTCGCTTATAGGGCGGCAAGCCTGTTGCATCTTCACCAAAGATGGAGATTGTGCCGGAGGTTGGTTGTTCGAAACCAGCGATTAAACGCAGGCATGTGGTTTTGCCGGAGCCTGAGGGGCCGAGGATGGCGAAGAATTCACCTTCCGCGATGTCGATTGAAACATCATCAACCGCGCGGGTTTGCCCGAAATGGCGCGTGACGTTTTGGAATGAGACGGCGTGGATCATTTTAAAATGAAAAGGCCCGCGCGCATTGCAACGCGCGGGCCTTCGCTTTTATTTACCCTGCACAGCCAGATAATCTTTGGCCCATTGCGAGTAGGACACGCATGTGCCTTCGGCTTCGCATTTGCCCGTCGGCGTGCGCCAGAACCAGATCTTGTCGAAGTTGGCCAAGCCGTTGGTGTCGCAACCAGCATCGGTCAACAACGCGTTGCCTTTGCATGCGGCGGTTACAGCAGGCACTGATCCGAACCACGCGGCCACATCGCCTTGAACCTTCGCATCAAGCGAATGGTTGAGCCACGCATAGGCACAGTTTGGATGGGCGGCTTCAGCATGCATCATCGTTGTGTCGGCCCATCCAGTGGCACCTTCTTCTGGAATAGTCGATGCAATCGGCGTTTTTTCTATCACGGCTTTATCAGCTTGAAGCAGGTTCACTTGATAGGGCCAGGAGGATGAAGCAACCACACCTTCGGTTTTGAAGTCTTCAACCTGAACTGCGGCATCGCCCCAATAGCGGCCAACCAATGCACGCTGGCCAGTGGCCAAAGCGAGGGCTGCTGCATATTGATCTTTATTCAGTTCGTAAGGGTTCTTGATGCCAAGTTCTGGCTTCTTGTGCATCAGATAAAGGGCTGCGTCAGCAATGGCGATTGCGCCATAGTAAGCTTGCACACGGCCTTTGTTTGATTTGCCGTCGGGCAATGTCTGTTCTTCAAATACCACCGACCAGCTTTTTGGTGCTTCCTTGAACACTTTGGTGTTGTAAGCCAAAACGTTGGGGCCCCATTGATAGGGCGTGCCATAGTGAACGCCGTCAACCGTGTGCCATGGTGCGTCTTGCAGGCGCTTATCAACATTGGCCCAATTTGGAATTTTGGAAACGTCAATGGCCTGAACTTTCTTGCCTGCGATCAGTCGCAACGATGCGTCACCGGACGCCGTAACTAAATCAAACCCGCCTTGGTTCATCAGTGTCACCATTTCATCAGATGATGCAGCGGTTTTGACGTTGACCTTGCAGCCCGATTCTTTTTCAAAACTGGTCACCCAGTCATAGCCCTTATCGCTTTCGCCGCGTTCGATATATCCGGGCCAAGCCACAATGTTGAGTTCGGTTTCGTTGGCAGCGGAGGCAAATGTGTTGAACCCATTTCCTAAAATTGATGTGGTGGCGCAGAGGGCGACCATTGCGTTTTTTGTGAATTTCATATTTTTTCTCCCTCAAGGTCGCTACGGTTACGACCAAGTAATGTGGAGGTTAGCCCTGAATGCGATTGTGGATCAAGCGGCCACTGGCTGTTTTGGCTGAAAATGCCGCAGGTGGCATCGTGGTTGAAAATGGACTGATTGTTGAAACTGTTACAGCTGGTTTTACACCGCTTCACGATCAATCCTTCGATGCCAGCCAGCATGTGGTGATCCCGGGTTTGGTCAATACACACCATCATTTTTATCAGACACTCACGCGCGCGCACCCCAATGCGATCAACAAAGAGCTGTTTGATTGGTTGAAAGCGCTTTATCCATTGTGGGCGCGCCTCACTCCGGAGGCCCACAGAATTGCGACAAGACTGGCTTTAACTGAATTACTGATGTCAGGTGTCACCACCACTTCGGATCATCATTATGTTTTTCCGAGCGGGCTTGATGATGCGATGGACATTCAAGTTGAGGAGGCAAGGCGCGTCGGTGTGCGCATGACGGTGACACGCGGGTCAATGAATCTTTCAGAAAAAGATGGCGGCCTGCCGCCCGATTCTGTCGTGCAAGACCAAGATACGATTCTGGCCGATTGCGAACGGGTGATTGGGAAATATCATCAACACGGAGCTGGAGCCATAATTCAAATTGCGCTGGCTCCATGTTCGCCATTCTCCGTGACGCGTGAATTGATGGGTCAAACAGCAATACTGGCGGCAAAACATGATTGCCGATTACACACGCATTTGGCCGAAACGCGCGATGAGGAAGATTTTTGTAAAGCCACACTTGGCATGCGACCATTAGATTATTTGGAAGATTGCGGCTGGCTCAACAACCGCACGTGGTTGGCACATGGCATACACTTCAATGATGCTGATATTGCCAAACTGGGCAAGCATGGGGTCTGCGTCTGCCATTGTCCAACTTCCAATATGACGCTGGCTTCGGGCCAATGTCGAACCTGCGAACTTGAAACCGCTGGTGTAACCGTTGGTCTTGGAGTTGATGGTTCTGCTTCAAATGACTCGTCCAACCTCATGGAAGGCGTTCGCCACGCACTGATGTTGAACCGACTGACCTACGGCCAGCAGGTCACACATCTTGATGCTTTGCGTTGGGCGACCGAAGGATCAGCCAAATGTTTGGGACGTGATGACATCGGCAAAATCGCTGTGGGTAAGCAGGCTGATCTTGCACTCTTCAAGCTTGATGAGCTCCGGTTTTCTGGTGCGGGTGATCCTTTGGCGGCGTTGGTATTGTGCGGCGCACACCGGGCCGACCGCGTTATGGTGGGTGGAGAATGGCGTCTAATTGATGGTTCGCCCACTTCAATAGATTTGGTTGACCTCATGGAAAAGCACAAAATACAGGCAATGCGTTTCCTCAATGGCATTTGACGTGGCTGATTGACATGTTAATGTCATGCAACAAAGTTTCATGTGGGGTCAGGGCATTTGGCGACGAGTAATGCGCAAACAGCAGTAGTTGTGGATGATTTGCACAAATCATTTGGACCGCTTGAGGTTTTGAAAGGCGTAAGCCTAACCGCAAAACAGGGCGATGTGGTTTCGATGATTGGTTCATCGGGTTCTGGCAAAAGCACGTTTTTGCGCTGCATCAATTTTCTCGAATTGCCATCGCGCGGTCGCATCATTGTAACGGGCGAAGAGATTTCGTTGAAGCCCGGCGCTGATGGAAACATGCACCCAACTGATCGCCGCCAAGTTGAACGTATTCGCACCAAACTCGGCATGGTGTTTCAGAGTTTCAATCTTTGGCAACACATGACGGTTCTGCAAAACGTTATTGAAGCACCGGTTCATGTTTTGAAACTCAGCAAAAAAGAAGCAACTGAGCGCGGTGAAGCGCTTCTTCACAAAGTTGGACTGTTTGAAAAACGCGATCAATATCCAGCATTTCTTTCGGGTGGCCAACAACAGCGCGCAGCAATTGCGCGTGCTTTGTGCATGGAACCAAAGGTGATGTTGTTTGACGAGCCAACTTCAGCACTTGATCCTGAGCTGGTGGGCGAAGTTTTGAAAGTAATCCGCGATTTGGCGGAAGAGGGGCGCACGATGATCCTCGTCACCCATGAAATGAAATTCGCCCGCGATGTGTCTTCGCATGTGATGTATTTGCATAAGGGCATCGTGGAAGAAGAGGGGCCACCTCAACAAGTATTCGGCGCACCTAATAGTGAGCGCTGCAAACAATTCGTTTCGAGTATTCATTGAGGGGTGTGCGAAACGATAGACGGGTTTGAAATCGGGGGCCGATTGAGAGCTTAAATTTTTTGATAGCCACTACAGGGAGAATAAAATGAAATATACGAAGAGACTATTTATGGCGGCTGTGGCTGCGGCATCGTTGTTTGCTGCAACACCTGCTTTTGCTGACTTGAAATTTGGCGTGGATATTTCGCCATATCCACCCTTCACCTCTAAGGATCCATCCGGCGTGATTGTTGGTTGGGAAGCTGATTTCAAGGACGCACTTTGTGCAGAGATCAAAGAAAAATGCGTGTTTGAACCAACAGCTTGGGACGGCGTTATTCCGGCCCTTACAGCCAAGAAGTTCGATGCCATTTTGTCTTCAATGTCGGTCACACCTGAGCGCATGAAGTCGATCAATTATTCAAAGATTTATTATAATTCAGCTGCTGTCCTCATCGGCAATAAGAGCGATGATAAGGATTTCTCACCTGAACATCTTTCTGGCAAAACCATTGGTGTGCAAAGCGCAACAACCCACGCCAATTATCTCGACAAATATTACAAGTCAAAGGGTGCCATCATTAAGGGCTATGCTGGTCAAGACGAAGCCAACTCTGATTTGACAGCAGGCCGTGTTGATTACGTGATGGCTGATGGCGTAACATTGGGTGCTTATCTTAATTCAGAAGCTGGTGCCTGCTGTGAGCAAAAGGGCGCTGTCCCAGTCGATGTTGAAATCTTGGGCCCAGGCGTTGGCATTGGCATTCGCAAGGAAGACACTGCACTGTTGGAAAAAATCAATGCTGGCATCATCGCACTTCGCGATAAGGGCTTCTTTGAAACCAACACTGAAAAGTGGAAGTTGACAGGTAAGCTGATTTTGCCAAAAGACATGAAGTAATTTGAATGGGCCGCTCGTGATTGAGTGGCCCTTTTTTCTGGAGCGAATTTTTTGATCCTTGCAGCGGCAGCCCCACTTTCCGAACTTTTATCTTATGGTGACAAAGGTTATCTGGATGAATTGATGTGGGGTGCTTTTGCCACTGTTGAAATTTCGTTTTTTGCATATTTGTTCGGTGTAAGCTTGGGCTTGCTTGGTGCGATGGGCAAGCTTTCTGGCGGTAAAATACTACGCCATCTTCTGGACGGATATACGACCATTTTTCGCGCGGTTCCCGAACTCGTCTTGATCATGTTGCTTTATTATGCAGGTACCAACGGCATTAATAATTTAGCAAATTCAATCGGCCTGGGTCCGATTCAAATGAACGGAATTGTGGTTGCCATTTTTGTTTTGGGGATCGTGCAAGGCGCTTACCACACTGAAGTTTTACGGGCCGCAATTCAAGCTGTGCCACTTGGCCAAACCGAGGCCGCGAGGGCTTATGGCATGGGGCCATTTACAATGTTCAGGCGCATCACATTGCCTGCCATGTTGCCATTTGCAATTCCTGGGCTTGGTAACTTGTGGCTCAATATTACTAAGGATTCAGCACTGGTCGCGGTTGTCGGTGCCACCGAGCTTGCAAACGCCACGCGCATTGCTGCAGGTGGCGCAAAGTATTATCTCACATTCTATGTCCTCGCAGCAGCGATCTATCTCTTGATTTCCATGGCTTCGAACCAATTTTTTGGCTGGTTGGAAAAACGCGTTCGTCGCGGCCAACCCAAATTGGCGTGAGGTAAGCGATGCACTGGGAATGGTTAGCAAACCCTGAGTATCAGCACCTTTTGCTGGTCGGGCTTTATTATACTTTGATTTTGCTGGTGACGTCAGTTGTCATTGGATTTACGTTAGCTGTACCTATTGGTTTGGTACAGGTCACGGGGCCGTGGCCACTTAAAATGGCAGCGCGGGGTTTTTGCTCTTTCATTCGGGGCACTCCATTGCTGATCCAGCTTTGGCTGTTGTATTACGGTTTTGGTTCTTTATTCCCCAGCATTCCGTGGATACGGCACAGCTTTATGTGGCCGGTTTTACGCGAGGGTTTCTACTACGCCGTGCTCGGCCTCAGCCTCAGTGTGGCGGGCTATGAAGGGGAAATTATGCGAGGTGCGTTCCTTGGCGTACCGCGCGGTGAACTTGAAGCAGCACGTGCGTTTGGGATGAGTGGGTGGAAAGTTCTTTCGCGCGTATGGTTTCCGCGCGCTGTGTTGCAAGTGCTGCCAACGTTGGCCGGTGAAATGATTAGCCAACTTAAATCGACGCCGTTGGCTTTTACTATAACTGTAATGGATTTGATGGGTGCGCGGTTTAAGATCAGCTCTGATACATACATCATGTACGAACCGCTCATTTTTATAGCGGTTGTTTATATGATCCTAACCTTCATCATCACCCGCGCTTTTGGGTATCTCGAAAGGCTGATACCAAACCGGCGATGATGTATGACCGGATCATGGGTTTTGCTGGTGAGCTCGTGGCATTGCGCCGCGATTTGCATATGCATCCGGAATTGGCATTTGAAGAGCACCGCACGTCGAAGCTGGTTGCAGAAGAGCTCACGCGGTTAGGCTTGGGTGTAACCACTGGTGTTGCTGGCACAGGAGTTGTCGGCACATTGACCAGAGGCACCAGCCGCAAGGTTATTGCCATTCGCGCTGACATGGACGCTTTGCCCATCCACGAAACCACAGGCCTTTCTTACGCCTCGCGCTACGCTGGCAAAATGCATGCTTGCGGCCATGATGGACACACATCGATGCTGCTCGGCTTGGCTCGGTATTTGTCTGGCACTTACGATTTTGATGGAACAATCCATCTCGTTTTCCAACCGGCTGAAGAAGACATCAGCGGGGCGCACCGCATGATCGAAGAAGGGTTTTTCAAACGCTTCAAATGTGATCAGATTTTTGCACTTCACAATTTGCCAAATGAACCTTTGGGCCAAGTGCGGGTGCGGGCAGGGGCCATCACTGCGTCGATTGCGATTGTTGATGTGACGATCCGCGGCGTTGGCGGCCACGGCGCGTTTCCGCATCAGGCGATTGATCCTATCGTTGCAGCGTCCAGCGCCGTGATGGCGTTGCAAACAGTTGTCTCGCGAAACTCTGATCCGCTTGATCCAGTAGCCGTGACCGTGGGTGCAATCAATGGCGGCGTATTGGCCACGGCCATTCCGGAAACGGTTTCGCTTAAAATTGGCGTTAGAACCTGTTCGCATAAAAACAGCCAGAGGATGGCCGAACGTATTCCAGCGCTCCTTAAACAACAAGCCGCATCTTTCGGCTGTGTGGCTGAGGTTGAATATGGCCAAGGCATCATTTATCCGCCCTGCATAAATGATGTGAACGCGGCCATGGCTGTCCGTGATACTGCGTTGGACATGGGCCAAAGCCCGCTTTCAGTTGATCTCCTTGGGCCATATATGTTCGCTGAAGATTTTGCATTTATGCTTGAGCAAGTGCCAGGTGCCTATTTCGGAATCGGCAACGGCCCATCGCGCAACCTTCATGAATCCAGCTATGATTTCAACGACGAGCTTTTGGTGCGTGGCACGCATTTTTGGGCGACGCTGGTGCAGCGTCTCCTAAAAATCTGAGCTGCTCTGCGCATAAGCACATTGCAACTTTTCTGGTTCCAGTTCATTGATAGGCGATGAGCGCCATTCCAGTCGAAAATTCCACATCCAAACTTTCGCATCAAGAAGTGATATGGATCATAGCGGGCGTAGTCGTTGCCATGTTTTTGGCGGCACTTGACCAAACGATTGTTGTCACTGCCATGCCTACAATTGGTCGCGCACTTGGCAATCCAGAATATCTGCCTTGGATCATCACGTCCTATCTGCTTGCCTCCACGGCGGTCACACCGCTTTATGGCAAAGTGTCTGATATTATCGGGCGGCGCGTTACGCTTCTTTTTGCAATCGTGGTTTTTATCATCGGCTCAGTTTTGTGTGCGCTGGCCCCGAGTTTGCTGATCTTGATCATCGCCCGCGCTGTCCAAGGCTTGGGCGGCGGTGGCCTCATCTCGCTGGCGCAAACCATCATAGCAGATATTGTTTCGCCGAAGGAGCGTTCGCGCTATCAAGTTTTCATTGCGGGCGTTTATATGTCTGCCAGCATTTCCGGGCCGATGCTTGGTGGTTTCTTTGCTGAGCATTGGCATTGGTCGTTAATTTTTTGGGTCAATGTGCCGCTCGGCGTCTTGGCACTGCTGATGACCAACGGCCTGTTGAAGAAGTTACCCCGCAATGAGCGTCCGCATAAACTTGATTTCTTGGGCGCTGCCTTGATGGCGCTGGCCAGCATTGCCATGATGTTAGCGCTCAGTTGGGGTGGTATTCACTATCCTTGGACTTCTATCGAAGTGCTAGGTTTGTTTGCGGTTTCAGTGCTGCTGTGGGCTGTATTTATTTGGCGGCTCAAAACCGCGGAAGAACCTTTCATTGCCTCGGATATCCTCGGAAATTCCGTGGTTGCCACTGGAACACTTGCAGTGATGCTGGTGATGGGGTGCTATATTGGTATCACCGCTTACCTGCCAGTCTATATGGAATTGACCTTTGGTTTGACCGCCAGCCAATCCGGGCTTTCGCTCATTCCCTTTATGGCTGGAACAGTGGTAGGTGCCATTATCGCTGGCCGTTTTATGGCCCATTCGGTGCGCTACAAACGCCCCGCCACTTTCGGCCTGATTTTCTCGATAGCAGGACTCGCCGTTCTCGCTTCTCTGAAAACTACGCCAGGCATTTGGGTGGTGGAAATTTTGATGGCGGGTCTCAGCATTGGCTTGGGCACAATATTCCCAACCACAACAATCTCCATCCAAAACGCCGTCCAACCCTATCAAATGGGCACGGCCACTGGCGTTATGGGCTTCTTCCGGTCATTAGGTGGCGCATTAATCGTGGCTGCCTTCGGGGCCATGTTGTTCAGCCAAATTCCAAACCTGTCTGCCTTGCAAGAATCTTCCGGCGAAAGGCTTGCTCAGATCGTCGCCTCAGGCGAAATCCACAACGCCTTCCGCCCGCTGTTTGGCATGGCCGCAGCAGTTCTGGCGCTGGCTCTGGCCGCGTTCAGTCAGATGCCCGAGAAGGCGTTACGAGGGCAGGCACCGGCTTAAGACGCAGTTTTAGGTTAAGCTAAGCTGCGCACATTTGGTTCTCGGTCGAAGAAACGTTTTGTCGCGGCATTGATGAAGGGCTTACCAAGCGCAGTCACGCCTTCGTCGACGACGACCCCGGCTTTATCCAGCAATGCAGTTGCGCTGCCATTATGGCCGATGGCCTTGAGATGGCCGAAAGCATCCATCACAAATTGAACAGCAGCGCCTTCTTTGCTCAGTTCCGTTGCACCTGCTTCATTCAGCACCAAAGCGATGGCGTCCAACGTGCAAGAGGGCATTCCAAAGAGTTGCGCATCCGCGTCCATGCTGCCGCCTTTCAACTTGATATTTTTCAAGCGTTTGGCAATCACAACAGCCCTGCCGCCAGCCCGCTCAATAGCTGACTTAACACTTTCGACCTCTGCCTTATCCGAGCCATCAGCAATCAGAATACCAACTTTGCGGCCCTTCAATATCGGCTTCATATTTTTGACAATGGAGAGGGCGTCTGAAGGTGCCAGATCAAGCACCGGCTTTGCGGGCTCGATAGCTTTTGGTACTGCAATGCCAATGCCATCTGCAATACGTTGGGCCAGGTCTTCATCGATATTTCGGATCTGTGCAACAATGCGTTGTTGCACATGAGCCAAGGTTACCTTCGATAATTCGAACACCACCGCAGAAGCGATATGAGCCTGTTCACACTTGCTTTGTGAAAGGTAGAACATGCGCGCTTGGCTAAAGTGATCGCTAAAAGTTTCTGATCTGATACGCAGTTTCTTCGTCGGATCATTATTTTCATCATTCGTGGGGAAAGTTGTAACGCCATTTGCAATGGCGCGCGGGCCTTCATCCTCTCCGGCTGTATTTAAACTGTTGGGCTCATAGTTTGCACGTCCCTTTGGAACAGCCGTCTGCATCATGCCGTCGCGCTGAAAATTGGCGAAGGGGCACTTGGGAGCGTTGATTGGAATTTGGTGGAAATTCGAGGTGCCTAGGCGTGATTTCTGCGTATCGAGATAGCTGAATAGCCGGCCTTGTAAAAGCGGGTCATTGCTGAAATCTATGCCTGGAACAATATTTGTCGGCATATAAGCAACCTGCTCATTTTCTGCAAAATGATTGTCAGGGTTTCTGTTCAACGTCATTTTGCCAATAATTCTGAGCGGTACCAATTCCTCGGGAATAAGTTTGGTTGCATCAAGAACATCATAGGGAAGACTTGCCGAAAATTTTTCGTCAAATATTTGCACGCCCAAATCCCACTCGGGAAAATCACCGCCGGCAATTGCATCGTGCAAATCGCGGCGATGGAAATCTGAATCAGCGCCCGCCAGTTTCACTGCTTCATCCCAAAGTGTCGATTGCATTCCAAGCCGCGGACGCCAATGAAATTTAACGAACGTGCCTTCACCTTTGGCATTTACAAACCTGAACGTGTGAACGCCAAAACCTTCCATCATGCGAAGGCTGCGCGGCAATGTTCGATCTGACATCGCCCACATAATCATGTGCATGCTTTCAGGCATCAGCGAAATGAAATCCCAGAACGTATCGTGGGCAGAGGCAGCTTGTGGAAAGCCCTTGTCAGCTTCCATTTTTACGGCATGAACGAGATCAGGAAACTTAATAGCATCTTGGATGAAAAATACGGGGATGTTGTTTCCCACCAAATCCCAATTGCCTTCTTGGGTATAGAACTTTGTGGCAAAGCCGCGAACATCACGCGGTGTATCAGCAGAGCCTGCGCCACCTGCCACGGTTGAAAACCGCACAAACACATCACATTTCTTGCCACGCTTTTGGAAGATATCAGCCTTGGTCAATTCAGGTATCGCTTCGGTACATTCAAAAACGCCGTGGGCTGCACTGCCACGCGCATGAACGATGCGTTCTGGAATACGTTCATGATCGAAGTGGAATATTTTTTCGCGAAGGATAAAATCTTCAATCAGCGTCGGGCCGCGTTCACCGTCGCGAAGGCTGTTTTGATTGTCACTAATAACATGACCAAAATTATCGGTCAGGGCTTGGCGGCTCGTAGACTGATGAAGCTCACCACCATTGCCGAGCGTTGTCTCCATTATAGATTTGGTTGTCATGATGATGCCTTCGAAAATGAATTGTTTCTCCAACCACAATGATTGGTACCAACAATTGTTCCCTGCCTCGGCAATAAACGGAGCAGGGGTCTCGAAATAGGCGTTTGCAGATATTTCAATCGCTCATAATTTCAAAGGCTCCAAACGTGGTGCAGAGTTAATGTTCATCCTTCTTGAGCAGTGGCGGAACTTTTCTTTTCAATGGTCGTTCACAGTGCTGGATCGAGAAATCTCTAAT
>JAYWEV010000079.1:0-16145 GCA_043779145.1 Aestuariivirga sp. | reverse complement strand
TGAGCGGTGTTCTCAAATCATGTGCCACGTTGCTTGAAACTTCTTTCATGCCAAGCACGAGGCGTTCGATTTGCGATAACATGTCATTTAATGAGGCTGATAGTTGATCAAGTTCATCTTTGCTGCCGGATGTCGGCATGCGCCGTGAAAGATCGCCGCTCATAATCAATTTACTGGAATCGGTGATTGCCTCAATGCGGCGCAGGAAATTGCGGCTGAGAATATAACCACCGCCGAGGCCCAAAATGATGGCCAGTCCCACGGCCCAATATGTTGTTTCATTGATGAGGGCGCGGAAGGTCAGCAATTCGCTGATGTCATTGCCAACAAGTAAATCAAAGCCGCCGACCAGCTCCACATGATAGGCGTGAACAATATGAGGGGTCTTCAACGAACCTTTACCAGTCAAAACCGGAAAATCAGCCCAGGTTCGGTCGCCCCAAACAGTTGCAGGCAATTCAATATCATCACCAGCGACACGTTTATGGTTTCCGTCTGTGAGGACGTAAAATGTACTATCACTATCAAGGCTCCGCCGATCAACAACATCAACTAGGCCTGGAAGTCCGCGCTGACGATATTGTTCAGCCAGGCCCAACACTTCGGCAGTTATAGTCGCTTCGGTCTGGCGCTCGAGCAGACCAACTGTATTGTAATAAATATAGGCAAGGAGAGCCGCAACAGAGACCACAAATACCAGCAAATAAATCGCCAGTAAACGAAACGTAGAAGATTGAAAGATGCTCGCGTTAGCGCGCACGGATCATGTAGCCAGCTCCGCGCACTGTTTGCAAAAGTGGCTCAGCAAATCCCTTGTCGAGCTTGCCGCGCAGCCTTGATACGTGCACATCAATAACATTGGTTTGAGGGTCGAAATGATAATCCCAAACATTCTCTAACAGCATTGTGCGCGTCACAATGTGGCCAGCCTTGCGGACGAGATATTCAAGAAGCTTAAATTCCCGTGGTTGTAAGACAATAACCTTACCGCTTCTGGTCACAGTGCGCGTCAGCAAGTCGATTTCCAAATCCATCGCCCGCAGTTTTGCATCTTTTGGATCAAGCAATTTGCGCGAGCCCAAGCCCTCAACGCGCGCTAGTAGCTCAGAAAACGCATAAGGTTTTGCTAAATAATCGTCACCACCGGCACGCAGGCCTTTTACGCGCTCATCAACATCACTCAGGGCGCTTAAGATTAATACTGGGGTTTTCAAATCTGCCGCGCGCATGCGTTGAATAACGGTAAGACCGTCCATCAAAGGCAGCATACGATCAATAATGCAGACATCATGAACACCTTCCAGCGCTAAATTAAGCCCCTGAAGCCCTTCCGATGCAAGGTCAACAACATGCCCAGCCTCGCGCAGCCCCTTAACTAACCAAGAGGCCGCCTCACGATCATCTTCGATTACCAAAATTCGCATCGGAGAATCTGTGCCCGCTACGGCCTCACTTGTCAATTCAGCGTGTTGCATAATAGCGCCCTTTCGAAATCAAAACAAATGGGCGCGGAGACCAGTTCATCGGGGGAACGCCGGGGGAGGCGACCGATCTCCGCGCTACTCAAGTGCAGGCCCACTAGCGGGGGCTAAGGCCAAGCACCTGTTTGTACAGATTGGCTCTCAGTACCCGTTGGAGCGTTTTGACTTTTCACCGAAAAGTCAAAATCGCCCTAGGTTCCTTTTTTCGATCAACTTTTCTGAACTTTGACGTTTCCGTCAAAGTTCAGGTTGATCTATAAGCCAATCAACCTTTTGCGTGTGGCAGGGCCAAATATCGTTGACCGTCTGCCGTCTTAATAAGCATCAACACTTTCTTGCCAGGCGCATCTTTCAACGCCGTAGCTATGGCTGCTGGATCATTTACTTGGATGCCAGCAACTTCAAGGATGACATCACCCTCTTTCAATCCGCGTTCGGCTGCTGCCGAGTTTGGATCAACCTTGGTAATCTTAACGCCTGCGCCGTCATCAGTCGTGACCACTTCCAAACCTAAGGAAGAAAGCGAGCCTTTCTTTAGTTCTTCAACCTTTGCCGAAGCCATTTTAAGGTCTGCTGGCATGGCGTCCAAAGTCACCGGCACGGTCTGGGCTTTGCCACCACGAATGATGGAAAGCTGAACAATCTTACCAGGCGAAACATGAGATATTACTTTTGCCAAATCACGCGCATCAGCAATGTCTGTGCCGTCAACTTTTAAAATCGTGTCACCCGATTTCAAGCCCGCTTTCAAAGCAGGTGATCCATCGGTTAGTTCAGAGATAATAGCGCCCTTGGCATTTTCAAGGCCTAAACTTTCGGCAATATCTGGTGTTACAGGTTGAATCTGCACACCGAGCCAGCCACGCGTTACCTTATGATTTGTTTTCAGGCTTTCAATTACACTTGTGGCAGTCGATGCCGGGATGGCAAACCCAATGCCAACTGAGCCGCCTGACGGTGAAAAGATTGCGGTATTAATGCCGACCACTTCGCCGCTCATGTTAAATGTCGGGCCGCCGGAATTGCCTTTGTTGATTGAAGCATCCACTTGGATAAAATCATCATAGGGACCAGAGCCAATATCGCGGCCGCGCGCCGATATGATGCCAGATGTTACAGTGCCGCCAAGTCCGAAGGGGTTGCCTACGGCCATCACATAATCGCCCACTTTGGCCTCGGTTTTCGTGAATTCAACGTGAGGGAAAGCTTTGTCTGATTTAATTTTCAACAAGGCAAGATCGGTTTTGGGGTCCGTGCCAATTACGGTTGCGTCAAATTTGTCGCCGTTTTGGAATGATATTTTCACTTCATCAGCGTGGTCAACCACGTGGTTGTTGGTGACAACATAGCCATCAGACGAAATCACGAAGCCTGAACCCAGTGCACCGCCCCCGCCATGAGGCGATGGAGGTGGCATACGATTTTTAAACTGTGGAAACTGGTCTAAAAATTCTTTCATGCCAGGTGGTAACTGGTCCGGACCTGCGCCGTCAGCACCATCTACTGCTGCAACATTGGAAAATTTAACTTCCACACTCACGACCGATGGCATAACTTTCTCAACCAATGGTGCGAGGCTTTGGTGTGGATCAAAAACGGCAGCTTGTTCTGCGTGCACTGCGGTTGAGGGCAGAAACACCATCGTAGAAGTTAATACGCTGGCACCCAGTAGTCCGGCGGTGAACAGGCCCAAGACAGTCTTTTTAGTCAGGGAAAAGGTTGAAGGCATAATTTTATCTCCAGTGCGTTGATGACAGAGATATAGGGCATGCCAAATTACAAAGCACTTACCCCGCTATGAAACTTTGGTAAGTCTGGAGGTTTATTTATGGCAAAGGCGCTTAAATGTGGCTAATCAAAGGCTTAATCACGATTTATTGATCAGAAGTCTTGCCAAGCTTGACACCTTTTGCTTTCAAACTGGAAGCCAATTCCTTGGGCATGTATTTTTCATCATGCTTGGCCAAAACTGAATCGGCCATGAAAATTCCGTCGGCCTGCATCGTGCCTTCTGCCACTGCCCCTTGGCCTTCGCGAAACAGATCAGGCATCGCGCCGCCATTATAAATCACTTTGGTGGTTTTAATCGTATCCGTCAGAACGAAATCTTGATGGATGCCGTCACCCTTGTTCCAGGTTCCCTTCTCAACCATGCCACCAAGCCGAATGCGCTGACCAGGTTTCAAAGTCTTCTCTGCGATTTCGCTGGGGGTGTAGAAAAACACCATCGTGTCGCCCAAAACGCGGAACATTAGAAAAGCAGCAATACCTAAAACTGCCAAAGCAGTTACTATCATGCTGGTGCGTTTTTGTTTCCGAGTCATATAAGCCGTTCCAAATTCGACATCCAGTTAACACGGATTGGCTCACACATCGCTGACAAATGGCGATAATTCACCCTGCCCCGTTGTCGCATGGTGGCAGCGTTTCGTCGGAAAGCGTTGGAGTGAAACTGCATGATCTGTTAGACATCCGCCATTCACGGGATCTGCCATATGAAACCTCGTTATTCCATATTTTCCATCGCCCGCAATGCCATGAACTATCACAAGGATTGGGAGCGCGCTTGGCGTTCGCCAAATCCTAAGGCTGAATATGATGCAGTGATTGTTGGCGCTGGCGGGCACGGGCTGGCCACGGCTTATTATTTGGCAAAAAATCACGGCATGACGAACATTGCCGTTATCGAAAAAGGCTGGCTGGGTGGCGGTAATACTGGGCGCAACACCACGATCATTCGGTCTAATTATTTGCAGGACGCTTCAATTGCAATTTATGAATTGGCACGTTCGCTTTATGAAGGCCTCTCACAAGAGCTGAACTACAACATGATGTTCAGCCCGCGCGGGCTTATGATGCTTTGCCAAACCGAGCATGAACTGCGCGCCATGAAGCGCACCTCACATGCCAACCGACTGGCGGGTCTTGATTGCCGCATGATTTCACCAAGTGAAGTGAAAGAGATTGCACCAATCATCAACACTGATGCCGAATGTCGCTATCCTATTCTGGGCGCTTATTATCAACCACGCGGCGGCACAGGGCGGCATGATGCTGTGGCGTGGGGTTACGCACGCGGCGCCGATGCGATGGGTGTCGACATTATCCAACAATGCGAAGTCACCGGAATTATGCGCGACGGTGGCAAGGTTGTTGGTTTGCAAACCAGCAAAGGCGAAATTAAAACCAAGAAGATTGGGGTGGTCACCGCAGGCCACGTATCCACGATCATGGATATGGTAGGCGTTCGCATGCCGATTGAATCAATGTGCTTACAGGCATTGGTGTCTGAACCGATTAAGCCCGTGCTTGATTGTGTGGTGATGGCCAACACGGTGCATGGCTATATGAGCCAGTCTGATAAGGGCGAGTTGGTGATTGGTGGCGGCACTGATCCATATAATAATTATTCGCAGCGTGGTTCGTTCACAGCGCTTGAACACACTGTCACAGCACTTGTTGAAACTTTCCCGATCATCTCGCGCCTGCGCATGTTGCGGCAATGGGGTGGTATTGTGGATATGACGGGGGATCGCTCGCCTATATTGTCGAAAACTGATGTTGAAGGGCTTTATGTGAATTGCGGTTGGGGCACGGGTGGCTTTAAAGCCATTCCAGGTTCGGGCTTGGTGTTTGCTGATACAATGGCCAATGATAGGCCACACCCGATTGCAGCACCTTTTAGTTTGAACCGTTTCAAAGAAGGCCGCCTCATTGATGAGAGCGTGGCCGCTGCTGTGGCGCATTAAGGGAGTTACAAAATGATTATCGTAAACTGCCCTGTCTGTGGCGCTGAAGGTGATGAGACTGATTTTCATTATGGTGGGCAAGCGCATGTGCGCCGTCCGGCCACAACTGATGCTGCAAATATAACTGACGAAGAACAGCGTGATTATTTGTTCATTCGCCACAATCCAAAGGGATTGCATTTCGAACGTTGGCGTTGTGATCGTGGTTGCGGAAAATGGTTCCATGCGGCGCGTGATACTGTTTCGCTCGATTTCAAGGCCTATTACGGCATCACCGAACTTCCCCCTGCTGAGATTATTGCGCAAGCAAAAGGCCCGTGGGCGGATTACTTTAAAGAACGCATGAAGGCGAAGAAATAATGGCCAGCAAACCTTATCGTTTAGCGCAAGGCGGCAGCCTGATTGATCGTTCACGCAAAGTGACATTCAGCTTTGATGGCAAGGATATTTCTGGTTTTGCTGGTGATACGTTAGCTTCCGCTGTGCTCGCATCAGGCCAAAAACTTTTTGGCCGTTCATTTAAATATCATCGCCCGCGTGGGTTAGTGGGCTTAGGCTCTGAAGAAATGAATGCGCTGATTGGTGTGGGCCAAGGTAACAAGCATGAACCAAACTTGCGCGCCACGCAGATTGAAATTTTTGATGGCCTCACCGCCGAAAGTCAAAACCGCTGGCCTTCCCTTAAATATGACATTGGTGCGATCAATTCGAAATTCTCGCGTTTCTTGCCCGGTGGTTTTTATTATAAAACCTTCATGTGGCCGCGCTCTTTTTGGAAACATGTGTATGAGCCGTTCATCCGCAAAGCCGCAGGTCTCGGCAAAGCGCCAGAAGGCCGCGACACCGACACTTATGAACACATGCATATTCATACCGATGTTATTGTCGTCGGTGCGGGCATAGCAGGGATCGCTGCAGCCGAAGCGGCAGCTATGGCTGGCGCAAAGGTTTTGCTGTGTGATGAGAACCCAGCTTTGGGAGGTATCGCTGATCTCACGGCTGGTATGATCAATGGTGAATGTGTTGGAGATTATGCCAAGGCCGCAGCAGTGCGACTTAGCGCGATGCCGAATATGCATGTACTTTCGCGCACCACCGTCGTTGGCCATTTTCACCAAAACTATCTGATGGCGTTTGAACGCGTGGGTGATCATGATCCATCTATCTTGGCATCGGGCGCGCCTAAGCATCGCTTGTGGAAAATTCGTGCGCACCATGTGATTGTTGCAACTGGTGCGCTGGAACGCCCCATCGCATTCGCAAACAATGACCGCCCCAATATCATGCTCGCCTCTGCTGTACGCGGCATGATTGGCCGTTACGGTGTGACACCGGGTAACACTGGCATCGTGTTCACCAATAATGATGATGCTTATCTCACAGCTTTCGCGCTTAAGAAAGCAGGTATCAATGTACGGGTAGTTGATTCACGTTCACGTTCAGATGGTGAACTTGTGAAGCGTGCGATAGCTGAGGGCATAGATGTTTCGCTCGGCTCCGTTATCTCCGCCGTTGAAGGCACGCTTGAGGTTAAGGCCGTGAAAATCGCCGCTTACCGCAAGGGCCAAGGCCGCGTGATAACTGAGCGCCGCGTTGAGTGTGATTTTATCGCTATGTCAGGCGGGTGGAATCCTGCTCTGCACCTCTGGTGTCACAATGGCGGCAAGATCAAATTTGATGACGCTTTGCAAAGCTTCTGTCCGCTGTCTCATACTGATGCGATCACCGCCATCGGCGCTGCCAATGGCACAATGAGTGTGGCTGATAGTTTGGTTGAAGCACAAGCCGCAGGTGAAGCAGCTGCGAAATCAGTTCTGAAAAAAGCGAAAGTTGTCAAAGCAACCAAGTTCAAAATCGAAGAACCTGTTCGCGGAGCTTTGGAATCCATGTGGTTTGCGCCTGCCACTGGCCTTTACAATGAAGGCAATAAGCACTTCATCGATTTCCAGAATGATGTAACGGCCGCTGACCTCGAACTCGCTCAACGCGAGGGTTATGAATCAGTCGAGCATACCAAGCGCTATACCACCTTCGGCATGGCTACTGATCAGGGCAAAACGTCTAACCTCAACGGTTTAGGCGTATTGTCGGAAGCCACGGGCAAAACCATTCCCGAAATCGGTATCACAACATTCCGCCCGCCCTATACACCCTATTCATTTGGTTCGATTGCGGGTGCGCATACGGGCGCACTATTCCTTCCGATCCGCCAGACACCGATTTTCAATTGGCATAAATCTCATGGTGCAACATTTGAACCTGTTGGCCAATGGCGTCGTGCTTACACCTATTCCCAAGTTGGCGAAGATAAACATGCGTCAATCACCAGAGAAATCCTCTGTGTACGGAAGAAGGTGGGCATGCTTGATGCCTCCACTCTTGGCAAGATCGAAATCAAAGGGCCAGATGCTGCGGAATTCCTCGACCGTATGTACACCAACACATTCTCCACCCTCAAAGTGGGTCGCTGCCGTTATGGCTTGATGATGAATGAGTTAGGCTTCTTGACGGATGACGGTGTTACTGTTCGTTTGGCTGATGATCATTTCCTCATGCACACCACATCAGGGGGTGCCGACCGCATCGCTGCGTGGCTGGAAGAGTGGCTGCAAACCGAGTGGACGCAATATAAAGTCTACGTCACTCCTGTGACCGAGCAATGGGCGCAGTTTGCCGTGGCAGGACCTAAGGCTCGCGACGTGTTGGCCAAGCTTGATCCTGATTTTGATTTGTCTAACGATGCCCTGCCCCATATGTCCTTCAAGCAAGGTCATATCGCGGGCTATCCCATCCGCATTTATCGCATCAGCTTCTCTGGCGAGCTTTCATATGAAGTGGCCACGCCTGCTAATTTTGCTCAAGGCTTGTGGAATGCCATTATGGAAGCAGGCGAAAAATTCGGCCTCGCTGCCTATGGCACCGAAGCACTGCATGTTCTTCGTGCTGAAAAAGGCTATATCGTTGTTGGTGATGAAACTGATGGCACCACCACGCCCATTGATGTTGGCATGGAGGGCATGGTTTCGAAAAAGAAGGCTGACTTCATCGGAAAGCGTTCTCTCGAACAATCGTTCCTCAAAGGACCAAATCGTAAGCAGTTGGTAGGTCTTCTCACTGAAGAACCAAACGATGTATTACCCGATGGTGCATATGCCGTGCGCGTGTTGAAAGATAAGCCACCAATGGAAATGATTGGCCAAGTGACTTCCACTTATATGTCGCCAACTTTGGGCCGCTCAATTGCCATGGCACTGATTGAAAATGGCCGAGACCGAATGGGCGAAGTTTTGTCCTTCCCGTTGGAAGGCGGTAAAGTGATGAAGGCCACAATCACCGGCACAGTGTTTTATGATAAAGAAGGAGCGCGCATAAATGGCTGATCTTCATTTTGAGAGTGCGCTCGCTCATCGCTCTGCGCCAGATAATACCAGCATTTCAATCCGCGAAATTTCTGAACGTGGCATGATTGATTTGCGTGGCTCGACCATCGATAAAAAATTCATGGCGGCTGCGAAGTCGGCGCTTGGCGTCGAACTGCCAAAGGCCCCACGCACTTCGACCACTTTTGGTGATGTGCAAGTGCTATGGCTTTCAACTGACCAATGGCTTGTGCTCACAGGCCGCGCTCGCGTCACCGCATTGCTGGTTGATCTGCGCAAAGCCCTCGGCACAATCCACTCGCTCGCCGTCGACGTCTCTGACATGCGCGCGATCATTCGCCTTGAAGGAGAAGGCGTTCGCGAAACCTTGATGAAGGGTTCAACCCTTGATCTGATCAGCGAAGACTATGCCCCTGGCACAGTCCGCCGCATGCGCTTTGCTGAAATTGCAGCGCTGCTTCATGTGGTGGAGCAGAACATGATCGATATCTATGTATTCCGTTCATATGCGGATTATGCGTGGGAGTTTTTAGTGAAGGCCGCGCGCAAGGGCAGCGAAGTAAAGTTGTTTCCGAACGGTTGACACTGCAAGAAAGCGGTTACCCGAACAAGTTCACGAGTTGTGATGTTTGGTGAAATTTCAAATCGGTGAGTCGTTCGGCTACATGCTGATATTCAAGCCGCTGAAAAATGTAAAGTAATTGTATGCCACATAAGAAATTCGCGGTTCTTTGCATATGTTCGGGTGGCTATGCAAAAAATTCAAGACACAGTCACGAAGTCGTGCAGTTTTGTTCCCAAGTGTGAAATACTTTGTATGATCCGTCAAAACAATATATAACCCATTGATCTTGTTGTCTTAATAATTGCCATTGTTGTGGTTACAGTTTACTCGCCTCTGCTGAATTCAGGACTATATCTAGTTCATCGGGACGGAATGAACCAATCCCAGGCTTAGTAATCTAACAAAGGAAATTATCATGAAAAAGATCTCAATTACACTTTTGACTTTGGCCGCACTTTCAACAACTGCATTAGCAAATGACAACCGTGATGGCCGCGGCTATCAGGATAGCTTGGGCCAATTTACATCTCCAACTGCTGATGCAAGTTTGTTTGGCCCAGTTGTTTCGGATGCGATGATCCGCAAGCATAAGGGAATGTCGGCAGTGGTTCCAAACCAAGCTGCACATCTTTTTGAAAAGAACGGCACGACAGAATCTGGCGTTTAGTATCGTCCGTTATTCATGTTCAAAAAATCGCCGGCCATGGAAACTTGGTCGGCTTCCTTTTTTACAAATGCTGGCCGCCAGCTAGGGAGCGGTTATTGAAGATCATTTATTACCTAAATTTCGTCCCCAGGTCGACTATCTACAATTGGCAATTCAGCAATACGCACTTGAATTTCTCTAATTCCGGCTAAATAATTTTCATTCGACGGCACATCGTGCACCTGCTTCTGACACTTAAAGTCACTGTTTTTTATAATCATCGCTATATCTCTACCTGTTATCGAATTTTGAGCCCCATACAAAGACAGTGCAAGATAACTTTTTGTATCAACCCTTGTAAACCTTCAACCAATCAAACAGCTTATCAAATCCACCAAACGGATAAAGATGCGGTGCAGCTATAGCAAGTTCGGGTTTATCAAAATGCAGCAGCGCCAGTTGATCAACAAACTCCGTTGGTTCAGACACTGAAAGCAGCTTCGTAATATTCAGCGCCTGCTTGCGGATGAAACGCGCCGAATTGCCAACGCCACACATCGCTGCATAGCGCACAAGCGTTTTAATACTTGCAGGTCCTGGCACACCCACATGAAGCGGCAGATCAATGCCTTGCTCGCGCAATTGCCCGGCCCATAAAGCCAGTGGGCCAGCATCAAACAGAAACTGCGTGGCGATAAAGCCTGCAATGTTTTTTTCTTTCAACCAAGCTTGTTTCGATTTCAGCGCCGCCAATAATGCCGCCTCGCCGTGAATCTTGGTAATGTCTGGATTGCCTTCGGGATGGCCTGCGATGCCAATGCGTTTTAAACCATTGGCTTCAAACACACCGGTCTCCATCAATTGAAGTGAGGAATTGTATTTGCCGATTGGTTGTGGCGCACCGCCGCCTAAACACAGAATCGTCGAAACCTTTGCCTTATCGGCAAACGCGCCGATGCGCGATTTCAAATCTTCTTCATCGCGCACAAAACGGGCGGGCACGTGCGGAATAGGTTCAAACCCTGCTTCACGCAAAGCTACACATGCGTTAATCTGCGCATCAACTTCGGCCGGGTCGATCAGTGCGATGAAAACATTCGTGCCCTTGGCCAAATTAGCGCTGAGCACAGGCAGTTTTTCAATCTGCTTTGGGGTAATTTCGATCGAAAGCTTTTCTATAAACGCCTTACCCGGATTTTCCATCGTGGCCGAGGTGGCTTTGCTGTGCAAATGGGGGGCATTCATAGGGCTGGCTCCGTAATTATAAGCTCAAGATTGCTCTCAAGCCCTTCAAATCGCTCAATCATTAGCGACAGACATTGCCAGAATACGACTGTTAACGCTGCTGTGCGTCGTTTTTAAACAATTCAATGGCGCTAGTGGACAATGATGTCCAATTGGCGCTAAAGGGAAGCAACGGAGATTTTCGATGTTTGGCGACAAAGCAAAAGAGCTGCCACAGACTGTGGCCCTCGTTCTCATTCCAGAATTCACGATGATGCCTGTCACATCGGTGATCGAGCCTTTGCGCATTGCCAACAGGCTTTCGGAAAAAACACTTTATAAATGGACGCTGCATTCCCTCGATGGCCAGCCGGTTTCAGCGTCCAGTCAAATCTCGACAATGGCGAATGGCGACTTGGAAACCATTCACCCAGATGCAACAGTTGTTGTGTGCGCTGGCCTTAATGTGCAGCGTCATACCGATAAGCGGATGCTCAGCTGGCTCCGCAAAACCGCACGGCGAGGTGCTGTCATTGGCGCTGTCTGTACGGGCGCACATATTCTGGCTGAAGCTGGATTGTTGGATGGCTATCGCTGCACCATTCACTGGGAAAATCTGCCGGGGTTCTCAGAAGCCTTCCCTGAAATAAATGCCACGGGCGGTCTTTTTGAAATTGATGGTGATCGTTTCACCAGCGCGGGGGGCACAACCGCAATTGACATGATGCTCACCATGATTGCCAGCCAACATGGGCCAGACTTGGCTGCATCCGTTGCCGAAGCCATTCTCCATTCGCCCATCCGCCATCACAGCGAAAATCAGCGCATGTCGCTGCCAGCGCGCATTGGTGCGCGTCATCCAAAATTGGTTTCCATTATTGAAAAGATGGAAGATAATTTGGAAGATCCATTGTCACCGAGTTTATTGGCCAAACAGGCTGGGCTTTCAACGCGGCAGCTCGAGCGACTTTTCCGGCGTTATCTTGATCGTTCGCCCAAGCGATATTATTTGGAGCTGCGCTTGAAAAAGGCGCGTTCACTTTTGTTACAGACTGATTTGTCGGTCATCAATGTTGCGCTCGCTTGCGGGTTCTCTTCGCCATCACATTTCTCGAAATGCTATCGTGCGTTCTACGGCCGAACGCCATACCGTGAGCGTGGCGTTCCCATTTCTGAAGCCGCATAATATAGGTGTAAAGCCGAATTAATTAATGGGGAGCAAGTCTTAAAGACTCGCTCCCCCGGCTAGCACAAATTGCGACTGGGGGCAGTAAACAAGATGTGCCCACCGATCTCTTACAATTAAAGATTGCGGACGATTCCTAAGCTAGCAAAGCACATCGGTTAGACTTTGGTCAAGTGGAGCTTTTGCATTTATAGAGATATACGGTGAATGACCGCGTGAATTGATTTTTTATAATCTACAACAGGAAACTGTAATTTTTCCCCTGTCGACTTATGACATCGTTATTTTTTACCATTTAAACTATAGAAGGCAACCTAAGATTGCAACTCAGACCTTTCCACACGGAGTCTGAAAGTTCGATCGTTCCGCCATACATCGCGGCCGTTTCGGAAATAATTGACATGCCAAGGCCCGAGCCTGGTTTACTCTCATCTAAACGCTGGCCGCGCTTTAAGGCTTCGGCTCTTTTCGCTGCTGGAATGCCCGGGCCATCATCATTGACCGTTATCATCAACCACGTCCTGCCGTCATCACCACTCGGAGCAAGCTGAAAAGCTTTTACAAGAATCTGCGACTTCGCCCATTTGCAAGCATTGTCCATTACATTGCCAACCATTTCCTCTAGATCCTGACGCTCGCCGCGGAACCGCAAAGTGGTTGGCGCTTCAACAGAAATTTTTAAATCGCGATCTCGATTAATCCGCGTCAGTGTTCGCGCGAGAGATTGAAGAACAGGCTCTACATCAGTCGCAGAGCCAATCGACTGAGCCCGTGCTGCCCGCCGCGCTCTGTCAAGATAAAGGTTCACTTGATCGCGCATCACATCAATCTGCTCTTTCACCTTGTCTGCCAGCGGGTTTTTATTATCCCGGGCCTCATTGGTTAGAACACTGATCGGCGTTTTGAGAGCATGAGCTAAATTGCCCACTTGCATGCGCGCACGCTCAATCACCTCAAAGTTGGCTTGAACTAGAAGATTTAGCTCATCGGCAACGGGTTGAATCTCTGCTGGAAAATTGTCATGCAGCATTTCAATTTTGCCGCCGCGCATATCATTTAGCGCATGCTGCATTTCAGTTAGAGGCCTAAGCCCAAATCGCACCTGTGCGAACAATGCCAACAAAAGCCCTGCCCCAAGCAATCCTAAAACAGCAAGAAGCGTTTGGCGAAATGATAAGACTTCAGCCTTCAGCTCATCAAAGTTACCGGCAACAAGAAATGAAAAATCTTGCGGGTTACCAAAAAGTTTTAAGCGCTGCTCAATCACGCGCAGCTGTTTAGCCTCTTTGTCGACAGCAGAAAAACTTGCCACGCCGTCGCTATCGCGCTTGTTCAATGCGGCATCAGGCACAGAAATATTTTGCTCGAGCAACGAGTCTGAAGCGAGAAGCCTTTCGTTTTTTACAGTGGAACTCACCTGCCAATACCAACCTGAAAGCGGCAGTGAAAACCGCGTATCAGCAATCGGGCCAAGAAGCCGTGGTGTGCCATCAGCCTTCAATTCAACATTAGCCAGAATACCGTCTAATGCTGCCTTGAGGCGTTGATCAAAGTTTCTTTCGAGAGCCTGTTGAAACAGAGCGTTCAATAAAAACGCTGCCGCCGCCAACAAAACAATTGCAATGAAAGCAGATGAAGCCAGCAGCCGAAACGAAAGTGAATTAACCCGCATTCCCTTGCTCGCTCATGCAATAGCCCATGCCGCGAATGGTCTGCAAAACATCAACGCCAAGCTTCTTACGCAATCGCCCCACAAAAACTTCTACCGTATTTGAGTCACGATCGAAATCTTGATCATAAAGATGTTCAACCAGTTCCGTGCGCGAGACCACTTTGCCATTGTGATGCATGAGATAAGACAACAAACGAAACTCCAGCGATGTCAATTTTACCGCAGCGCCATTCACCGTAACCTTGGCATTGGCCGTATCAAGTACCACTGGCCCACAGGTTAATTCGCTCGTCGCATGGCCAGCGCTACGCCGCAGCAAAGCCCGAACACGTGCCAGAACTTCTTCCATGTGAAATGGCTTGGTCACATAGTCATCGGCACCAGCATCAAAGCCTGCGACCTTGTCGCTCCAGCGATCACGCGCTGTTAAAATCAACACCGGCGTTTTCTTGCCAGCACGCCGCCATTTTTCAAGAACGCTAACGCCGTCCATAACAGGCAAGCCGATGTCGAGAACAATGGCGTCATAGGGTTCAGTATCACCCAGAAAATGCCCCTCTTCGCCATCGAAGGCTTTGTCGGCCACATAGCCAGCATCGGCCAAAGCCGTCACCAATTGGCGGTTCAGGTCAACATCATCTTCCACGACAAGAATGCGCATAAATCAAGTCCTTCTGCATTTCGGCAGCGAGGCCAGATTTAGGTAACGGCACCCGATGTTGCGTCAACCATAACCCGCGTCACGCTGCCCCCCACCTTTAAAGTGACAGCATAAACGCCCGAGGGCAAGAGCTTGACATTCAAAACTTTAGAACCAGGCACAGAGTCTTTGGCAATGACCGCAGCCTCAGATGGTGCGATAGGAAATTGATCAACGTCTTCAACGATTTGTACAAAGGGGATGGCTACAGCTTGGGCGTTAACCGAGCTCACGCCTCCGGTCAAAATGCTGCTCAACAAAATACAAAAAACAAACATTGCTTTATTCACGTTAGTAACCCCCAAAAGTTCACACTGCAGCTATAGATGGGTGAAACTGAATGCAACATGAACAAAGTCTATTCGCCCTTTGGCCTTTTCCGAAAAGGGTCATGGCCTCTGGCGATCTTATCCAGCTGCTCCTTGGAGAAATTCTTTGGCCGAATGATTTTCTTTATATTGGGAACGAGTTGTCCCAAAATAATCCCTATTAGGCCTATCCAAAAATTGGGTGAGCGCGCGACCATGAAGGCCGCAGCGCCCACGCCGATCATTGCCGCTAACAGCAACAATGCATCGGTCATTTAATCACCTTACCGGTTTTATTGGTGCGCACCGACCATACAGCAGTGATCAAAGCGACAATACCTGTCACAACGGAGCCATAATCACCGCTCGGTAAAATGCCTTTACCGATCAAAAATGCGATAACGGGTGGGAAGACAGCGCGGATCACGCCGCCAATCATATCGGTGTTCATAAATTTCATTCCTTGATTACCGTGGTTCCGCCACGGCAGCGGTTTAACCCATGCGGGCAAATTGAAAATGCATGCCGTCGGCCCGGCGTTCATCTTCAGACGAGCCATTGCCATTCCAGTCCCCGCCCCACACGCCGCCCAATTTTAAAAACGGCGCAATCACTTCTTCGCGCAACGTTGCAAAATGCGGCGTCTTGTCGTGCAGCCCATTGCGTGGCGCATCAAAATCCATTGCACATCCGTAAGCGTGCATGGAAAGATGTTGCAATCCGCGCATGGGTCGAAAACAATAGGAGCCTGAAAATACGCTCATTCCCCAGTTATCAATCACACGCTGATCACGCCCCGCATTTTTCCAAACTTGGTTAAGCCATTCCAAAGTGGCCGCAGAGCATGTGCGGTGAACCGGAAAATTCTTCACGGGTTTAATCATGCGCATAAAAAAAGGTGCGCTGACGCTGACAATGTTCGAGCGATACCACGCGGTCGAAACGCTTGCCGAATGATAAAGACGAGGATTGCCATAGAAGGCGTCTGCCTCGCTCTGTTTGGGCCAAGTGGTCATGGGTTGTCCTTTGTGAGTTGGAGCATTTTTCATCACCCTTCCCCCGTCGGGGGAAGGCGCCCGGAAGGGCGGATGAGGGCTGCGGCCGCTTGGCCGCAGTGACGCGAGTCGGGGCATTGCACGTTGAAGTCCGAGTGCTTGGCGTCCTCGCTACGCTGCGGCCCTCATCCCCCTTCGGGACCTTCTCCCACTTCGCTACGCTCGCGGGCGAAGGCTAC
>JAYWEV010000078.1:0-16225 GCA_043779145.1 Aestuariivirga sp. | reverse complement strand
TTGCGCATCACGCCCACACCACAACATTCAGACGCTGATATAAGCGCGCTGGTGTCAGCACTCGATGCATTGTGGAAGCAATGTGCGCTGCACCGGGCGGTGGCTTAGAAAGTGGTCATGAAATAGCATGTGGCAATCATCCGCCATTATATTTCTGGTCCTTTCAATTTGCATTTCCACAATCGTGACTGTCCATATTCTTTTGAACAAGCGCAATGTGCATTCTGCAATCGGGTGGATTGGGCTTGCTTGGTTTGCACCTTACTTTGGCACCTTGTTATATTATGCCTTCGGCATAAACCGCATCCAACGCAAAGCGCGCATTATGCGCCGCCCTGCAAAAGGAATGAGCTCAAAAACAAGAGATGGTGAATTGCCATCAGACCCCTACACGATATTAAGAGCTACTGTCGGGGCCGTTACAAAACAGCCTTTGGCCGAAGCTAATATAGCGTCACCACTGCACGACGGCGATGACGCTTATCCGCAAATGTTAGCAGCAATTAAAACCGCGCAAAAAACCGTCGCACTCACATCTTATATATTTCGCTCTGATAAAATTGGCCAAGAATTTATCGATGCACTCGGCGAGGCAAACCAAAGGGGCGTTATGGTTCGCGTACTCATCGACGGTTTTGGCAGTGGCAAAAAGACATTTCAAAGCTTCAAACGGCAAAATGTGCCTGCGTCACGGTTTATAAATTCCATTTGGCCGTTGCACGTCAATTTTCTTAATTTGCGCCAACACAAGAAGGTTTTGATTGTAGACGGCGTGAAAGCTTTTATCGGCGGATTAAATATCTCAGACGATAACACTGGGCGAAAACGAAATAAAATAAAGGTGCGCGACACTCATTTCAGGATCAGTGGGCCGGTGGTCAGGCAAATTACAGCAGACTTTATTGATGATTGGCTTTTTGCAACTGGGGAAGTTTTGGATGACTCGCTGTGGAGACCTGAACACCAAACGAGTGGCAAGGTGATGGCACGCATGATTGCATCCGGGCCGGATCAGGAGACTGAACAGCTATTGATAACGTTATTTTCGGCCATTTTCGCTGCACAAAAATCCATTAAAATAGCCACACCATATTTTTTACCTGACGAGCTATTGATGTCGGCTTTGCAGCTGGCCGTCACGCGTGGTGTAGATGTCAGGATCGTGATCCCTGAATTCAGCGATCATGCGCCGATGGACTGGGCGATGCACGCACACATTGGCCCGCTGTTGCAGGCCGGCTGTCATGTGTTGCGAGCACCGCTGCCATTTGATCATTCAAAATTAATGGTCGTTGATGATGTGTGGTGTTTGTTTGGCAGCCCTAATTGGGATGCGCGCAGCATGCGCCTCAATTTCGAAATGGCCATTGAGGCTTATGACCCGGTGCTGGCCGCTCAGTTGTCTCTCGCCATTGATGAAAATAGTGTAAATCCACTGACATTGAATGAACTCGAAGCGCGCTGGTTCGTTGTTAAGTGTCGTGATGCGGCAATCCGGCTGCTGATCCCATATTTGTAGAAACCCTTTTTGCACCCATCATGAAAATTGCATCATACAACATTCATAAATGTCGCGGCAATGACGGGTTGGTGCAACCTGAACGGATCGTGGCCGTTGTCAAAGAACTGAATGCGGACGTCGTGGCATTGCAGGAAGTTGACCACCGCATTGGAACGCGCACGGGCTTGCTCGACCCTGCGATGATCGAAAGCGAAACCGGCCTCAAACTATTGGTGCAGTCTGATGTTGTCGATGGTCATGGATGGCATGGCAACGCATTGTTAGTGCGCGGCACGCCGCTCTATTATCATCGTTCTCGCATCCATCTGCCCGGCATAGAACCGCGCGGCGCTCTGTTTGCTGAGCTTGATTTGGGTGAGGGTCGATTTCGGGTTATTGCTGTTCACTTAGGGCTGCTGCGCCGGTCGCGCATCATGCAGGTTAACGCGATTTTAGATCAGTTTCTTGGCATGACACCGATGCCCACACTTCTGCTCGGTGATTTCAACGAATGGCGGCGCGTGCGGCGTTCTGCTTTAGCAGTGCTTGAGCCTGTGTTTGGATCGCAACCCGCACGGCCTAGCTTCCCATCACGCATGCCTCTGCTTCCGATGGACCGCATTTTAGATTGGCCGCGCGGGCTGATCAACAATTTCGCGATCCACAGCTCACCGCTGGCCCGCGTGGCATCTGATCATTTGCCGCTTATTGCCGAGGTTGATTTGAGCAAGGCGCTGCCGGATGTGCGGGCAGAGGGCTGAGAAGTAGTCGACTGAATTAAGGTTCCCAAGCCTAGGCAGGCGTTGCGTGTCGCGCGAAACAAGTATGAATTTCGATTAAATGGGTAATATTTAGATAGCAAGCCGGCAGGGCGAGGGAGCTTCACTCACTGACGGCACGCGCGTGAGGATACCTCGCTGATCAATATAGCTGTATGTGCTGGTTACCCCATTGCCGTAAGTAACCTGCTTGGTTTGGCCTCTGGCATTATAGGCCGTGCTGGCCACAAACATCGCTGGCTCTGTGGCAGACGCCGCACTGGCATTGGCCACACTGGAAATCCTGCCTGCCATCATCCAACATCCTGCGGCCACTCACCCTCAGGCCAATTGCGTTTGGTATGAATGATGCGAAGTACATGCAATGTTTTTTGATCTGGAATTTCAAACGAAATGATCAGCGACGTTTTTGGCACATAGACTTCATAAGTTCCGAACACGCGTCCAGCCCGCCCCGTGGCACTATTGGCGAGTAAATCGACACGCGATAAAATTCGTTCACGAACCAATGCAGCACTTTGCAAACTATCTGATCCGATATAGTCAAGATGCGCAAAAAAATCCTTTCGAGCTTTTGGCGACCAAATGACAAGCCGTGGCATAAGTTTAGTTTTTGCTCAACTTTGCGGCGTCAAGGTAAGCTTGGGATTGAAGAACGATGTCGCTATGAGAAATTCCAAGCCCAGCCTTAAGTTCAGCCTGCGCTTCTTTGATTCCCATAATTATTTCTTCTTCGGATTCGACAAATTGCGCAATGGCTTCCATGCCCAGAAAAGATTTTGAACGTCTTGTTTCAGTGCTTAAGGCCTCCAATCGATCCCGAAGTAATTTCGGCATTCGAACTGTGACAGTAACATCAGACATGGCTCACGCTCCATATTGTCAACTTGTGCACATGTTACCAAAGTTCAGCGTTCAAAACAAGCTTGGGCCAAAAAACAAATTGAAAATAGCTTAAAGCAAGCACTCCTACTTTTATCAATATTAACACGGAACCATCTATGCACCATCAGATGTGGCTTGCGGGCACCATCCACCACAGCACCGTAATTCTAACCTTTTATTTAGTTTAAAGTCCTATTAAGTGGGGTGGCACCGTATTTCAAGCTCTGCAATCAAAGGGAAGCGTCCCCTTTGTTCAAATTAGAAATCAGGGAAGGTGCTTCTTTGCAGTTAACTTTTTCTCAGTTATCCAAATTGAGCTGATCGAACTACCAAACGGAAAAGCTGATTCTGAATTTTCCTTAAGCCATTGAGTTGAGAGCGATCTTGTGCCTGTTATGCAAGACTCTTTTGGAAATGTTACGAGGATGTGCCCAGCCTTGTATCCGCTAATTCGGATAAGAGACATACCAATACTATCACCCTGCAAAGAATCAAAAACCATAAAATCCATTGACGAATCTTCAGCCAAGTCAGAAACATTCTCCAACTCTATTCGTATTCGAGAACCGCGATACATATTTATTACTTTTGTTTCCTGAAGTCTTTGCCAAACCATAGTTCATTTCACCTTAATGTTGTGCTTACCTGATTTGTCAGTATTACCGATCTTATTCAATTTCCTGTCATATTCTCCAAGGTGCTTGCCACGGCTGTTAAGCTTTTCCCATGTTCCGTGAAGTTTATCCATAGACCAATAATTTCTATATTTATCTTTGAAAATTGTTCGATCTTGTATTTTGTTTAGCATAGTGGCTCGCCGATCAAATTTCCAACCGTTTAACTTGGTATCTTGGCTAAGGTCAGATTTCACAATAGAGCTTCTCGCGCGACCGTCACCAGCCCAATTCATTCGATTAACCCAATACCTGCTATCAATTCTCGAATTGTGTTCATCCAAAGCTCGTTGTTCGGCTTCCGGTGGTGTGAAGCCCTTTTTGTCAATCAACTCTTTGGCTCTATCAATAATGTTACTTTTTTCTTGCTCTGTTAGGTGATCATAACGTTCGTCGTGCGACGTCAGTATGGATATGGCACCGCCGACAATAATTCCGCCGCCCACAACCGCCGCAAATGCTCCCGAGCCAGCGCAAGCGGTTGCGAGAACAGCAAGCGCTACGTCATCACCAACGGCAAGATGCCCATTCGGATCGCTTCCATTGATCGGATCATCCCCCGAATAGGCATACCGATTGGTGCCAACGCCTGCTTCCCAAGGATCAAACGTATCCGGTGTCAGAAACCTGCCTTCATTGGGATCATAATAGCGGAATTACGGTGACACCCCACTTAATTCTCCTTCGGATTACGGTTAATTAAGTGGGGTGTCACCGTAATCCTTCTTCAGCCGCTCGATGACATCCAAACGCAGGTCTTCCTTCGTCATTCCACGCGCCGCAATTCTGGTCGAAACATCGCTGCGGTCAATGCCCGCCGCAGTCATAAGCGCTTCGTGTGCGACATCACGGATGACGGAATCCTCGGTTTCTTCGAACTGTTTTATAATCAGCGCTATGAGATTTTGGTCTTTGTGTTCCTTCAAATAGTGTTCGGCAATTTGGATTGAGCGAAGCTTTAGGTCGCCATCGTCCCAGTTCACGCCTTCGATGTACTTCATCAGCAACGGCAGGTATTCGAACCTCTCGTGAAAGTCGATCAAGGCACGGAGCGCTTCCCCCGCCACCAATGTGTCATCGGGATAGATCGCTAACTTCTCAAAAACCGGAATGTAACTAGGGTTGAATGACTTCGCCAAAATCCGGACGCGTTGGTACAGATCATCCGGATTTGTGAGGTCGGATGCCACGCCGTCGAGCTCTTCGCGGGACAGCTTTTCGATCAGGTTTCCTTCCATCAGCCTGCTCTGGTACGCGTTTAGGTCACGCTTGCTTGGTCCACCTTTGCGTTTTTGGTTCTTCTTCATGATTATCTGTTGTCGCGATCTCTGCGCCGTTCTGACTCGCGCTTTCGCTCTGCCTCGGACCTTGATTGTTGCGGCTTCTTCGAGACTGCCTTTTCGGCATTGTCCAGACGCTTGCTTGCCTGACCTAACAACGTCTGGGCTCTTTGTCTTTGGGGGTTACGGTGACAGTGCATTCTATTTTTCTCCCTCGCTTCAAAATAGTTCTACTTCACCGCAACTTCCATCTTCACATTCAATGCCCGCATAATCGCCGCGATCGTTTCAAACCGTGGCTTTGAGCCTTGGCGCAAAGCTTTATAAAGCGACTCGCGGCCAAGGCCTGCGTCTTTGGCCACCTGTGCCATGCCCCGCGCTTTGGCCACATCGGAAAGGGCCATCATCAACACATCTGGATTTGAATCTTGTGCAGCAAGGGAAAGATATTCGGCAATCACAGTTTCATTATTGAGATGGTCAGAGATTTCAAATGTCGAATAGGTCACCTTGGCATTTTTTGGCTTTTTCATTTTGCATCCTTTTTAAGTTCACGCGCCAATTTCTTGGCCGTTGCAATGTCTCGCCTTTGAGTGGATTTGCTGCCACCGCAAAGCAGCACATAAACCACCGAGCCTGCGCGCACGAGATAGACGCGGTAACCAGCGCCTGCATGAATGCGCATTTCCGAAACACCTTCACCAACAGGTTCACAATCGCCAAAATGGCCCAGCCTTGCATTGGCTAGCCTGTTTAATATTCGGGCTTTTGCAATATCGTCGGAAAGGCCATCTATCCAATTGATAAAAAGATTCGAACGGATAAACGTTAACATGGAAATTTGTATCCTAGTGAATACACTAAGTCAACCCTTTCGGATATGGTGCAGGTGACGAAATTTTACGTCAGCCCCCATCCAACGTCGTCTTCTTGAGCTTGCAAGACTTGTTGGTTGGTGGTTTGGGGAGATTTAACCCAATGGTGGATTATGGCGAGGTATAGCACCCCGACCGTACGGTGTCAAGCATTATTTTCAAAATTGAGAATAAATCCTATATAATATTGAAATTATAGGAAAAATTGGCTGGGGGACTAGGATTCGAACCTAGACAATCAGAGTCAGAGTCTGAGGGCCTACCGTTAGCCGATCCCCCAAGCGTTATGCGTGAGTAGAATGGTGATAGTCCTCAGTTCCAGTGAGATCAACCTGAACTTTGGTGGAATCGTCAAAGTTCGGAAAAGATGACCCAAAATCGCTTTATGCCAAGTCCTAAGTGCGGAACTGCTTGATCAAATTGGCCAAGCTTTGTTGTTGGTCTGATTGCGCAGCGGTTGGCGAAGCTGCTGCTGGGGCCATCTTGCCAAAACCAGTGGGTTGTTGTGCGGGTTGCACGGGCGGAGCGCCGATTTGCGGGGCCATGTAAGCGTCGCGGCGCAATCAAATGGAAGCGTCCCCTTTTTTGAGGCCAACATCTTTATGGCCCCGGATGTGCGGGCAGAGGATCGGACGAAGTCATAGCCAAAAAGCAATACAACAAAATAAGCGTTCCTTTTTGCTTTCGATGGGCGATATGATCGTAAATTAAATTCAACTAGTCTAAAGCTGTAAACCAGATCCTCTAGGAAATTTCGATGTTTGACGACCAGCGCTCATTTATCAGCCGCTCATTTCTGCAATCCAATTTGGATTTTGAGTTTCGTGCTTATGTGGACGAAGGGCGTGATGCTGATGTTCTGGCTAAGCTGAAAAGCTGGAATGACCGTGTCAAACAGTCTGAAACTCAGGCCGAAGGCGCTTTTGCCCAAACTTTCTTTGAAGAACTTTGGGGTTACGGGCAAACGGGTCGCGCGCTAATTGATGATCACACCATCAACGCCAAGTTTTCAATTGCCAATGCGGGCGCATCGGGCGGCAAAGGTATTGCTGATTTAGCATTGGGTTGGTTTCGCGGCCGTGATGATGCCGTGCCGCAGGTGTTGTGCGAGTTCAAAGATATTAAATCAGGCTTAGATGCCAAGCAGAACCGCAAAGGTGCGAACTTCACACCCGTTGAACAATGCCTCAACTATGTGCGAAGCGCGCGCAAAAATATGTTTGGCAATGAACCTGTCCAGCCATGGTGGGCGCTAGTGACTGATATGAATGAGTTTCGCTTGTATTGGTGGGACCGCGTGCCCCAACATTTAAAATTCACGATCAGCATAAAAAACAAAGACTTATTCGTTAAACATGATCTTCTTTCTGAGAGTGACGACGCGCAATTTGACCGCTTCCTGTTTTTAAAACTGTTCCAGCGCAACATGCTGATTTCTGAATCAGGCCGCCCCGCTTTGTGGCGCCTGACCGAACGACAGGGCGCGCGCGAAAAGAAAATTGAGGACGAGTTTTATGCACACTACAAGGGCGTGCGAGAGCGGCTGTTCCGCGTTCTCGTCACCCACAATCCAAAGTTTGCAGGCACGAAAACCGACCTGTTGCGCATTTCTCAGAAGCTGCTCGATCGTTTTATTTTTGCATTTTACTGCGAAGATATGGGTGAGCGCATGTTGTTCCCGCCGCAATTCGTGCGTGAAGAACTCAGAGATCGCGCCATTAAGCCAACATATGAAACGGAAGGCGAGGAAATTTGGACGTGGTTTAAGCGCCTCTTCAAATTCATGAATGAGGGCGGCAGGTTTGGTCAAACAATCTTGCCCCATATCAATGGCGGGCTTTTTGCTGATGACCCCTTGATGAATTCACTGACTATTCCCAACCATGTTTTCGCGGCAGCAGGGCAGGGTGCCAACGAAGCATCTTTGCTGAAAGACAAAGAGACGCTGCTGTTCCTTTCGGCCTATTATGATTATGCCGCCAAAGGTGGGGCCAAGGAAAGCCTAACACTTTATACTTTGGGCCGCATTTTCGAACAGTCGATCACCGAGCTTGAATATCGCATCGGTGAGTTGGAAAACCGCGACACTATTGCGAAACTTTCCAGGCGCAAGCGTGATGGCGTTTATTACACGCCGGAATGGGTGGTGAATTATCTGGTGGATGAAACCATGGAGCCGTGGTTTGCTGTTGCCCGCGCTAAATGTAATGTTGTTGCTGATACACCTAACGCGCAGCAACTGAATGACTATCTGGCAACTTTGCGTGCCGTGAAGATTGTCGATCCTGCCTGCGGGTCTGGCGCGTTTCTGATTTCGGCATTTCGTAAATTGCTGGATGAACGCATGATGCTCGCCAAACAGATGCAAGCTCAAGCGGTTAAAGACGCGAGCGGTGTCGGCTATGATGAATCGGTTCTCGTGGCCGATATTCTGAAACACAATATTTATGGCGTGGACATCAATCCATCATCAGTTGAAATTGCCAAATTGGCTCTGTGGCTGCATTCGGCGCGGGCCAAATCACCTCTGTCGACCTTGGATGATAACATTCGCTGCGGCAACAGTTTGGTGGCACATGACTGCTGGGCCATGATTGCCAAAACACCAGACGCAGAGGCTCGCATCAACCCTTTCGATTGGGACGAAGCGTTCCAATTCAAATTCGACATCGTGCTGGGCAACCCACCTTATGTGAAATTGCAGAACTTGATGAAGGTGGATCCTGACGTGGTGGCCTATTTGCGCAAAAAGCGTGAAGTGGGAACATATGAAAGTGCGCAGACAGGGAATTTTGATCTCTATTTGCCTTTCATTGAAAAGGGCTTGCGCCTTTTGGCCGAAGGTGGCCGCATGGCTTACATTGCACCCAGCCTGTGGACGGTGAATGACTATGGCCAAGGCCTGCGCGGGCTTATTCACCGCACCAAACAATTGGAACGCTGGCTAGATTTCAAATCCTTCCAGGTGTTTGACGAGGCAATCACTTACACAGCGCTGCAATTTTTCACCGCGGAGGCAAATGAGGTTATTCGTGTTGCAGCATCACCGGAGGGGGAGGTCGGAGATTTGATCTGGGCTGATGACTTGCTCGCCGCGAGCGTCAACGATTTTGGAAGCGAAGCTGAATGGCTGATGATTGCAGGTAAGGAGAAAGAACTAATATTTAAGTTGAGGCACAACTGTTTGAATCTCGGAGACCAGGCCATTACCTCTGATATTTTTCAAGGTGTCAAAACCGGTGCCGACTATGCTTACAAAATGGATAAGATGGCCGCTGGAACATATAGATGTTCGCCTCCAAACCTTCCGTCTTATGAAGTGAAACTCGAAGACAAGCTGCTCTACCCAATTCTTAGTGGGCCGGAGTCCAAACGTTACGAAGACCCTGCAACTGAGACATATCTTTTGTTTCCATATGAGCGCCAGAATGGTGTGCCAACTTTAATTGACGAAAAGAAAATGCAGAAATCTTTCCCTCTGAGTTGGAAGCATCTTAACAATTGGAAAGAAAAACTGATTGAGCGGGATGCGGGTGAACTAAATGCTCCAGATTGGTATCGCTTTAGTCGTTCTCAAAGCCTAGACCGCTTTGGACAACCGAAACTAATTGTAGCTGGAACTGTTCCTTCTCTCAGACTTGCTTTTGAACAATCGGGCGCATTTTTCCTTACTGGAGGTCGCGTCGATGGGATCGTAACAAGTAAACAAAATGACCCGTGGTTTCTGCTTGGCACTTTGAATTCTTCCGTAGCGGATTTTGTATTCCGCCGCATTGGTAGGCCTAAGCAGGGTGGGTGGTTTGAGGCCAATAAGCAATTCATTGCGCCTTTGCCCATTCCCCATGCCGACAAGAAGCAACAGGCGGAGATCGGCAAGCGTGCCAAACAGCTTCAAGAGAAATGGACGGCGCGGCGCGATCTTTTGGCCGAGGCTGAGGAACGGCTTGGTGTTCTGGCGCGTCGCTCCTACAAGCCGGATTTTCTTTGGCCGGATATTCCAAGCATTACACCGCTCAAACTCGCTGCCCCTAAAAAGTTGCACGACACTGAAAAGACCGCGTGGGCCACAACCCAACGCAGCGACATGGTGGAGGCGCGCCTTGAAGCTTTGCAGGGCCATCTCAAATCTGGCGAACCGCTCGAAGTTCAATTCAAAAAGGGTGAACTTCGCCTCACTGCCGACAGCCGTCCGATTCTCGCGCAAATCTACTTGGATGAGGCAGAAGGGCAAACAGCTGAGACCTATTGGCGTTTTTTAATCGTCAAGAAACCCAAGCAGGCCACCACCTTCGCTAAACAATTGGCGCAAATTCCCGCTTCGCCTGAAATGCCAGCTGCGCGGCAATTTGTGCAGCGGGTTGAAACTTTGCTCAAAGAAACCAGGTTGATCGCCAAGCTTGAAAACGAAATGAACCAAGCTCTTTACAAACTTTATAACTTATCCCCAGAAGAACAGGCTTTGATAGAAGATGATTGCAAGCGGCAGGCACTGCTGTAAATTATGTCTATGCGTCAGCCATCTTTATTTGATCCGCCTGCTAAACCACCGTTGGAAAATCGTCCGATGAACTTGGATATTTTTCGCAAGAGGTTGGGCCGCCACCTCTACTCTTTGAAGAATGCCGTATATGCTTGGAGCGAAGAACGGCGCGAAACAGCCGAAAGCGATTTCGCCAAGTATCTGCAATACCTTCCAGCCGAAGAACAGGAAGAGATGATGCGGGTTTACAAAACTGAAATGGAACGTTTGCAGGCGTTGGACGCCGCTTAATCCATTCATTCAGCAAAACTTTTCACACCCCCATCCAACGTCGTCTTCGTGAGCTTGCAAGACTTGTTGGTGGTGGCTTGGGGAGATTTAACCCAATGGTGGATTATGACGAGGTATAGCACCCCGACCGTACGGTGTCAAGCATTATTTTCAAAATTAAGAATAAATCCTATATAATATTAAAATTATAGGAAAAAGTGGCTGGGGGACTAGGATTCGAACCTAGACAATCAGAGTCAGAGTCTGAGGGCCTACCGTTAGCCGATCCCCCAAGCATTATGCGTGAGTAGAATGGTGATAGTCCTCAGTTTCAGTTAGATCAACCTGAACTTTGGTGGAATCGTCAAAGTTCGGAAAAGATGACCCAAAATCGCTCGATGCCAAGTCCTAAGTGCGAAACTGCTTGATCAAATTGGCCAAGCTTTGTTGTTGGTCTGATTGCGCAGCAGTTGGCGAAGCTGCTGCTGGGGCCATCTTGCCAAAACCAGTGGGTTGTTGTGCGGGTTGCACGGGCGGAGCGCTGATTTGCGGGGCCATGTAAGCGTCGCGGCGCAGGGGGGGGCGCGCTGGTGCAGCTTGCGGCGGTGCTGCGGCATCAGCAGGTTGGCCCGCTTCGGTCTCATCAATGGAATAGCCCGCGCTATCAGGATTGTAGGTTTGCGCGCGCCAACGGCTTACGACCTCGTGCATGAACTTGTCGTCGGGCAAATCTTTAGCCCAATTCTTGGTGAATGAAGAGGTGTTGCTTCGCGGCAATTCGTTGGCTGGCAGAAGATCGAATTTAATGCGGGTGGGAAGGGCAACACCTTCGCCAAAGGTGATTGCTTCGCCTGCACCCATTGTCGATATAAAGTCAAACAAGCTGGCTGCGGCATCGGAAATGCCAGCGCGCAAAATATCTTGGTCGCGCTCGTTGGTTAAGCGCATTGCGAAGATTGTGTTACATTGCGACAAAATTGTTGGATCGAGTTCGGCTGGACGCTGGCTTACGATGCAAAGCGATACGCCATATTTACGCCCCTCTTTGGCAATGCGTGAAATAGCGCGCTTGGTAGGTTCGAACCCTGTGGTTTTATCGTTTGGCACATAACGATGCGCTTCTTCGCACACGAATGTAATCGGAACTTTGCCCGCGCTCCAAACTCCAAAGTCAAATGCAAGGCGGGCGAGAACCGAGACGACCACATTGATAATTTCTGACGGAAGACCGCCCAGTTCGAGAATGGCGATGGGTTTGCCGTTCACCGGAATGCGGAACAGGCGCGCAAGAACGGCCGCCATGTTGTCTTGCACCGTAAGGCTGCCAAACATGAAGGCATAACGCGGATCACGCGAAATCGCTTCGATCCGGGCCTTGATGCGCTTATAGGGGGCCAGTTCGCCGCGAAGTTCAAGCTTGCCGATATACTCTTCCAAAACACCCGTAAGATCTGAGGTGCGGTAGGGAATTGGAGTATCGACACCAATATTGTTTTCAACCAATGCATCACGCGGCCGTGTTTTATCGCGGCGCTGGTTGCTCATATAGCGGGCTTTGGCAATTGGGATAATTTCGCGCAACACTTCTACGTCGGCATCGCGATTTGATTGTTGGCCAATGAGAATTTCGACCGCTTCATCAAAGTTGAGCAACCAGAATGGAAGAGCCATATTGTCTGGCGTAATAACTTCTGCAAGGCCTTTGAATGATTGTACATATTCGCGGTGCACGTCCAAAAGCAATATGTGAGCTTGCGGGTTTTTTTCAAGAATACGCCGCAATATAAGGGCGACGGTGCAAGACTTGCCGGTTCCTGTTGTGCCCAAAATAGCAAAATGCTTCCCCAACATTTCATCGACTTTGACCATGGCAGGGATTGTTGGGTCCTGTTGAATATAACCCACGCGCACGGCGGTATCAGCATCACATGCATAGGCCATCGCAAGTTCATTGCGGTTGGCGCGGTAAACCAGATCGCCCAATGAAGGGTAGTTTGAAACACCGCGGCGGAAAGCTTTTGGATCACCTTGCTCATCTTTTGGCAATTCGCCGATGAACTCGACTTCTACAATGCGCAATTCCTGCTCTTGAGAGCTGTGAGTGGGGGTTGGCGAACTCAAAGCTGAAATCAGTGCCAGGGTGATGGATGTCGGTGTTTCCACCTTCATCAAGGTTCCAATTTCTGCCCCTTTTCTGTTTTCATCAAAAACATTGTCGGCTACATCGAGCAAAATAATCGCGTGCGCGCCTGTCACAGCAACGATGCGGCCCATGCGCTCTTCAGTGCGCACGTGATTTTGCAGGGCCCGCTGATTTATCGAAAGTGCTGTTGCTGAGGTCATGATTGTTTTTGGCCCTTCAATGTTTCAGTTGGGTTGAATTAGGAATGTGTTGTTCGCTGGCAGCGAGCGGAATGAGCACAGTCACACGCGTGCCGGTTCCTTTCGTTGAATGGATTTGCAAATCTCCGTTATGGAGTTTTGCAAGCGCGTAAGCGATGGGAAGGCCAAGGCCTGTGCCTTCGTGACGTTTATTAAAGCCCGATTCCACTTGGCCAAAAGGGCGCATGGCAGTGTCGACCTCTGATGGCGTCATGCCAAGCCCTGTGTCGGTTATACTGATGGTGAGATAGTCATCTGACTTCACCGCGGCATCAACGCGGATACGACCCCACTCAGGCGTAAACTTCACAGCGTTGCTGAGCAGATTTATCAAAATCTGCTTCAACCGCAACGGATCTGCCAGAAGCAGTGGCAGGCGGTCAGTCACATTCGTTTCTATCACAATGTTTTTTTCTTTGGCTTTTGCATCAGTAATCAAAAGGCAAGGCTCTAAGACTTGTTGCAAATCAACGGGCTCAAGATCGACGCTGAGTTTTCCAGCTTGAATTTTGGAAACATCAAGAATGCCATTAATGAGAGCCAAAAGATGTTCAGCAGCTTGCAGGATGTAGGCCGCGTATTGCGTGACTTTATCTGGGTTTGTAACGGTCTTTGTCGCGAGCATATCCGAAAAACCAATGATGGCATTGAGTGGCGTGCGCAGTTCATGGCTCATGTTAGCGATAAACTCAGATTTGGCTTTGGATGCGAGTTCGGCGTCAACTTTGGATGCTTCAAGAGCTATTGCGGTTTTATGTGCACGCACACCTTGGCCGAAATGCTCGCCATAATCTGCGATCAATGAGCCCTGCTTGAACCATGTTTTACCAAACGTACGCATATTTACCCCGCCCCGAAAGTGTAGAATAGGGCGTGGGTTCTCAATTCTTGGTTAATTTTGAATAGAAATATTGAGGTTTTTGGGGGGAGCCAAAGACCATACGTCTGCGTTATGGTCCCAAACTTACACTCCTGACCCGGAGCTACCGCCTCGTCCGTGTCTTTTTGCAACGATTGATTGCTCTGCAATCCAATTTGGGGTATCTTACTTTAATCTTACTATAAGGGCATGGATTATGCAGAAACGCATTACCACTATTATATCCACCAAAGGGCAGGTTATCTTACCGAAGACAATTCGTGATCAACGCCGTTGGGCTGCTGGAACTCGGCTGACCGTTGAAGATACGCCTGAAGGTGTTCTCCTGACGGCGACGCCGCTATTTGCAAAAACTGCGGTCAATGCCGTCTACGGGTCGCTAAAACATGGTGGCCCAGCACTGTCGCTCGAAGATATGGATAAAGCTGTCACCCAAGAGGCCGCGCGTCGTGCGCGCAGTTGATACCAATATCCTCGTCCGCTTCTTGACTGCTGACGATCCAAAGCAAGCGAGGACGGCGAGACGGGTTATGGAAGCTGGTGACGTCTTCATTGGAGTAACCGTCATTCTTGAAACAGAATGTGTGTTGCGGGCTGGTTATGGGTTTACGCCAAATGTGATCGCTACAGGTCTGCGCGGCATTGGCGGCCTGCCAGGAATTACGATTGAAGAGCCTGCAGAGGTCGCTCAAGCACTCGACTGGATGGTTGAGGGAATGGATTTTGCCGACGCCCTTCATCTGACGCGATCAAACCATTGCAATGCCTTTGTGACCTTTGACAAGAAGCTCGCAACACGCGCCAAGGGCAAAGCGGCTATCATTGTAGAAACGCTTTAACACCATTGGATCCGCATCGAACGCTCTGCATTAGTTCGCATGTCCGCTCATCGCATGAAAGAAGAGCTGAGTATATTTGATGGCCAAGTCTGACTCTGAGTTGACATGCTGACACATTTTTTGGAGCTGGTTGACAACAATGATCTCAACTCAATAAAGTGAGGTGTCACCGTAATCTGAGTATATTTGATGGCCAAATCTGACTCTGAGTTGACATGCTGACACATTTTTTGGAGCTGGTTGACAACAATGATCTCAACTCAATAAAGTGAGGTGTCACCGTAATCCACCGTAATCTGGTTTGAGCAACGGCTTATGCAGCGGTATGTGCAAGGGAGATACTTACATCTGTAGTGGTATGTGTAAGCCCGGTGATCCCTTTTTCTCAGCCGTGGGAGTACGTGTAGCAAATGGCTTCTGTTGTTCTATCACCGTCAAAAAAGCTGCAACAGATTTTGCACGTTTTGTTCAATCCTATTTCACTGGCAAGCCTTCCCCCTATGAATTGACCACTTTCATCTACAAAATGGCAACTTCTGAGTTTTCTTACCCGCAATATGGATATGGCGCAGTTTATACTAACCTTCTCCCGAGCCAAGTGCTTCCGAGTGGACTAAACCTTGCTGGCTCGGATGCCGAAAGACTTGGCACAGTTGTGACGAACGTCCACAATCATCCGAACAATGATAAACGTCCATCTGGCGAAGATTCATTGAATTATTCATTTGGCGGGTATAATGGCTACGTAACTGACCAGAATGGTAATGTCGGTGGACCATTTTGACTTTTTTGAAAATTGGAGAACCGAATGTTTTTTTTTAGCATCCCAAAACTTAATTATTATTACCGCAAACGACTGGTTGTGCTTAGAATCTCAAGTCTAGCAATTTCGATCTTTATATATTCACTTTCGGTCGCAGTTGCAGCAGACCCTTTTCATGACGCAATTGTCCTAGAACGACCGGACGTGAAAATTCTTTATCTGTCTTCTGATGTTGCCATTGCGCTGGAAATTGCAAATCTTGAAGCACAAAAACAAAAAATTGCACCCGATCAAATAGGACATTTAGCAGTGTATTTTTATGTGGATACTTTCTTGGTCTCCCTTGGCCCTCCATATGGCGGCGGACTGGATGGCCCAGAGTTTCGAGTTGAAATACGCCGTTCGGATTTTAAGGTAGTGAGTGTTGTAAATAAACTAATTGCAAAGTGAATTAGGGCGTGTCCTCATTTGAGCCAAGCCAATGCGCAGACGAGATGAATGCCAGCGAGGAAGTTTCGGGCGGTTTTTTCGTAGCGCGTTGCAATACCTCTGAAGTGTTTGATTGTGTTGAAGAAGCGCTCGACGAGATTGCGTTCGGCATAGAGTGCAAAGTCGCA
>JAYWEV010000077.1:0-6173 GCA_043779145.1 Aestuariivirga sp. | reverse complement strand
TTTGCAGGATTGCCCGCGCGTTACAAGAGCCGACAAATTTAACAAACTTATCGTGGTTACCCAAAGCATGGCTCGAAATTTCGGCGCGCGGGGTCAGCAGATCCTCGAATTTGTATCCGATAATATTAATTTTTTTTGCAACGTGCAAAATCGCTCTCATTTTGCATTTTTGATCAACTTTTCTGAACTTTGACGATTCTGTCAAAGCCCAAGCTGATCTAGTCATCGACGGGCAGGGCTTTGAGTTGCGCGTAGTATAACGGAATACTAGCCACCAGCATTGTAAGAACGCCCAGCTCCTCTTGCCAATTTATCATGAAATCAGAAACCCAGTGTGGCGCAAAACGCGACCACATAAAAAAGGGCAGGGAGCCGGTTGCTAAATATCCCCAGCCCCAAAGCAAACAACCCAATATTGTTCCCGCCCAGCCAATCTGAGTAAGACGCTTTAAGCGTAACTCAAACTGCGAGGACTCACCAGAGTTTGGATCAAGCCTTGCCGCCATGTGGTTCAGTTTTGTCGCCGTTATGTCAACACGCTACCACATCGCTGACGGGCGGTATATTGAAATTCATATGAACGTGAGCGGGGCACTGGGCTGAAGCGTTTAAATTACGGTGAAATTACCTTAATTATGGTGATACCCCACCCCACTTAATTCACCTTCGCCGCAGATTTTGGTCCACGTTTGGCGGGTTTGAGCGGGCGGCCTAGTTTGCGTTCGAGTTTATTCAAGAATGCGGCACTGCCCAATGGCCTGCCTATGGTTTCGGCGCGGCGCAGCAGCATTTCGGCCATGTCTTGCTCGGGGCTTTCGGAGAGCAGGGATTTCATATCGGGGCAGATATCCAGCATATCTTTCGTATCTGTCAGCCCGTCTTCACGGCCTTTAAGATAGGCCTTGGCCGAAGACCAATCCCATTGTTCGGGCTTTGCACAAAGCTTGGCCCGCACCGGATTGAGCAGCACATAGCGCAGCGCACTCAGCGCATGTTGGCCATCCATGGCCACACAGCCAAAGCGGCCTTGCCAGAAATGCCCGGTCTTTTTACGGCGCGCATTCAAATGGCCAGCATAGGCGCGGTGCACCGCAGACATGGCTTTGCTGAGGCTGGTTTCGTTACGCGGCACCACAATGAGATGCACATGATTGGGCATCAAAACATAGCCAAGACAGCGCAGCTTTTCTGTCGCGCACGCGGCTTTGAGAAGCTTGAGATAATAGGTATAGTCATCATCGGAGTAAAACACACGAGCACCACCATTGCCCCGCTGGGTGACGTGGTGGGGAAGGTTGGGGACGACAACGCGCGCAAGTCTGGCCATGGGCAAGAGGCTAGCAGGGGGCGATGTGGGAGTCAATTAAGTGGGGTGTCACCGTAACCCCGTCCACCACATCACCGTAATTCGGGGTTGCCCGCGCTTCGCCCGAAGGGTTGCTCGCATTATTTCCGGAGCGGAAGTAGACTGAAATTTATTCCGACTCTTTCAACTTCTGCGCATAGACATTGATGATCAGTGCCGTAAGTAAGATTATTCCGCGGATCAGGATTTTTAAGAAACTGTCAATCTGGATATGATCGAGCCCATTGTTGAGAACACCCAACACCAAGAGGCCAATGATTGTATTGCCTATGCCACCGCGACCCCCAAAGAGACTGGTTCCGCCAACCACGACCGCAGCGATAGCGTCCAGCAAATAACTATCAAATTGGTTTTGTTGCGCCGAACCAAAATATGCCACGGCTAACATGCCGGCAATGCCTGAACACATGGCAGAAATCACCATCACCGAGCCAATTATGAATTTGACATTCACGCCCGAATATTCTGCGGCCTCACGATTGCCACCGGTCATATAAATATAGCGGCCAAAACGCGTGTAACGCAGAATGAGATGACCGACGAGCAAAAACAATATGGCAACGATGATGGTCCACCTGATGCCGAAGATCGAACCAGACCCCAACATGGTGATTAGACTGGGATAAGAATAGGCAATTTGTCCGCGCACCAAAAGCGCTGAAACTCCATTGGCAATTTGCATGATAGCAAGTGTCATAATGAAAGACGGAATGCCAATCCACGTCACACCAAATGCGGTAACAAGGCCAAAGGCTAGTGCGCTCAAAAGGGTGAGAACGATGGCGATAACGCCCGGCATGGGCAAATTGGCGATGTTCACATAATCAGGTTGCAACGTGAAATAGGCTACCGTAATTCCAACCGCATTGGCGACTGCCGCAACCGACAGATCAATTTCGGATGTGAGAATGACATAGGTCAGACCCACTGCAATAATCGCCGTGATCGAAATCTGGGATAAGATGTTCATGAAATTGACCATGGTGAAAAACGAAGAACTGGCCACGGAGAAAAAAAACACCAGTGCCAGCAGCGTGAAGACGGGAGCGATATTGCGCAATTGGTTTCGGAGGAAACTTTGGAACGGGCTGGATTTTGGAAGGCTTGGAATTTGGTCCGTCGGAGCGCTCATGTTTTGTCCCTATGCCGCAGCCAAAAGATCGGCTTTGAATAATATTCCACTGTTGAATTCCTTGGCGACCATGCCTTTACGCAATACGGTCACGCGGTTGGCCAATGTCAGAATGGTTTCGGGCTCGGTTGAAAGTACGAGGATAGCAACGCCCTTATCGCGCAAGTCCTTGACGATGCGAATCACATCTTCCTTTGCACCCACATCCATGCCGCGGGTAGGTTCTGACAGGATGAGCACTTTGGGAAGATGGGTGAGCCATTTTGCCAAAGCCACTTTTTGTTGGTTGCCACCCGAAAGTGAGCCAAGGACCATGTTGGGGTTGGGCGGCCGGATTTGCAAATCACTGGCCCTTGTCGTGGCGATCTTGCGTTCTTGACCAGGCTTTAAAAGCAGCCGGTGGATGCGACCCAGTATGGCGATTGACACATTTTTATAAACCGGTTCAGTGCGGAACAACATCATGCGCCGATTTTCAGGCACAAAGGCAATTCCAACCTTGCGCGCTGCTGACGTTGACTGAAAATTACGTTGCGCGCCATCCAGAATGAGATGCCCGCGCTTCAGTCTGATCTTGCCAAACAATGCACGCGCCAGCTCAACTTGTCCGCAGCCCATGAAACCATAGACACCGGTAATTTCGCCAGCGCGCAAGTTGAGGGAAATATTGTGCAGGGTTTTACCGTCGCCAATTGCCTCTGCAGCAAGCACAATCGGTCTGGTATCATCACTGATAAGCTCAGCACTCTCGCCCATATGCATGCCAATCGAGCCACGTCCGATCATATGGGAAATCACAGCGTCTTTGGTCAGCGACGCCGCAGATTCTGTTGCTACCTTTTTGCCATTACGAAACACCGTAACGGTGTCTGAAATTTCCAACACATCATCTAGAAAATGCGAAATGAAAATAATCCCGCGCCCTTCGGACTTGATCTTGCGCAACACATCAAACAGCCGTTTAACTTCCGGCGGGGATAAAGCTGAAGTAGGTTCATCAAGAATAATAGTTTTGGCGCCCGAAAACAATACACGCGAAAGTTCCACAAGCTGTTGCAGGCCAACGGGTAATGATCCCATGAGTGTTTTGGGATCAATATCAAGGCCCAAACTTGAAATCAGGCGCGTCGCCTCACGGTTTATCTGCGCCCAATCAATCGTGCCCAATTTTGTGAGTGGTTGGTGGCCTAGGAACACATTTTCTGCCACTGTCAAATCTGGAATGGTCGACAATTCTTGGTGTACCATGCCAATGCCGGCTGCCAACGCATCACGCGCCGAACGAAAATGTACAGGCTTACCATCAACGCGCATCTCGCCTTCATAATCGGAATAGACGCCTGCGATGATTTTCATCGTGGTGGATTTGCCAGCGCCATTCTCGCCAACAAGCCCATGGATTTCTCCGGCATGCAGCGTAAAGTCCACATCCTTGAGCGCCGCAATGCCGCCGAAGGATTTTGAAACATTTGTGAGTTGAAGCAGGGGCGGCAAGCCGCCCCCACCGTTTGGTTGATCCATCATGAAAAATCAGATCAAGAAGTTTTTTTGCAACCAAAGATGACCGGGTGCCGTTTCCTTGGTGATAACGGGACCATCAGCGAGGATGAAGTTTGGAATATCCTTGCCTGCCTTCTCACCACCTTGAACCGCAGCTACACCCGCAGCCACAGCCCAGCCATGAATACGGCAAGACGGATTGCGCACGGTGGCCAGCATGGTGCCATCGAGCACGGCCTGAACGGCAGGTGGCATGGCATCAACACCTGCAATCACAATGTCCGTTCGGCCCTTGGCCTTCATCACATTATAAGCAGCAAGCGCCATGTCATCGTTGTGGAAAAAAGCACCAGCGATCTTGTCGTTTTGCGTCAGGATCGAATCCCAGATACGCGCAACCTTGGTCACATCCCAATCAGCCGGCTCTTCATTGATCACTTTCACATTGGGAAAGCCCGCAACAACAGCTTTAAAGCCCTTGGCGCGACCCTGAGCACCAGAATGACCGAGCGCACCCTGTGTCATCACCACATTGCCTTCGCCTTTGATGGCGGCCATCAATTGTGATGTGACCGATGAGCCCATCATAATATTATCGGGCGCAATGAATGTGTGGATGGCGATCGTTCCCGGAGGAGCAACGAGTGTATCCATTGCAATCACTGGCGTGCCCGCATCGATCATCTTCTGAATAGGATCAGTAAGAGTGCCGATACCAAATGTTTGAATGGCGACGAAATCCCACTTCTGCGTTGCCATATTGTCAATTGCAGCGCGTTGCTTGGTGGCGGCCAACTCACCATCAAACCAAGTAATTTCAACATTCATCAATTTGCCCCAGGCCTCGGCAGCTGTCTTGCCTTGGGCGCACCACGAAGCTTGTAAGCCTGCATTAGAGAAAGCGGCTTTCATTGGTTTTCCGGCGGGTTTTAGAGCTTGGGCCATGGCTGGGTCAAAACCAGCATCGGCCATCATTACGGCACCGAGTGCTGCAGCACCGCCAAGTACCTTGAATACGTCACGGCGGTTTTTGGCTAAATTAATAAGGTCGTTGTTCATAAGATCGTCTCCCATAAATAGCTATTTTTTGATTTTTCTAGGGGTCTGGCCTGGAGCTCACCTACACAATTAAATTTATAGAATTGCTTTATGCGAAGGTGTTTTGGCATCCTCCATTTGCAATCCTGCATCTGAACTCCTAAACTGTCAATATCAGGGAAGTTTAATCGTCGTGTCAAATTGCAGGTTGATCTAATAGGAACAGAGAAAGAATCGCGAAGTTTTATTGGTTCGGAAATTTCTTGATGAGTTCATCGACCTGCATTGGAGTAAGTGGCTTGGTTTCAGAACCGCGCAAAAGCAAAAACAATTTGGCGGTTTCTTCGAGTTCTTCAATGGCATGGAGCGCGGTTAACAGGCTGGTTCCTGAAACCACCGAATTACGGTGATGTGGTGGACGACGCCCGCTTACGGCATCTGATGTGCCATGATGGTTCCGTTTTAATGAGTCCCAACAAAGGAGCCATCCACCATGACGAAGATTGTCACAAAGAACGTAATGAGCAAGATCACCACTGTTGGTCTTGATTTGGCCAAGAACAGTTTTTCGCTGCACGCATTTGATGAAGCGGGGAACACAGTTTTGACCAAAGATTTAAAGCGCGGTCAGGTCCTTTCATTTTTCGAGAAGCTGGAACCGTGCCGCGTGGGGTTAGAAGCCTGCACTTCGAATTACGGTGAATTACAATTACGGTGACACCCCACGTAATTCAATTGCGGTGACACCCCACTTAATTGACTCCACCATCTCTCCCTAGTTACGATGACAGTGTTTTTAATTTGTGGACATTAAAAGTATGAAGTACTGATTATAGTCAAATCCGCAATTCTATTCTAAAAGTCAGCAAAGAAGAAAAAAATAGAATGCACTGTCACCGTAATTCGAATCTCTGCTTAGCCTACATGCAAACCGCCCATGACCTCGCTGCGGCACGCGAACCTGAAAAAAAGATAAAAGTGAAACCATTTGGTGTTGCGGCGTGAAAACAAAGGGAAGCGTCCCCTATTCTCCTCCTATGGGCCGTAGAGGCGGTCGAGCCTTTCGATGAGCGTGATCACGTCGCTGGATCGTTTGCTGCGGGATGTCTCGACAATGAGTTCGCGGGTCGCGAAGTC
>JAYWEV010000076.1:0-6175 GCA_043779145.1 Aestuariivirga sp. | reverse complement strand
CCGAATTTCAGCCCACCTTTAGCCGAGGGCCAACAGCGTAATAACCGTAATAACAATTACAACAACCGCGATAATAATAATCGCAACAATAATAATCGTAACCGTTGGCAAAACCGCCGCAATGACCGTTATGACAATAATGGCAACCAAGATGGATCTGTCACTGCTGCGCCAGTTGAAGGTTCCGCACCTGTGGCAGAAATTGCGTCGGCTCCTCAGGTTGCTGCCCAAGAAGAGCATCCGGGCCAATGGGAAGCGCCATCGTTCCTGCAGCGCCCAACACCTGTAGTGAATGAAGCGCCGGTTTCTGAAACCATCCCAGAAGCTGAAGTCCCAGCCCCACGTCGCGCTCGCGCACCACGCAAGCCACGCGTTGATGCTGAAGTGGCGATGACGCCAGTGGATGAAAGTTCAAACTCAGCTGAATGATTTATGATCCAGCGTCTTGCGTTGGAACAAATATCTTCCCACATGATTACTGAATGGGAGCCTGGTTTTTCGCCTTCGGGGTTTAGTTGGGTTTGCTGATGGGAGTCATTTATGGAATTTGAAAAATACACTGAGCGTTCGCGCGGGTTTATTCAATCGGCGCAATCATTGGCTCTTCGCGAAGGTCACCAACGGTTTTCACCCGAACATGTTTTGAAAGTTCTTCTGGACGATGAGGAAGGGCTGGCGGCTGGCTTGATTAATGCTTCGGGCGGAGACTCGCGTGCGGCGTTGCGTAGTGTTGAAGGCGTTTTAGCCAAATTACCTAAAGTTTCAGGTGGTGGGGCGGGCCAAGTTTATTTGTCGCCCGAAATGGCGCGGGTTTTTGAATCGGCCCAAAAAATTGCTGAGAAGGCAGGCGATTCATATGTTTCGGCCGAGCGCTTATTGCAGGCCTTGGCGGTTGAAGCTTCAGAAGCGCAGAAAGCATTGAAAGCAGCGGGTGTTACGGCCCAAGGTTTGAACACGGCGATTAACGCCATTCGCAAAGGCCGCACGGCTGATTCTGCTTCGGCAGAGCAGGGTTATGATGCTCTTAAAAAGTATGCCCGTGACCTGACTGAGGCTGCGCGTGAGGGCAAGCTTGACCCGGTGATCGGGCGCGATGAAGAAATTCGGCGAACGATCCAGGTTCTGTCACGGCGTACTAAGAATAATCCGGTTTTGATTGGTGAGCCAGGCGTTGGTAAAACTGCTATTGCTGAAGGTTTGGCATTGCGCATTATAAAAGGCGATGTGCCTGAATCTCTTAAAGATAAGAAATTATTGGCGCTCGATATGGGCTCGTTGATTGCAGGTGCAAAGTTCCGCGGTGAATTTGAAGAGCGATTGAAGGCCGTGCTTTCGGAAGTTACCTCGGCTAATGGCGGCATCATTTTATTCATTGATGAAATGCACACGCTTGTTGGTGCTGGTAAAGCCGAAGGGGCGATGGATGCTTCTAATCTGCTTAAGCCTGCTTTGGCGCGTGGTGAACTTCACTGTGTAGGCGCTACGACTCTTGATGAATATCGCAAGCACGTTGAAAAGGATGCGGCTCTGGCGCGTCGTTTCCAGCCGATCTTTGTAAATGAGCCATCGGTTGAAGATACGATTTCAATTCTGCGCGGCATTAAAGAAAAGTATGAGTTGCATCATGGTGTGCGGATCACTGACTCGGCCATTGTTGCTGCGGCGCAGCTTTCCAATCGCTATATTTCCGATCGCTTTTTGCCTGACAAAGCCATCGATTTGATGGACGAGGCGGGTTCGCGCTTGCGTATGCAAGTTGATTCAAAGCCTGAAGAACTCGATGAACTTGATCGGCGCATCATGCAGCTGCAGATCGAACGCGTGGCTTTGAAGAAGGAAACTGATTCGGCTTCCAAAGATCGCTTAGGCAAGTTGGAAAAAGAATTGGCTGAGACGGAAGAGAAATCTGCCGTCATGACCCGCAATTGGCAGGCAGAGAAAGACAAGATCGCTTCAGCCTCCAAAGTGAAGGAAGAATTGGAAACAGCGCGGCGTGATTTGGAATTGGCGCAGCGCAAGGGCGATTTCGCCAAGGCTGGTGAATTGGCCTATGCGACCATCCCAGGTTTGGAGAAAAAGTTAGCCGCTGCTGAAGAGCAGGGCGGCTCCAAAATGCTCGAAGAGGCCGTGACGGAAGCGCATATCGCTCAAGTGGTTTCGCGCTGGACTGGCATTCCGATTGATAAAATGTTGGCTGGTGAAAAAGACCGCTTGCTGCAAATGGAGCAAGAGCTGGGTAAACGTGTTGTGGGTCAAGCTGAAGCTGTAGAAGCTGTTGCCACGGCTGTGCGCCGTTCGCGTGCGGGTTTACAGGACCCTAATCGCCCAATTGGCTCGTTCATGTTCTTGGGCCCAACAGGTGTTGGCAAGACGGAACTGACCAAGGCGTTAGCTGCTTATCTGTTTGATGATGAGCATGCGATGGTGCGTGTTGATATGTCTGAATATATGGAGAAGCATTCGGTGTCGCGTCTCATCGGTGCACCTCCCGGCTATGTTGGATATGATGAAGGCGGCATGCTGACTGAAGCTGTGCGGCGCAGGCCTTATCAAGTGGTATTGTTTGATGAAGTTGAAAAGGCGCATCCAGATGTGTTCAATGTGCTGTTGCAAGTTCTTGATGATGGCAGGTTGACTGACGGGCAGGGACGCACTGTCAATTTTAAAAACACGCTGATCATTATGACTTCGAATTTGGGTTCGGAATATCTTGTGGCGCTGGGTGAAAACCAAGATGTGGAAGAGGTTCGCGATCAAGTTATGGGCGTGGTGAAAGCTTCGTTCAGGCCAGAGTTTCTCAACCGTCTGGACGAGATCATTCTGTTCCACCGTTTGAAGCGGGTTCATATGGGTTCGATTGTTGATATTCAGTTGCTGCGTTTGAAAAAATTACTCAGTGAACGGAAGATTGATGTGACACTTGATCCGGCAGCGCGCGAGTTGCTGGCCGAGAAGGGCTATGACCCGGCTTATGGTGCACGGCCTTTGAAGCGGGTCATCCAGAAATCTGTGCAAGACCCGTTGGCGCAGGAAATTTTGGCAGGGCATGTGAAGGACGGTGATACTGTTGACGTGGGTGCCAAAGATGGGGTTTTCACGTTTAATGGCGTGATTGTGGGTGATTTATCCAAAGCTAGTGGACTGACAACTTTGCATTAACAAAGCAATTGCGGTTGTGGCGGCATGAATTAAGGTGCTGCCATGACTGTTTCTGATAAACCGAAAGCTGCGATAAAAATAGAATTTGCTAACGATCTTAAACTTGGTCGCGGCAAAGTTCGGCTGCTGGAGTTGGTGGGCGAGACGGGATCAATTTCTGCTGCTGCCCGCAAAATGAATATGTCATATCGTCGTGCATGGCTTTTGATGGATGAGCTTAATCATATGTTTGGGCGGGATGTGATTGAGACGGCGGCTGGTGGCAGCGGTGGGGGTGGGGCACGTGTTACCGATTTTGGCATGCGTGTGGTTCGGGTTTTTCGCGCGCTTGAAAGCGAGGCCGATAATTTGGTTCAATCTCGTATGGCCCAACTTATGAAGCCATGACGCTTTCTGAATATAACGCCTTTTGCAAATCATTGCCACATACGAACACCATCGTGCAATGGGGCCGGGCGCATGTTTGGAAAGTGGCGACCAAAGTTTTTGCGTTGGCGCGCGATGAAAATGGATTTCAAGTTTCGTTTAAGTGTTCGCGGTTCAGTTATGATCTTTTGAAAACGCAGAAGGGCTTGCGGCCTGCGCCCTATTTGGCTTCGCGTGGTATGTCGTGGATCCAGTATTTCAATGGAGAGAGCATGGATGATGCGGCACTCGAAGATTATCTGCGCGAAAGCCACCGCTTGGCATCGCAAAATTTAACAAAGAAATTGCAGCGTGAATTGGGCTTTATTGATTAGCTTGCGCGACTAACGCGGCTGATGGCGCGTTTTGCATCATGGTCAAGATATGTTGCTTATTCAATTTGAAGTTCAACAGATCTTTGCCCGCAAGTTGATTGCCGCCTGCTGTTCGAATGCTGGTTGGGTTAACCGGGCGGTCATTGATGCGCACTTCATAATGCAAATGCGGGCCAGTTGAACGGCCCGTTGTGCCGACATAGCCGATGACCTGGCCCTGATTAACATGAACACCAGCGCGGATGCCCGTCGCAAAACTGCGCATGTGGGCGTACATGGTTTTATAAGTTGCGTTGTGTTTGATCTCGATCACGTTGCCATAACCGCTCTCGCGGCCAGCTTGGGCAATGACACCATCACCTGCAGCATGAATTGGTGTGCCCGAGGGCGCCCCGAAGTCGACGCCCGTGTGCATTTTGGAGTAGGCGAGCAACGGATGGATGCGCATGCCAAAGCCTGAAGTCAGTTTGGCGCCCGATACTGGGGTTTTCAAAAGCGAACGCGCCGCACTTCTGCCGTTCTCGTCAAAGTACGCAGTTTGGCCATCGCTCGTGGTGAAACGGTAGTAGACACGGGTTTCGCCATCACTTGTGAGTTTTGCGAAATGTAGAACTTTGCGTTTGTTCGATGTGCCAGTGAATGGATTTCCGTAGAAGACTTCAAACGAGTCGCTGGCTTTGACTTGGCGTTGAAAATCCACATCGTATGAGAAAACGCGGGTAAACTCGCTGACGATGTAATCTGGAATTTTATTGTCTTTAGCAGTTGAGTAAAGACCCGCGCCGATTTGAGCCACGCTGCGGAATTGCGTTATTAAAGGTTTCTCGGCTACTTTTGGCGCATCAGGCGTTGGCGCGCCGTCGATCTGGGTGGCAAATTGCCCATCTTCATCGCTATCAACGGTTACGGTTTCATTCGAATCTGTTTTGAAAGTGACTTCAACAGGAAAGGTGACTTCGCGACCATAAAAATCGATCTGGCGATCAAACGTCACTTCAAACTTTGTGCCTGGAGCTATGCGTGAAAGTGGAAAAACAGGTTCAATAGAAGCTGCAAGCGCCTCGGCGGTGGCTTGAGGCACGCCACGATTGGCGAGTTCTTCTATAAGTGTTGAGCCCTTAGCCAGTTGGAAAATTTCATCGACTGGCTCTGGCGGCGGGGTTTTGCTGATGGTCGTTATATTTTCGCTTTGGCGCGAGACCGATATAATTTCAGCATCAAGAACGGTTGTTTTGTTTTTGGAATAAGGCAATTCATCTGCTGTTATTTTTGGATAGGCATAACCGCTATCTAAGTCGCGCTCAGCGATAATTTCTGATTTGATCTCGCTGTTTGGCTTCTCCGGTGATAGCGGATTTACAGGGTTTAGAATCTCTGCCTTCATTTCTACTGCGGCCGAGGCATCGGTCGGGCGAATGTTATGGCCGAACAGGCCGAGCATTGAACTCCCAACGATAAGTGTTCCGGCGATCCCAGCGATGCAACTCGTCAACAGCCAGCGCTGATTGGTGCCTTCTTCCAAAAAAGAAGTTTCCAAATCAAAAGCAGCGACATCGGCTTTTTTAGGCAAGGAAACGAATGTTTCCGGCCTTAATACCAATTGCCTGGCTTTACGCTGACTTTGCAACTGTAACGAACCCCCTAGATTTATCTCCGACTCAGACGCCTAACGACTAGCGAGACACCACAATTATGACGCAATTCAGGCCAGACCGGATTTTGCCGGACAATGCCTCTCGAGATATCCTGTGTCAACCTTTTCGGCCGGCAATGGCGCTCGGTATCAACTTCCAACTTCGCACGAATTTATTTCCCGTTGGTTAACCATAAAAACGGGAAAAAGTGAGTCATAACAAGACACGAGGGCTTTTTGGAGCGCTAACTGCTCAATTCGCATGGAACTAATTCAGTCCCGCTGAGCATTGCCCAGCTGATTTTTATAAAATACTTGTGACGGCATGCGTGAAATGATAAGTTTTCAACTTAAAAAACGATTTAAAATTCATTGATAACAATAGCTTGTAAAATAAGTCATTTTTTTTAAACACGACGCTTGACACTTTGCCTTAACCCGACCTATACACCGCTCACTGAGGGCCTGGGGCGCACGGTTAGCGCTCACTGCCTCATGGAAATTCAAGAGCGAACGGCGCTTCTAATGCCGGCCTTCCTGAAAGGGGAGATCGGTAAAAGGAATGTCTGTCGCCTATCGGAGCCTCAAAACTCCCCGCTGTTTGACATTGTTAAAGAAAGAAAGAGAAGCGTAGACGGCGCGT